>NZ_LGHL01000057.1 GCF_001908205.1 Bradyrhizobium sp. NAS80.1
TCCAGCCGCCGGTCGGCCCGATCGCCGGCGTGTCCTCGCCCGACACGCCCCAGCCCGGATAGTCGTCGAGACCGTTGGCGAGCGCGAACGGAAATTTGTAGCTCGAATGCAGGGTGTCGACCGCCTTGATCTGCGCGTCCGTCAGACACTGATCGCTGCTCTGGCCATTGGCGCAGCGCAGCGTCTCGACCTTGAACGCCGCCTTGCAGGCCACGGGATCCTGCACCAGCGCATCATCGGAGCCGTCGGCCTTGTCGCAAGCCGCCCGCACTGCATCGGCCACGAGCTTCACCTGCGCCGGATTGATCCAGCCAGCGCCCATCGTCGCAAGGCCGGAGCGCGTGCCGGCATGCTGCAAGCCGACCCAGTTGATCACGGGCACGCGGGCAAAGATGCCATCGAAATCGTCGGGATAGCGCTGCGCCATGGTCAGGCCTTCGCGGCCGCCTTCGGACGAGCCCATGAAGTACATCTTTTCCGGCTTCTTGCCGTAGGCGCGCTCCATCAGCGCAACAGCCGCATCGCGCACCTTCTTGTAGGCACGATGGGCGAAATTCTCGAAGGCTTCGTCATTGAGCGCGAAGAGCTGCGGCGGTTCGCCCGGCTTGGACTCGTGGCCGGAATCGGTGCCGTAGGTGACGAAGCCGCGCGCCAGCGGCGACGGCTTGTCGTAGGGATAGGCGGGCGGCAGGCCAAGGCCGGTGATGAGCACGCCGTTGAAGCCGCCACCGCCATATTGCACCGAGCGACCGTTCCACTCGACAGGAAGATTGACCTGGAATTTGATCGGTGGCGCCTTGGGGGCGACAGGGTCGATATGGCCGAGCACCTTGCAGAAGCCGTGATTGGCGGGCGTGATGCGCCCCGACGGCGTCGGCCCACGCTCCGCAACAGCGAGCTGCGACGGCGCCTGCAGGGTCGCGGAATCGATCTTCACGGCGTCGGCGCCGCTATTGAGGCCCTTGCAGACCGTATCGGCATCTTCCGGAAGCGTCGCCGCGGACACGGCGTTCGTGCCAAGTGTGGTCATCGCGACCGCGAGCAACACACACAGTCCTGCACCCGTACGCGCCATCGTTTCCACCCTTTTTCTGTTCTCGCCTGATCCAGCAGGCGGCCGCATTCAATGCGACCTTCGCCGCCCCGTCAACGAAGGACATCCGTGCCTGGTCAGAACGATCCCAGCAAGCTGCCGACGCCGATCACGACGACCAGCGCCAACAGCGACGACACGATGCCCACCATCACGATGTCGAAATAGCTGTCGCGATGGGTCAGGCCGCAGATCGCAAGCAGGCTCACCACGGCGCCATTGTGCGGCAGGATATCCAGCGTGCCGGAGCCGATCACCGCAACGCGATGCATCAGCGCGAGGTCGATCCCGGTGCGCGAGGCAAGCTCGACATAGGTCTGACCGAGCGCGTCGAGCGCGATGGTCAGGCCGCCCGATGCGGAGCCGGTCAACGCGGCCAGGATGTTGGTTGCCACCGCCAGTGACACCAGCGGACCGCCTTCGATCGCGAGCACCCAATCGCGCACCACCGTGAAGGCCGGCAGCGCGGCGACGACCGCACCGAAGCCGACCAGGCTCGCGACGCTCAGCGCCGGCAGTACCGATGCATTGGCGCCGGCATCCATGCTCTGCCGCAATGCCGGCAACCGGGACCAATTCAGCACGATGGTCGTGAGAATCGCTGCAGCCAGCGCCACCACAACCGACCACACGCCCGCAACCGCGGCCAGCGACGTGTTGCCGAAGCGCTGCTCGGCAAGATAGGAGACGTCGAGCCGCGGCAGAACCACGAGCGACATCAGGAGATTGACGGCGACGACGACGACCAGCGGCACGATGGCGCTCACGATCGGCGACGGCGCGCTACTGCGATGTCCGTGCTGCAGCTCGGCCGGGTCGAACTCCCGCGCCGTCGTCGCGCGCTCGCGCACGAGTTCATCGGCGGCTGCACGCTCAGTCGCATCCTCCCCGTCCTCGTCGCCATAGCCTTCCCCGGCGCGGCGGGCCGCCGCTTCGGCCCGGCCCAGCCACCACAATCCCGTCGCGAGCATGACGAGGGAGGCAAGGATGCCGAGACCCGGCGCGGCAAACGGCGTCGTGCCGAAGAACGGCATCGGGATCGCGTTCTGGATCGACGGCGTGCCCGGCAGCGCCGACATGGTGAAGGTCGAGGTGCCCAGCACGACGGCCGCCGGAATCAACCGGCGCGGGATTGCGGCCGCACGAAACAGGGAACGCGCCATCGGCACGATGACGAAGAACGCGACGAACAGGCTGACGCCTCCGTAGGTCACCGCCGCGCCGGCCAGCACGACTGCGAGAACCACGCGACGCTCGCCCAGCTGCTCCGCCATGAATCCCGCAACCGACGTCACCGCCCCACTGTCGTCCATCAGCTTGCCGAAGACAGCGCCGAGCAGGAAGATCGGGAAGAACTGCGCCAGGAAACCGGCGGCACTTGCCATGAAGACCTGCGTCAGATTTGCGAGCAGCGGCTCGCCGCCGAAAAGCGCGGCGACAAGCGCGGCGAAAGGCGCCAGCAGTAGAACGCTCCAGCCCCGAAAGGCAAACGCCACCAGCAGTCCGAGCCCGACGAGAAGGCCGAGAAGACCCATACCTCAGCACTCCGACAGCAGGACATCGAGATCCGCGGTCGAGCGCTGGCCGATATCGGCGCCGTGCTCGGCGAGAAATGCCTCGGCCGCGAGCCGGCCCTCGGTCCGGAGCATCGAGACGAATTCCCATTCCGCATTGAGTTTTGACGATGCGCCGAACTTCGCCAGCATATCGCTCTTGATCCGGTGCGTCCGCATCTTCGCCCAACGCGCGCCCTCGCCGCTGCCGGGATCGGCGGCCTGGCGCAGCAGCGCGATCATGCGCAACTCCTTCATCAGCGGCGAATTGAAGGAGATCTCGTTGAGCCGGTTGAGGATCTCAGCCGCCGTGCGCGGCTCCTCCGGCCGTTCGGCCGGATTGATCTGGACGAGAATGGTGTCGTAGGCGCCGCTTTCGCGCACCAGCGGCGTGATCGTCGGGTTGCCGGCGAAGCCACCATCCCAATAGAGCTCGCCGTCGATCTCAATCGCGCGGAACATGGTCGGCAGGCAGGCCGATGCCAGCAGGACGTCGGCGGTGATCTCCGGATTGCGGAAGATGCGGCCGCGCCCGGTCCGCACGCTCGTCGCGGTGACGAACAGCTTGATCGATGAGTGCGCGAGGCGCTCGA
Organism: Bradyrhizobium sp. NAS80.1; assembly: GCF_001908205.1. Taxonomy (GTDB): domain Bacteria; phylum Pseudomonadota; class Alphaproteobacteria; order Rhizobiales; family Xanthobacteraceae; genus Bradyrhizobium. The sequence goes on from NZ_LGHL01000057.1 coordinate 3,240, forward strand.
AATCGATGCTCTCGGCCAGTACAGCGCGCAGCGGATTGTAACCGGTCGGATTGAGGTCGTAGGGCGAGAGCACCCGCGACATGAGGTCGGTGAGGATGTAGGCCGGCGACGTATCGAGCGTCCAGCGGCCCATTAGCCGATCGAGCGGCGAGCGCTGCAGCGGGCTGAAGGCCGCGGCCCGGGAGACTCTCCGCCAGTACTGATCAAGCGCGTCGCGCGCGCCCTCCGCGCCGCCCACTGTCCATCCGTGCGCCAGCACGGCCGCGTTCATCGCACCGGCGGACGTTCCGGAGATCGCGGCGATTGTGAGCCACTTTTCCTCGAGCAGGCGGTCAAGCACGCCCCAAGTGAACGCGCCGTGCGAGCCACCGCCCTGAAGTGCGAGATCGATCAGTACGGCGTCCCGTTCCATCGGCACCCACCCAACTGAAGCTCAAACTCGACGCGATTTATAGCACGCCGAGAATGACAGCAGTGTAGCGAGCTATGGCCGCGAGATGCAACCGCAACGTGATGGGCCTAGTGCTCGAACACGAGCCGCGCGCCGACCGTACCTTCGAGGCTGCGGATCTGCCGGAGCAGCGTTGCCGAATCCTGGCCGCCGAGGTCAGCGTCGAGCACGACGTAGCCGAGGTCGCCGGCCGTCTCCAGATATTGCGCGGCGATATTGATGTCGCGCTCGAGGAAGACCTCGTTGAGCCGCCGCAGCATGCCCGGCACATTGCGGTGGACATGGCTGAAGCGCGCGCCTGAGGGGCGCAGATGCAACTGCACTTCCGGGAAATTCACCGCACCCATGGTCGAGCCGGTGATGAAATAGTCGACGAGCTTGCGCGCCACCTCGCCGCCGATCCGCTCCTGCGCCTCCTCGGTCGAGCCACCGATATGCGGGGTCAGGATGACGTTGCCGAGCCCCTGCACCGGGCTCTTGAAGCGGTCCGCGTTCGAGGACGGCTCGACCGGAAACACGTCGATGGCCGCGCCGGCGATGTGACCGTCGCGCAGGGCGCCCGCGAGTGCATCGAGATCGACGACGGTGCCGCGGCTGTTGTTGATCAGGAACGAGCCCGGCTTCATCGCCCGCAGCTCCTTCTCGCCGATCATGCCGGCGGTCTCGGGGGTCTCGGGCACATGCAGGCTGACGACGTCGCTCTGCGCCAGCAGCTCTTCCAGCTTCTCGACAGGCTCGGTGTTGCCGTGACGGAGCTTGTCGGTGCGATCAAAGTAGATAACCCGCATGCCCATCGCTTCCGCCAGCGTGGAGAGCTGCGAGCCGATATTGCCGTAGCCGATAATACCGAGCGTGCGGCCGCGCACCTCGCGGCTGCCGGTCGCCGATTTGTCCCAGCCGCCTCCATGGGCCGACACCGAGCGCGGGAATATCTTCCGCAGCAGCATCACGATCTCGCCGATGACGAGCTCGGCGACGCTGCGCGTATTGGAGAACGGCGCGTTGAACACGGGAATGCCGCGCTTGCGCGCCGCCAGGAGATCGACCTGGTTGGTACCGACACTGAAGCAGCCGACCGCGAGAAGTTGGTCGGCGGCCGCGAGCACCTCATCGGTGATCTGGGTGCGCGAGCGGATGCCGAGCAGCGATACGCCCTTCACCGCCTGCCGCAGCGCCTCGCCGTCGAGCGCCTTGGTCAGCCGCTCGACATTATTGAAACCCGCGCTCCTGAAAAGGTCCACGGCGCTGTCGTTGACGCCTTCGAGCAGCAGCGCCTTCGCATTCCGCTCGGGGCCTTGGCCTGGGGCTGACATAGAATCTCCATCAATGGCGGCTTTGCCGCAGCTCATAGACCGCGGATGAAGCGCAGCACAATAGGGTTTGGATATGGGGAGAAGATGGCCGGGCGGTAGTCAGATCACGTAAAACCCGTGCGTGCCGTCACGGCGGAGCTGTTCGACCAGGCCATATTCCCAGTCGAGATAAGCCTGCATCGCGCGCTCGGCGACCTCGGTCCCCTCGTAGGGACGGCGATAGCGATGCGCCGGATCCAGCTTCGGAAGGACGAGCGGTGGCCCGACTTCGAGCGAGGCGTCATAGCCGCCTTCCAGCACAAAAACATCCCAGCCCATTTGCGCGAGCCAGGACGCCGTCATGTCAGCACGCACACCCTTGTCGTCGGTCAGGACGATGCGCGCACCGCACACCGGCGCGGCCATGTCGGTCTCCTGGACGAGCTGGCCGCCCGGATAATGGCGGAACCCGGGGAAATGACCGGCCGCATATTCCTCCGCGTCGCGCACGTCGAAGCGATACAGCGTGCGATCGGTCTCAGTGAGAAGCGCGGACATCTCGTTCGCGCCGATATGACGAACACCGGCGCGATAGGCGACGTCGCGCGCATTGGCAGGGCCGCCCTCGAACGGTCCGACCGCGCCGCGCCTATCAGCGCCGTGATCGAGCGTGTGCCGCGCCAGCGTCCAGCCGATCGTGCCGTTGCGCAGCGCCCGCACCTTGTTGGGTACGCCGGCATTGATCAGCGACTGCGTGCCGATGATCGAGCGGGTGCGACCGGCGCAATTGACGATGATCGTCGTATCGGGATCTGGCGCGGCCTGCCCCGCCCGCAGCACCAGTTCCGCGCCCGGCACACTCACCGAGCCCGGAATGTTCATGGTCGCGTATTCGTCGAAGCGGCGGACGTCGAGGATGGCGATGTTGGCCTTGTCCGCGATGAGCTTTGCGACCTCGTCGGCACTGAACGAGGGTGTATGACGGCGCGCCTCGACCAGCTCGCCAAAGGCCTTGGAGTAGGAATTGACGTCCTCGAACACCTCGTAGCCGGCGGCGCGCCAGGCCTTCAGCCCGCCGTCGAGTGCGCGGACGTTGGTGTAACCGAGACCCGCAAGACGCTCTGCGCCAGCGGCCACCAGCCCCTCGCCGTCATCATAGAGCACGACCGGCACATCCTTGCGCGGCAGCCTCACCTCGGCTTCGATCGCAATCCGGTTGACGGCCATATTGGCCGCGAACAGGGGATGGCCGGTGGCGTAGGCGGCCTCGGATCTGAGATCAAGCAGCGCGATCTCCTGGCGTAGGAGCAGTGCGCGGCGAATATCGGCGGAGGTGACGGTCGGAAACTTCATGGCGCGAACCCCGGGAAAACGGCCAAGAGCTTTTGAACGATTGTCGTGACGTTGGCTAGCCATGCCAACGAGTAGGGGAAAAGGCGGCGGCCCTCTCGGACATGGCCAAATCGAGGGGGATGCGATGCTCGGCGCCCTTGGCGCGTTCGCAATCTCACCGTTCGGACATTACGCTAGTCGCATTCGTATGTGGCGACAGCCTGCGAAAAGTCGAGCTCCGCGAGGGCATCCGGATCGATCCAAAAATGAAGGACACACCCGATGTTGGAGTGCCAATCAAAAAATGCGAGATCGCCTTGTATCTGGAGCAATAAAATGTCCTCCGAATGCTCCTCCGTCGCATCTTGCGGACCGCTGCCATATCCCAGCATCTGGTGAAGCGCCGTGCTGAAATGACGGTATTGCCCATCTTTCGCGGTCGGAGTCTTCCAGCGGTTCTGCCGCGCGAGGTTCACAAGATAGCTGAGCGGGGCGTCGTCGCGAATATCGACGTCCTTGGCGGCCATGCAGCGGACCGTATGGTTGATGGCATTGCCTAGGTCCGCCGAGATCTCGCTCGTGTACGTGGATACCTGCCCCTTCATCTTCTTGTAGGCCTGCGCGACGTCGAGCCACCAGGACCTGAAGGTCGCTTTTGTATCCGCATCGACATCATCCATTGGGGTCAGCGCCCGACAACGCTCAAGCCACCCGATTGCACCGACGCGAAGGCGCTTCAATTCCACGGCTGCCTCGTCGATGAGCGGCTTGTAATAGGACCCAGGTGTTAGATCGCGCTGCACGTGCGACAACACCGATCGAACTACATAGGCGATCAGGAGCCAGTTGAAGGGCCAATGCTCATCTTTCTCATATTCGGACTCACTTCTAAATTGAAGCAGATCCAGTTCCTTCGGCTCGCCCGGGCCCAACGCCTTACATAGTTCCTCGATCATGAGCTCACCGCCCACGGCATCCTCGGAGAAGAGGAAGTCGCGGAACGGCCGGAAAGAAAGTGGGTACTTGAACTCGACCTTGGAATGAAAATCGAGGGCTGGATCGAGCCACTTGACCTGGGCGTCACCGTCGGTGCCGGCGAGCGGCATCAGATCCGGCGGTGGGGCACGGTCGGCATACGTATCACCAGCTGTATCACTATAGAGGACGCGACACGGTGGATGCCCTTCGCCAACGAATACCGAACTGCAGAAGAAATAGAGCGTGCCTCGCTTCGGAAGCGGCGACCATTTAGCGCCAGGCACTTCGGCCAGGTCGATCTGGGCCACGAAGGTGAGCGCAACTGTCTCCAACGTCTGATTCGCTGTGACCTCCGCCGTCGGCCACTCGAGTTGCGGGGGCAACCTGGGGAGGCCGCCGAAGAAACTGCGCGCCGGGTGCGTAAGCGGCACGGGCAGGTCACTGCGTCTAACAAGCACGGCAGGGAGTGCCGTTTCTTCGATCTCATCTCGTTCGGATAGCGCCATCCAGACCACCGCGACCCTAGCGTGTATTGCAAAGATCGAACAATTTCACGAAACCTAAGACAAGTACTTCTTGTCCGCCGCGCGGCATGCGCTTCGTTGCGCCCCCGCGAGGAGCCGCTTGGGGACTACTGAGCGGTCGAACCGGCCTCGCGCTCACTCGCCCGGAACGAGTCGCTCGAGCTCTGCGCCAGGCGCCGCAGCTTGCGGAGCGACAGATAGAGCAGGATGCCAGTGGCGGAGAATAGCGGCATCAGCGCCGCGGCGGTCATGAACGCGAGCTTGCCGGGCCAACCCAGAACCGCGCCACGCAAGCCGCGACATTCTGCACGCGACTTCACTGCAACCTGTCGAGGCGTTTGCCGCGATCTCACGCGATGGCAGGTGCCATCAGTTCGTCAAGCTTCCGCTTGAGCGCCGTGCCATCGGTCAGCGCGCGGAGCGGCGGCCGCACGCGCAGCCACGCGCGATCGCCGGTCTGCGCCGCCAGGATCGCCTTCAGCGTCGCAAGGAAGGATGGCGTCTTCACCACAACATCGATCGCGGCTTGCATGCGCGCTTCGACATCCTTGCCGTCGATCATGCCCTTGACCAGCGCGGGCATGACATTGGCCATGCCGCAGATGGTGCCGGCCCCACCAGCGGCGATCGCGCGGGTGATATCGGCTTCGTTGCCGACGGTGATGGCGAGCTCGGGAGCGGCGGCTCGGAACGCCTGGAACTGCTTGAAGTCACCGCTCGAGTCTTTCAGACCCGCGACCAGCTTGCCGTAGCGCTTGCGCAGATTCGCGGCGACAGTCGTCGGGATCGCAACGCCTGAGACCTGCGGGATATGATAGAGCGAGGCGCGCAGGCGTTCATCGGCGACGCCATCGATGATCGCGGCAAAGGCATCCTCGATGCCCTCCGGCGTGACGGAGCGATCGAAGTAGGGCGGCAGCAACAGTACGTGTCGCAGGCCGAGGCCGAGCACGGCGCGCGTCAGCACGACGCTGTCACTGATGGCGGGAAAGCCGCCGCCGACCCCAATACGTTCCGGCGCGACGCCGGCCTTGAGGACAGCCTCGATGGTCGCGACGCGTTCGGTGACATTGAAGGAGGTGCCCTCGCCGGTGGTGCCGAACAGCACGACACCGTCGACGCCCTTGCCGAAGAGCTGCTTGGCGTGGGCGGCGAGCCTTGCGGAATCCACGCTGCCGTCCATCGCCAGCGGCGTCGCCGATGCCACCCAGAACCCGCGAATTGCCTCCGTCATCGCACCATCCCCTGCTGTCGCTTCGGACTAAGCGCCTGATCCATAATGATCTTTTGCGCTTCCCCAAGCCTTGTTTTTGCTTTACTTTTCATCTTGTACCTTACATACAAGATAGAGGCAAATCTCAGCCCCTATGGGCGCCCAGCAGGCGCAGCCAGATCTTGAGGAGGTCGCGCATGGAAATGGTGACCCCGACCGGACATCCCGGCCAATTGCTCGGTGCCCTGCGCGACAAGCTTGGCGCGGCCGGAGTGCTCATCGGCACCGATGTGCCCGCGCGCAATTGCAACGACTGGAGCGCGAGCCTGCCGCAAACGCCGCTCGCGGTGATCCGCCCGCTCGATGCGCAAGGTGTTGCCGACGCGATCGCTACGTGCCGGCAGGCGCATCTGCCGTTCGTGCCGCAGGGCGGATTGACCGGGCTGTGCCGCGGCGCCTCGCCCGAAGCGGGCTGGGTCGCGATCTCGCTCGAGCGCATGACCGGCATCGAGGAGATCGATCGCGCCTCGGCGACGATGACGGTGAAATCAGGCACGCCGCTGGAGACGATCCAGAAGGCCGCCGACGAAGCCGGCTTCTTCTTTCCGCTCGACCTCGGCTCGCGCGGCTCCTGCGCGATCGGCGGCAATCTCTCCACCAATGCTGGCGGCAATCGCGTGATCCGCTACGGCATGACGCGCGAACTGGTGCTCGGCCTCGAAGTGGTCCTTCCCGACGGCACCATCATCACCAGCCTCAACAAGCTGATGAAGAACAACGCCGGCTACGACCTGAAGCATCTCTTCATAGGTTCCGAAGGCACGCTCGGCATCATCACCCGCGTGGTGCTGCGGCTGTTTCCCAAGCCGCGCTCGACCATGGCCGCGCTCTGCGCGCTGAAGGACTATGCGGCGGTGGTCGCGCTGCTGGATGCAGCGCGAAGCGGGCTCGGTCCGCTGCTGTCGGCATTCGAGGTGATGTGGCCGGACTATTGGGACGTCATCACGACGCGGGCCGGCGTGAAGCCGCCGGTCGCGGCGGGCCACGGCCTCTACGTGCTGGTCGAGGCACAAGGCACCGACGAAAGCCTCGATGCGCCGCGTTTCCAGAGCTGGCTCGAAGAGCTGATGGAGCGGGGGCTGCTGGTCGATGCCGCCGTGGCGCAATCGCTGGCGCAGGCGCAGGGCTTCTGGCGCGTGCGTGACATCTGCGCCGAGTTCGGCCAGGTGCTGGGGCCGCACATCTCCTACGACATCGGGCTTGCGGTCGCGCGCATGGACGAGTTCGTCACACGCTGCAAGGCAGCGCTCGCCGACGGCATCGACGGCTGCGAGAGCGTCTATTACGGCCATATCGGCGACGGCAATCTCCATCTCGTCTCCTGGGTCACCGGCCTTTCCGTCGAGCAGCAGCCGAAGGAAGCGATGGATGCGATCATCTATGGGCTCGTGCGCGAGATGGGCGGCAGCGTCTCCGCCGAGCACGGCATCGGTACGCTGAAGAAGAAGTGGCTGGGTCACGCCCGCGGCGATGCCGAGATCGCGCTGATGCGAACGCTGAAGGCCGCGCTCGATCCCGATCATCTGCTCAATCCCGGCAAGGTGATCTGATCGCCGAAACGCGAGAGCCCCCGATGAGATCGCTGAAGATCGATATGCCGAGATCGCTGTCTCAGCGCGTGATGCAGCGGCTGCGGCAGGCCATCATCGACGGCGAGTTCGCGCTCGGCGCTGCAATCTCCGAGGAGATGGTGGCGAACTCCTTTGGCGTCAGCCGCACGCCGGTGCGCGAGGCGATGGGCCAGTTGCAGGCGCAAGGGCTCGTGGTGATCCGGCCGCAGGTCGGCAGCTTCGTGTTCACGCCGAGCGCCGGGGACTTCAATGCGCTCTGCACCTTCCGCATCGCGCTCGAGCCCAAGGCCGCCGAGCTTGCCTTCCGCCACGATCGCGACGGCGCGATCGCAACGATGAGCGAGGCGATCGCGGCGATGGAGCCGGCGGTCACGGCCAGGGACAACATCGCCTACGGTCGCGCCGATGCCGCCTTTCACGAGGCGCTGTTCGCGCATTGCGGCAACCGCTATCTCATCGAATCCTACCAGCTCGTTTCGGGCCGCGTCGCCGCGCTTCGCACCAACCTGACCTCGCCGATCGACGTGCGGACCCGCACATCCTTCGACGAGCATCGCAAGCTGCTCGATCTGTTCGCGCGCGGCGAGTTCGCCGCCTTCGAAGCGCTGATGACAACGCACATCACCAATTCGGGGGTGGTATACGCCAAGGCCTTGAAGGTGGAGGCGCTGAAGGTGGACTGAGCGCTTCTATCGCGCGTCTTTCGGTGCGGGCCTGTCCAGAAAATCCAGCGCGGTGTTTATCTGTTCGAGCTGGTTCTCGAGCCTGTCGCGGTCTTCGACCGACCGCGCCTTCTCGAGCTGTTCGACGAGCTTCTGCTTCCGCGACAGCAAGTTCTCTATGACTGTGCTCACAGCTCCCCCATCGCCCGGGGCGAATATCGACGCGAATTCAGATCCTTGACACGAGCGCGCGAGCCGGGCTCGCCGCAAACCCTTCATCAGAATGTTCGCGGAGGCGGTTGGTTCCTGCACGTGAACCGCCGCGCTTGTGAATGGAACTAACGGCGCAGGCTCGCCCAGACACCGCCCAGGATAAGCAGGCCCCCGAGGAAATGGATCGGCCTCGGCGGTTCGCCGAGGATCACGAACGACAACAGAGCGCTCGCAATCGGCCCGATATAGAGCACCAAGAGGTCCGCACCGAGCCGAACTTGCCGCCGAGCCAGGCAAAACCGGCATAGGCGAGCAGGCCGGGCACGATCCCGGCGAAGACGTAGGCCGAAAGCGCCTTGGTGCTGAAAACCTGTGCAGGCATGGTCCACATCTCCATGACCGCTGGTGGTAGCGAGAACAAGGCGCCGGCGGCCGAGAACATGCTGATGCGTGCAAGCAAGGATGCCTTTGGCGCGGCGCGAGATTGCAACAGCGTGTAGCCTGACCAGCCGAGCATCGCGATCACGACCAGGCCGTCGCCCGACGCGGTCTCCAGCTCGATCAGAGTCTCCGGATGCCCACCGGAGATGATGAGCAGCGCGCCGGAAAGCGCGAGCGCCGTGCCGAGCCATTGCAGCGGGCCAATATGCTCCATGCCGAGTGCGGATGAGATCGGCAGCACTGTGATCGGCGACAGCGCCGTGATCAGCGCGATGTGGATCGCCGTCGTCGACACGCCCGCGGCATAGACGGGACCGCCGCAGAGGAACATACCAGCCCGCGGCGAGGGTCGGCCAGATGTTCTTAGCCAGCGGCACGCGGCCAGCGCGAACTTCCGCAAGCGCGATCGGCGCAAGCCCGATGGCGACGATGCTCCAAAGAAGGCAAGCGCGAAGGGCGGGACCGAGCCGGCAAGCCCGCGCGCCAAAATCTGATTGGAGGCCTGCGCGGTCGCCACCAGGATGAAGCCGATCAACGCAATCGCGCCGAGCCAGCCGGCAGCAGACGGCGCTGTGCCGGTGACCGCTTCGTGACCGCCTTCAGATGTTGCCTTGTCCATGGAGCCATCGAATATCCGATGCGGCCCGCGATGAGAACCCGGAAGACGGCTTGCTGATGAGCATATGCGGCGATTGCAGTGTTCACGGGGCGCGAGGCAGGGCTCCCGAGCGGCACTGGAGCGACATGGGCGCGGGTCACAGAGACCAACAGCACCCCAAGCAGCGCGCAGAGCATGGACGGCATCACCCGCCTGACGGCACTGACCTCGTGCGGCGTGCGTGATATTGTCTTCCAAGACAAACACCGCGCGTTCGGCGGATGAGGGAGGCGCGCCATGCACAAAGTCTGGATCGAGGCGGCATTGAACGGGCCCTGGAGCCGCGCGCATCAGCCCGGCATTCCCGATACGATTGATGCGATCATCGCCGAGGGCATCGCCTGCGCCCAGGCCGGCGCGGCAATCGTCCATGCGCACGCCTATGACGGCGGCGGACCGCAAACCTTCGACTGGCAGGTATATGCGCGCATCATCGAGGGCATTCGTGCCAAGGTCGACGTGCCCGTCTACCCATCCATCCCCGGTCTAGATACGCGCGGCAATGTCGCAGACCCCATAGCGCGCTTCGCCCATATCGAGGCGCTGGCCGAACGCGGGCTGCTCGAATTCGCAGTGGTCGATCCCGGCAGCGTCAACTTCACGCTGACTGCGACCACAGCACAGGCAAAGCCGGCGGAGACCTATCTCAATCCGGAGACCCATATCCGGCATGGGCTTGCGGTTGCCAAACGCCACGGTATCCACCCCGCCTTCGCCATCTACGAGCCTGGCTTCATCCGCGCCGGCGCAGCGCTTGCCCGCGCGAGCGGCGTGAAGACGCCGATCTACCGCTTCATGTTCTCGCAGCAGTTCGCGTTCTGCTTTCCGCCTAAGCCTTATGGCCTCGCGGCGCTCGTCACGCTGGCGGAGGAGGAAGCGGCCGGCGCCCCCTGGATGGTGTCCGGCCTCGGCGTCGACGTCGCGCCGCTGATTGGCGAGACCGTGGCGCGCGGCGGCCATATCCGCGTTGGGCTGGAGGATGCGCTGCTGGGCTCAACCGCGACCAATCTCAGGCTGGTCGAGGACGCCGTACAGATGGTGTGCAAGCACGGCGGCGAACCGGCCACTGTCGCCGAGGTCAGGCAGGCACTCGCCGGCGGCTAACAGTTTTCGGCCGGGCCATCGCGAACGCGATGCCCGGCCGTTTCAGCTACTTCTTCGTGATGTTCCAATACACCGGCACGGCGGCCTTCACGATGCCATCGACATTGCCGCGCACGGCCCGCACCAGATAGAGCTGCGCCGCCGGCCAATAGGGCACGTAATCGACGGCCCGGAGCTGGAGGTCAGTGGCGATCTTCTTTTTCTGCTCGGGGGCGGTTGCCAGCGCAAACTCGCTGCGCAGCTTCTCGATCTGCTCGTCGCAAGGCCAGCCGAACCAGGCCTTGTCGCAATTGGCGCGCAGACCAAGGTGTCCGACCGGCTCGAACATGTCCGCGCCCGTCGGCCCCGACATGAACAGCGACCAGCCGCCCTTGTCGACCGTTTCCTTCGACGCCCGGCGCCCAACCAGAGTGCCCCAATCCATCGCCTGCGGTTCGACCTTGAGGCCGATCTGCCGCATCAGTTGCTCAGCGACGAGGCTGAACGTGTTGGTCGGGCCGCTCTCGGTCGCATGCAGCACCACAACCGGCGTGCCGTCATAGCCGCTCTCGGCGATCAGCTTCTTGGCCTTCTCGATATCCGGCTTCACCCAGCCGTCGGCAGTGAAGTAGGGCGACGAGCACATGTAGAAGCTCAGGCAGTTTTTGTAGAGCATTGGATCGCTGACATACGCGCGAGCGAACTTCTCCTGGTCGATCATGTAGCTGATCGCCTGCCGAACTTTCTGGTTGTTGAACGGCGGCACCGAGGTGTTCATGCGGAACACCATCTGCATGCCAAGCGTGTCCTGCGGCATGGTCTTGATGTCGGCATTGCCGGCGAGGGTTGGCAAAAAGTCCGGTGGCACTTCCTCGAAAATGTCGATCTCACCGGCCTGCAGCGCATTGAGCGCGGTCTGCGCGTCGGGAATGTAATGCCATTCGACGCGATCGACCTTGGCGAGCTTGCTGCCGGCAAGCCCGCTCGCCGGCTCCTGGCGCGGCTTGTAGCCGAGGTTCTTGACGTAGACGACCTTGGAGCCCGGGACCCACTCGTCCTTCTTCATGATGAAGGGACCGGAGCCGGTCGCATCCGTGATGGCGGTGTCGGCCGGCGTCGCTGCGATCGACTTCGGCATGATGAAGGGCACGTTGGAGCTCGGCTTGGACAGCGCTTCGATCACCAGGCCCCAGGGACGCTTGAGCTTCAGCTCGAAAGTCTTGTCATCCTTGACCGTCAGACTGTCGCTGACGGCGGCGAGCTGCTGGCCAAGGCCATCGCGCTGCCACCAGCGCTTCAGCGAAGCCACCGCGTCTTCAGCGGTGACGGGCTGGCCGTTGTTGAACGTCAGGCCGCCGCGCAGCGTGAAAGTATAGCTGAGCTGATCGCCGCTGACCGTGAAGGCTTCGAGCATCTGCGGCTGCGCGACCAGCTTCTCGTCGAGCGAGAACAGCGTATCGTAGACCATATAGCCGTGGTTGCGGACCATGTAGTCGGACGTGATGACAGGATCGATTTGCTTGAGATCGCCAAAGGGGCGGATCTTCAGCACCGTCTCGGCAAGGGCTGACGACATCGTGCCCAGCAAGCCCGCCGTAACCATGACGGCAAGCAATCTGTTCGGCCGCTTCATTCTTGTTACTCCTCCCAGTTACTGTTTTAGGTGACGGCGTTGGTAGCCGCCGCACCTGGACGCGGAGCGTCGAAGCGTGGCAGCGATTGCGCGTGATGGCAGGCGACGGCATGGCCGGGCGCGATCTCGGTCATCGCCGGCGTCTTCTGCGCGCACAGATCCGTGGCGAACGGACAGCGCGTCCGGAAGCGACAGCCGGACGGCAGCGCGGCGGCGCTCGGCACTTCGCCTTCGAGAGCGACGCGGCGGCGCCTGTTGCGCGGATGAACCGCGGGGACGGAATCGATCAATGCGCGCGTATAGGGATGCGCCGGTGCGGCGAACACGGCCTCCGCCGGTCCCTGCTCGACGATGGCGCCAAGATACATCACTGCAACGTCGTCGGCGAGGTAACGCACCACGGCAAGATCGTGCGAGATGAAGAGATAGGAGATCCCGATCTCACGCTGCACGTCCTTCAGCAGATTGAGGATCTGCGAGCGGATCGACACGTCGAGGGCCGCGACCGCCTCGTCGGCAACGATCAGCGCGGGATCGGCCGCAAGTGCCCGCGCGATGCCGAGGCGCTGCCGCTGTCCACCCGACAAATGATGCGGCAGGCGCGCGTGAAAATGTTGGGGCAGACCGACCTGGTCGAACAGGCGCGCGACCTTGCGCCGCCGCGTCACGGCATCACCGATGCCGAAATTCTGCAAGGGCTCTTCGACGATCTCTGCCGCCGTCATGCGCGAGTTGAGACAGGCGAACGGATCCTGGAACACCATCTGCACCTGCTGGCGTTTCTTTCGCAGCGTCTCACCGGCGAGACTGCCGAAGTCTTCGCCGTTGATGCGGACGGAGCCCGCCGTCGGCTTCAACAGGCGCACCACCATGCGGCCGATCGTGGTCTTGCCGCAGCCGCTTTCGCCGACGAGACAGAAGGTGCGTCCACGCGCGACCGCGAAACTGACGTCGTCGACCGCGCGCAGCTCGCGCCGGCCGAACAGGCCGAACGGCCCCTTCTGCGAGGTGAAGATTTGGGTCAGGCCGGAGACTTCGAGCACGGCGCTCATGCGAGCACCTCCGCCCCGGCCTTGCCGAGCCAGCAAGCGGCCTGGTGCTCCCCTGCGCCCGACAACAACGGCATTTTCGACTGACAGATCGGCATAGCGACGCCGCAACGCTGGTGGAAAGCGCAGCCGGTGCCGAGCGAGGCCGGGCTCGGCACGTTTCCAGGAATCTCGGCGAGACGATCTCGCGTACCGCTGTTGAGCTGCCCGATGGCGCCGAGCAGGCCACGCGTATAGGGATGGGCCGCCGCATCGAAGATGTCGTTGACGCCCGCCTGCTCGACGATGCCGCCGGCATAGAGCACAACGACCCGGTCCGCCATTTCCGCGACGACACCGAGATCATGCGTGATCAGCAGAACCGACGTACCGAACTCGTGGCGAAGATCGTCGATCAGGGTCAGGACTTGCGCCTGGATGGTGACGTCGAGCGCAGTGGTCGGCTCGTCCGCGATCAGCAACGCCGGGCGCAGGGCGAGCGCCATCGCGATCATGACCCGCTGCCGCATGCCGCCGGAGAGCTGATGCGGAAACTCCGACGCGCGCCGCCGCGCATCCGGAATGCGGACGAGATCGAGCAGTTCGATCGCTTGCCGCCGTGCCTCCGCCTCGGACACGCCGCGGTGCTCGACGATCACCTCGGCGATCTGCTCGCCGACCCGCAACAGCGGATTGAGCGACGTCATCGGCTCCTGGAACACCATGGCGAGGCGATCGCCACGGAGCTTGCGCATCTCCTCAGTACCGAGCCTGACGAGATCGCGTCCTTCGAAGAGAATGCGGCCGGAGGTGACCTGCATGACGCTGCGGTTGAGCAGGCCGATGACGGAAAGCGCGGTCAGGCTCTTGCCGCAACCGCTCTCCCCTACAAGGCACAACGTTTCGCCCGGATCGATCGCGAAGGAGACGTTGCGAACGAGCGGTACGGCAGCGCGTCGCGCGTTGAGCGCGATCGAGAGGTTCTCGACGGAGAGCAGCGGAGCACTCATCGCACCTCGCCTCCTCCAAGGCTCGGATCGAGCAGGTCACGCAGGCCGTCTCCGAGCAGGTTGGCGGCGAGTACGGTGGCTGCGAGCATCAAAGCCGGAAAGCCGAGGATCCACGGCGCGATCTGGAGGAACTGGCGGCCCTCCGACATCATGTTGCCCCAGCTCGGCACATCAGGCGGCGTGCCCGCGCCGAGAAAGGAGAGGATCGATTCAAGGATCATCGCGGAGGCAAAGACGTAGGTCGATTGCACCATGATCGGCCCTGCGGCACCGGGCAGGATGTGACGGCGCAGGATGGTCGTGGTGCGCCCGCCGCAGGTGATGGCGGCCTCGACATAGACGCGTTCACGCAAGGTGAGGACGCTGGCGCGCACCACGCGCGCCATGCGGGGAATTTCCGGCAGGCTGATCGCTGCAACGATCACGATCGGCGACGCGCCGATCAAGGCGACGAGCGCGATCGCAAGCAGGATCGCGGGAATGGCCATGACCGCGTCCATGGCGCGCATCACAACCTTGTCGACGCTGCGGAAATAGCCGGCGACAACACCGACGGTCACGCCGACCAGCGTGGTGAGAATCGCAACGGCAATACCGACCGACAGCGAGACGCGCGTTCCCCACAATGCGCGGGCGAAGACGGAACGGCCGACCTGGTCGGTACCGAAGGGCTGCACCAGCGACGGCGACTCCAGCCGGCTCAAGGGATCGAGCGCGGCCGGATCCGGCGTGATCCACGGGCTCGCAACGGCCAAAGCGCCAAAGGCGAGCAGCACGGCACAGCTCGCAGCCAGCATCGGCTGGCGAAGCGGTAGGCTTGCGATCCGCGCAAACCTGTTGACGCGGATGCCCGGCGTATCGATCCCGTCTGCTGCAGTGGTGATCGTCATCGGCTCGTCCCGCATCAGTACCGGATCCGCGGATCGACGACGGCGTAGAGAATGTCGACCACGAGATTGACGACGACGTAGACGAAGGCGAACAGCAGGATCAGCGCCTGCACCACCGGATAATCGCGCCGCAGGATCGAGTCCGCCGTCAACCGGCCGAGACCTGGAATGGAGAACACGGTTTCGGTGACGACGACGCCGCCGAGCAGCGCCGCAAATCCGATACCGACAACCGTGATGATCGGCACCGCAGCGTTGCTGAGCACGTGCCGCGCGATGATCTTGCGGGTGGACAG
This sequence comes from Bradyrhizobium sp. NAS80.1, assembly GCF_001908205.1. Classification (GTDB taxonomy): domain Bacteria; phylum Pseudomonadota; class Alphaproteobacteria; order Rhizobiales; family Xanthobacteraceae; genus Bradyrhizobium. The sequence continues at coordinate 18,575 of NZ_LGHL01000057.1, forward strand.
CCCCTTGGCATGGGCGGTGCGGACATAGTCCTCGCGCAGCACCTCCAGCACGGCGGCGCGGGTCACGCGTGCGATCAGCGCGATGTAGAGGAAGGACAGCGAGATCGCAGGCAGCACCAGCGAATGCAACGAGGCAAGCACGCCCTGCGACAGCGGCTTGTAGCCCTGAACCGGAAACCAGTGCAGGCCGAGCGCCAGCGTATAGACGAGCGCGAAGGCCACGACGAAGACCGGCAGCGAGAACCCGAGCACAGCGCCCGCCATGGTCAGGCGCGCAACGATCCCCCTCGGGCGATAGGCGGCGACGAGGCCAAGCGGCACGGCTACAACGACTGCGATCGTGATGGTCATAAGCGAGAGAAGCAGTGTCGGCTCGATGCGCTGCGCGACGAGCTGCGAGACAGGGATGCGGCTGAACAGCGACAGGCCGAAATCGCCGCTCAGCATGCGTCCCGCCCAGGCGAGAAAACGCGGCAGCAGCGGCAGATTGAGTCCGAGCGCCTGTCGCACCGCGTCCACCTGCTGCGGCGAGGCGAAGTCGCCGGCGATCAGCACCGCGGGGTCGCCCGGCACAAGGCTGAGCAGCAGGAAGACGAACACCGCGACCGCGAGCAGCACGGGAATGGCTGCGAACAGCCGGCCCAGCACATAGCCGGTCATGCCGCCCCCTCCGCTCCCCCGATGCGCTCCGGCGATCGCCGGATGCAACGCCCGCCCCGCACCATTGTCTGCCCTCACTAAGTTAATCGTTTTTCTAAGTAAGCACGGACAACCATCATGCGCAATAGCGAGATACTGTCGGCAATATTCCGACTTGCCAGCGACAAATCGCGACGGTAAAGAAAACGATTTACAGGAGGAGCTCAATGTCCGGAGGACCGTTGCCCACCATCCATGAGGTCGCGCGGCTGGCCGGCGTTTCCGTCGCCACCGTGTCGAAGACGCTCAACCGGTCGGGCAAGGTCAGCGCGCTCCTGCAGGAGCGCGTCAACGCAGCCGCTCAAAAGCTCGGCTATGCGCCGCATGCGAGCGCGCGCAGCCTGCGCAGCGGCGCCACCCGCATCCTCGGCCTGCTCGTAGCCGATCTCGCCAATCCCTATTTTCTCAAGCTCGTCGAAAGCATCGAGCGGCTGTCGAGCGCCGCCGGCTATTCGGTCATCCTCTGCAACAGCGCCGAAGACCCAGAGCGCGAGGAGCGGCATCTCGCCATGCTGCTGTCGCAGCGCGCCGACGGCGCCATCGTCATTCCGACGCGGCGCGGCTGGAGCGGTCGCCAGGCGGCGCTCGCGAACCTGCCGATGCCCGGCATCCTGGTCGACCGGCGGATTGAAGGCCTCGACCTCGATTCCGTCACGACCGACAATGTCGCGCTGGGACGACTCGCGGCCGAGCATCTCGACGATCTCGGCCATCGCCGCATCGCCGTGATCATGGGCTCGCCCGAGCATCAGATCGCGCGCCACCGGCTTGATGGATTTAGAAGTGGTTTGGCCGCGCGCGGCGTCACGCTTGACGAACGGCTGATCGAGAAAGACAATTTTTCAGAGGCCGCAGGCCACGCCGCCGCGCTTCGGCTGCTCGCGCATGCAGAGCGGCCGACTGCTGTCTTCGCGACCAACAATCATCTCGCGCTCGGGCTGCTGCGCGCCATCACCGAGCGGAACGTTTCTATACCGGACGAGCTCTCCATCATCGCCGTCGACGAACTGCCATGGGCCGGGCTGGTGCGGCCGGGCATGACCGTCGTGACGCAGCCGTCCGAGGCGATCGCCGAGACCACGGTCTCAACGTTGCTGTCGCGCATCACCGAAGGCCGGTCTGGCCCTGGTGAGGACGAGGCCAAATCGATCCAGCTTCAGCCAGCGCTCGTGGTGCGCGGCTCCACCGCCCCCATGCGGAAATGAATATGAGTGATGCGTCCGGCCTCGCGCCTTCCACCGGCATAGTTGCGCTTTCCGCCGTCGAAGCCATCGCCGAAATTCGCAAAGGCCATCTGTCGCCGCTCGAGGTCGTCGATGCCGCGATCGGCCGGATCGAGGCGACGGATGCGGGAATCAATGCGATTCCGGTTCGCTGCTTCGAAGCCGCGCGCAGCGAAGCGCGGCGGCTGATGGAGAAAAATGCCGCTGGCGAGGACTGGCCGTTGCTCTGCGGACTCCCGCTGGCAGTCAAGGACAACACGGATGTCTTGGGCGTGCCGACCAGTGGCGGCAGCGCGCTGACAGCAGGCCGCGTGCCCGATGTTTCGAACCCTACCATCGACCGCCTGCAGCGCAATGGCGCCATCGTTGTCGGCAAGAGCAATCTGTCGGAGCTCGGCGGCGCGAACACGACCAACGCGCTGTTCGGCGCGACGCGCAATCCGTTCTTCCCGGCGTTGACATCGGGCGGCTCCTCCGGCGGCTCGGCGGCGGCGCTCGCCGCGCGTCAGGTCTTTCTCGGTCACGGCAACGATGTCGGCGGCAGCCTGCGTACGCCGGCCGCATTCTGCGGCGTGGCAGGCCTCAGGCCGACGCCAGGTCTCGTGCCACGCAAACCGCTCTCCGATCCCTTCGACACGGTCTTCGTGGAAGGGCCGATGGCCCGGACGATTCCAGATCTTGCCTTGATGCTCGATGCGATGAGCGGCTTCCACGCGCCTGACCTGGTGTCGCGCGAGCAGCCTGCATCGTTCCAGAACGCAGCCGCGCGGCCGAGCTGGGCAGGACGGATCGCGGTCTCCTGGGATCTCGGCCTGCTGCCGGTCGATCAAAACATCCGCTCCGGCTTCCGCGGCGCGATCGATCGGCTTCAGCGCGCCGGCTGCGCGATGAGCGAGACCGCGCCCGACATCGCCGGGCTGCCGGGTGTCATCCGCGCGCTCCGCGGCCTCGCTTATCTCGCGACCTGGGGCAGGCTCTGGCCGCAATCGCGCGACCGCTTCACGCCCGAGGTCGCCGGCGACATCGCCCATGGCGAAAGCCTGTCCGCAAGGGACATCGCATCCGCGATGGAGCGGCGGGCGGCGATCTACCGGCGCATGCAGGGCTTCTTTAGCGAGTTCGACATCCTGATCTGCCCGACCACGCAGGTCGCGCCGTTCCCCGTCGAGATCATGTGGCCGGCCGAGATCGACGGCACACAATGCGAGAGCTACATCGACTGGATCATGATCACCTATGTCTGGTCGATCCTCGGCTGCCCCGCACTCGCGGTGCCCGCCGGCCACGACCGGGCCGGCATGCCGGTCTCGCTCCAGATCGTCGGCCCGCCGCACAGCGAGGAGCGTCTGATCTCCTTCGCCGCCCGCGTCGAGCAGGCGTTTTCCGGGCGGTCCTGAAGCCCCCGAAGCACCGCGGAACCTTAAATCTTTCACGCGCCCGTCGGTTGAATTCGGAGGCCCGGGGTCTTATCCGTAGCCCACATGGACACCCAGATTATCACCGCCGAGAAGCCCCTGATGGCCCAGGCGCGGCCCCGCAAGCCGGCGCCGTTCCTCCCGATGAGCCGCGCCGAGATGGATGCGCTCGGCTGGGATGCCTGCGACATCGTGCTGGTGACGGGCGATGCCTATGTCGACCATCCGAGTTTTGGCATGGCGATCATCGGCCGGCTGCTCGAGGCGCAAGGCTTTCGGGTCGGCATCATCGCGCAGCCCGACTGGCATTCGGCCGAGCCGTTCAAGGCGTTGGGCAAGCCAAAGGTGTTCTTCGGCGTCACCGGCGGCAACATGGATTCGATGGTGAACCGCTACACCGCGGACCGCCGCCTGCGCCATGACGATGCCTATACGGCCGGTGGCGAAGGCGGCAAGCGGCCGGACCGCTGCACCATTGTCTACGCCCAGCGATGCCGCGAGGCGTTCAAGGATGTGCCGATCGTGCTCGGCGGCATCGAGGCCTCGCTGCGCCGGATCGCGCATTACGACTACTGGTCGGACAAGGTGCGCCGCTCGGTGCTGGCCGACGCCAAGGCGGACCTCTTGCTCTACGGCAATGCCGAGCGCGCCGTCGTCGAGGTGGCGAACCGGCTCGCCGCCGGCGAAGCACCGCGCGAACTCGATGATATCAGGGGCGTTGCGCTGTTCCGCCGAGTCCCCGAGGACTATTCCGAGCTGCACGCCGACGATCTCGATTCCGCCGACGAGGGCGCATCGCGGAAGCCCGGCGCCACGGTGATCAGGCTGCCGGCGCTCGAGCAGGTCGAGCAGGACCGCGAAGCCTATGCGCGGGCATCGCGCGTGTTGCACCGGGAGAGCAATCCCGGCAATGCGCGGCCGCTGGTGCAGCGCCATGGCGATCGCGATCTGTGGCTGAACCCGCCGCCGATCCCGCTCACCACCGAGGAGATGGACGCGGTCTACGACCTGCCTTACGCGCGCGCACCGCATCCGTCTTACGGTGACGCCAGAATCCCCGCCTGGGAGATGATCAAGTTCTCGGTGACGATCATGCGCGGCTGCTTCGGCGGCTGCACGTTCTGCTCGATCACCGAGCATGAAGGCCGCGTCATCCAGAACCGCTCGGAGGACTCGATCCTGCGCGAGATCGAGAAGATCCGCGACAAGACGCCGGGCTTCACCGGCGTGATCTCCGACATCGGCGGCCCCACCGCCAACATGTACCGGATGGCGTGCAAGGACCCGAAGGTCGAGGCCGCGTGCCGGCGGCCGTCCTGCGTCTTCCCCGAGATCTGCCCGAACCTCAACACCTCGCACGACGATTTGATCCGGCTCTATCGCAAGGTGCGCGAGACCAAGGGCATCAAGAAGGTGATGGTCGCCTCCGGCGTGCGCTATGATCTCGCGGTCGAGAGCCCCGAATACATCAAGGAGCTCGTCACCCATCACGTCGGCGGATACTTGAAGATCGCGCCTGAACATACCGAGCGCGGTCCGCTCGACAAGATGATGAAGCCGGGCATCGGCGCCTATAACCGCTTCAAGCGGATGTTCGATGCCGCGGCCGAGCAGGCCGGCAAGAAGTACTATTTGATCCCCTATTTCATCGCGGCGCATCCGGGCACGACCGACGAGGACATGATGAACCTCGCGCTCTGGCTCAAGAAGAACCGCTACCGCGCCGACCAGGTGCAGACCTTCCTGCCCTCGCCGATGGCGACCGCGACCGCGATGTACCATACCGGCGTCAATCCGCTGCGCGGCGTACGGCACGGCGGCAGCGACAAGGTCGAGGCGATCAAGGGGCTGCGCCAGCGCCGCCTGCACAAGGCGTTCCTGCGCTACCACGACCCCGACAACTGGCCGGTGCTGCGCGATGCGCTGAGGGAGATGGGCCGCGCCGACCTGATCGGCTCCCGCCCCGACCAACTCGTGCCCGCGCACCAGCCCCCCGGCACCGGCAAGGCCGCCGGCACGAAGCGTCCGGTGCGTCCGGGCGGCAAGACGCAGCGCTTCACGACCAAGGGCGTGCGGTTGATGAAGTAGCGGGCATGCCGGATGCGATTGGGTTCGGCCTGACGCTTTCGTGCCCTCTACAACATAAATGTCGAAAACAACCCCATGCAAAGTAGCCGGCGGGTGCCGGCGCGATGCCCTGTGGACGCAGCGAAGCCGTTGACGCGTCGGGTAAACTCAGGAAGGCGGCGCAATCGGCCGCCCTACAGCCACACAGCTTCTACTGGAGGCTGAAATCCAGTTGACATACCGCGAGAAGGATTGACTTCCTCCAATGACCGGCCAGTCGCTTGTCCGCGGCGATTGCCAGCTACTCGGCAAGCCTGGCAAGCGGATTTGCGGCTGCATGCTGTTCACTCAACACCTGACCCTGCGCCATGCGTTTGCGGATCATTGCGACAACAGGACCGACCTGCTCGAAAGCCCGGTCGTGAGCGTCATCGCCCGCGACGGCCAGCTTCGTCAGGTCGTAGACGTCGATCCGGTCGCGCTTGAGCTCGCTTTGATAGGGCTCCTGGTTCGGATCAATATCGCCCAGCCGGGGGACATCCCCCCAAAGCGTCTTCGACAGCGAGAGCGCTCCATCGTCACGCGAGACGAACAGGGCGATTGGCGGCCGCGCGCCTTCCATCCTGGACAACTGCGATCTGAAGACATCGACATCGACGTCCGGAGCGACCAGCATCACATGCTTCAGCTTGCTGCGTCCGGACGCAACAGCCGGGCTACGGATCGCACGCGTACGAAGCGCTTCGAGGGCGATCCAATTGCCCATCGAGTGAGCCAGAAGATAGACCTCGGAAACGGCGGGCTGGCTGTCGAGCGAACTCAAGACGTTATCGAGCGCGTCCCGCGAAAAGTTGGCGCTCTCCCGGTCGTAAGTATAGGCGCGCAGTCTCAGTTCGCCCCGCGACGGCCAGGTGAAGAGCACAGGAACGACCGGCGCCTTTGAATCGTGAACAATCTGCGCGAGGCGGTACACCGCATCATCGAAGCGATTGTTAAAGCCGTGAACGAACACGAGCACCTTGTTGCGGCCCGACTGCTTCACAGCCGCCGCGACGGATGCGGAGAACCGCGTTTTGTCGAGATAGTCCGCCGAAACGGTCGTGAAGTCCCGATGGGGGTCGCCGGGCAGGCGTGCAGGCCATTGCACCTCACCGATCTTCCGCGAAGCATCGGGCGGTATCGAGACGGTCACCTCGGCAAACGAGAGCTCGTCCGAGCGCTCCCCGCTGAACATCTCGCCCGGATCGACATCCGATCGCCGGCGATTTGTTACGACATAGATCGGAACATTCGTGTTTCCGGGAGAGGCTTGCGCCGTCGGAACGAGGACACCTTGCGACGGACGCCCGGCGCAACCGCCAAGGACGGTTGCGACCGACAAGGCAAACCAAATCGCTGGAGCAATGATGCGACTCGTTCCAGTCACCGACAACACCCACAAAAAACCACGCACTGGCGCAAACAACCCCGCGGTCCGAAGCCGCGCCGGCAGCATTGAATTTCGACCAATCTATACCGGCTGAGCGTGTTGCGGTGTCGCAGCGGGGCAACACCTGAACCGGGAATTGCCAGACGTTGCCTTGCACACACCCGGGTGGACCAAAACGGGACAAGGGAGATGTGAATGTCGAGCGTCTCGCGTCTCACGAAAATGAGGGCGCTCGCGGTCGGCGCGGCAATTGTCAGCCTTCCATTTCGCCGGCCGCGCGCAGCGACGCCCCAGCCTGGCCGCTTGCCCGCGAAGCAAAATCCGCGAACACGGCGGCCGCTTCGTCAAGATTTTGGCAGCCGCAGCTGTCGAGCGAGGAATGAACACGAAGGTCGAACAGCTCGATCCAGAACAAGGGTGCTGCGGGTACACTGGCTCCGAGCGCTTCGAACATGCTGATCTCGCAGTCCCCAACACGTTCGAGCGCAACCGCTCGGGCGCCATGGGCGACATGGGGAATTCCGAGCAGCTTTTCGTAGCCTCGCGTTATTTTCAAACGAACCGAGGCGTCGTCGTCACAGCTGGACATCAAGATCTTCGGACTTTTTGGGGGGGGGGAAGGCCCGTTTCGGGGAGGAGAAGGCCCTCCCTTGAGGGCGAAAGTCCGATTTAAGTCACGCAACCCCCGGTTTCTTGATATCGTAAGCCAATAATTTGACTTCTCACGCCGCGATCACGATCTGCGAGCCCCGGGAACCCGGGGCCGTTGCGGCAACGACGAGGGGGTTTGGTGTGCCGGCTGCCCGTTCGCCCCACCTGCAGGCGATACCCAGTGCGACCGGCGCAATCGCCCGCCTGGTATGGGCGCGCCTGCTGGAAGCCGGCATCGAGGCAGACAGCTTGCTGTCCAAGGTCGGATTGACCGTCAAGCAGATCCAGGACCGCAAGGCGCGCCTCAGCGCTGAAAGCCAGATCCGATTTCTCGAGCTTGGCGCCGAGGCATTGCAGGACGACGCCCTGGGGTTCCACCTGGCGCGCGACTTCGACCTTCGCGAGATCGGCCTGCTCTACTATGTCGCGGCGTCTTCCAGGACAATCGCCGAAGCCCTGTCGAAGGCCGAACGCTATTGCCGTCTCGCCAACGAGGGGATTTCGCTGCGATTTGCCGCGAAGGAAATGGCGATTACCCTGAAATATGTCGGTGTGAAGCGGCGGTCGGATCGGCACCAGATGGAATTCTGGCTCACCTCGATCGTTCGAATGAACCGCGTCCTGTCAAATCGCCGCATGGCGCCGAATCGGATCAAAGTAGCCCATCACCGTCGCACGATGCCCGCAGAGATAAGGTTGTTTCTCGGTTGCCGGATCGAGTTCGGATCCGATGTGGATGAGATCGTCCTCCCTCGATCCGCGGGCCCCATGCCGATCGAGAGCGCCGACAACTACTTGAACGATCTGCTGGTGACATATTGCGAGGAAGCACTGGCGCACCGGAAGCCTGGCGGGGGCTCGCTCCGGGCGTGCGTCGAAAATGCAATCACGCCGTTGCTTCCCCACCGCGAGGCGCGGGCTGAAGAGATTGCTCGCCGTCTCGGCATGAGCCATCGCACGCTCGTGCGGCGCCTCGCCTCGGAGGGATTGACCTTCGCCGGCATTTTTGACGAGCTGAAGATCGACCTCGCCAAGAGCTATCTAAAGAAAGATGAACTATCGATTTCGCAAACCGCCTGGCTCCTCGGCTACGGCGAGATCAGCGCATTCACCCGCGCCTTCAAGCGCTGGACCGGAGTGACGCCAAGACAATGGCGTGCCGACGGCAATCCCAAACGCACCAGCGACGTGCCTCCTCGCACAAGGGTCGCGCAGGCAAGCTCCTCCCGGCGGTAGCACGGGGAGAGGCATTGAGATATTCGCACCTTGCACCCGCTTAGCATGCGCCAGATCGACTCGAATGCTCGCCTGCACGGGTGTCCCCGACACCAGGCCCGGCAAGATCGCGCCTGAAGTTCAATTCTCGTATTACCCCCTCATTGCTCGCGAACGCCAGCCTTTCTCAGTCCCTCGAGGAGGTCGTCGAACTCCCGACGAAACTGCGGGTTGCTCGAAAGTGCGTAGCCGAATTGTTGGAGCCATTGGACCGTGAAATCCGGCCGGGTTGCATTCAATTCGGCTAACATTTGTTGGGCCATGTCCAATTGGCCCGTGGCTCCATAAGCTGAAACCAGATCCGCATACGGCCACCAGTCTAATTTGTTCAGATTGATCGAGCGTCTGCATTCCTCAACGGCTTCGCTATATTGGTGCACATGCACGTGAGCATGACAGAGGAAGAAGTGCCATCTGCCAGCGGCCTGATCTTTGGGGCTTAGGCGCAAAGCGATCTGAATGGGGGAAAACGCTTCGCGCGCACGTCCCGCCGTAACAAGTGCGATCCCCCTTGATGCATACGCGACCGGCGAATTAGGGTCGATTTCCAAAGCGGCGTCGAATTCAGGCAGCGCTTCGGCGGGATTTCCGGAGATCAAAATGGTTCCCTTGGCTATGTGCGCGTTTGCGGTCGCCGGGCGTTTTGCAAGAACCTGATCGATTAGTTTGGTCGCCGCCTTTTTGTCCTCGACCACGGACGTTGACCATCCGTTGATCACGTCACGGGCTATGCACCACGCTTTCCCGAGGATTGCGTCAACGTTGTCCGGATCGAGGCGCAGCGCGCTGTCGAACAGCTCCTTTGCCTGCGCGTTCGTTGACTTGGTCACGGGCTCATAGAACTTCGCCCAGCCGCGCATGCTGAAATCCACAGCATCTGGGTTCGCTGACTTATCCAATTGGCTGCGCTGGCTTTCGGCCTCGACGAGTTGGACGCTGAGAGAGCGGGCGAGCCGCGCCGTGACCTGCTCCTGCAGGGCCGCAAGATTTGTCCGATCACCGTCAAAACGGTCCGACCAGACATCGCGACCAGTCGACAGGTCGGCAAGTGACACATTCATACGGACCTGATCTCCGGCCCGCTGCACCGCGCCCTGTACCGCCCAGCGAATGCCAAGGTCCTTACCGAGCGTCTTAAGATCGACCTGCTTGTTCTTGTAGGTAAAGGCCGTCCCGCGACCAATCACAAAAGCCCCGGGCATTTGCGCGATATCGGTCGTCAGGTCAGTTGCGATACCGTCTGCAAAATAATCCTGCTCCGGATCATTGTTGAGGTTTGCAAATGGCAGCACGACAAGCGACAGGCGAGGAATGATGGCGGGCCGATCAGTGGCCTCTCTCTGTGTCCTTTGCCCTTCCGGCAGAACCTCGCTGCGGACCACATTCCAGACATTCCAATAGCCAGCGAGGCCGCCGGCCACCGCACCAACCGCGGCAACGAGGCGAGCACGCCGCCGGCAGATTGCAAGCGTGCCCAAAGCCGGTGTCTAAAATTCCGGTCTGATGGCACTTTGTCCGGCGGACTAATTTCAGATTCCGGCTTATCTGATGGCTCGTCTGCCTCGGAGTTCGTCACCTTCACCTCCTGCCAAGGAGCTGACGTCACATAAAGAAGGTAGCACATTCTCAAAGATTGAGGTCGGTCAAAGGTGCTGACAAGGTTCGGCTCGATTTTCGGTACCGCAACCATTGATTGCCGAACGTCCGCCGCAGCGCATCTCAGCCCGCATCTGTGTGCGCGCCAATGAGTGCGCACATGTAACTCCCGCCAAAATCCCCTCCTCGTCAAAATGTTAGACGACTAACGCCGCCCGATACTCAATAGGTTGCTCCATGAAAAAGATCGGATTTCTGTCCTTTGGACACTGGACGCCCTCCCCGCAATCGCAGACCCGCTCGGCGGCAGACACGCTGCTGCAATCCATCGAGCTTGCCGTCGCGGCGGAGCAGCTCGGCGCGGACGGCGCGTATTTTCGTGTGCATCACTTCGCGCGCCAGCTCGCCTCGCCCTTTCCCCTGCTTGCCGCGGTCGGCGCGAAGACCAGCAAGATCGAGATCGGCACGGCCGTGATCGACATGCGCTACGAGAACCCGCTCTACATGGTCGAGGACGCAGGCTCCGCCGATCTCATTGCCGGCGGAAGGCTTCAGCTCGGCATCAGTCGCGGCTCGCCTGAGCAGGTGATCGATGGCTGGCGTTATTTCGGTTATCGGCCGGCTGACGGCCAGAGCGATGCCGACATGGGCCGGCGCCACGCGGAGGTCTTCCTCGACCTTTTGCGCGGCGAAGGTTTTGCGGAGCCCAATCCGCAGCCGATGTTTCCGAATCCACCGGGACTCTTGCGCCTGGAGCCGCATGCGCAAGGGCTGCGCGAACGGATCTGGTGGGGCGCCGGCTCGAACGCGACCGCGGTCTGGGCAGCGAAGCTCGGCATGAATTTGCAGAGCTCGACGCTGAAGAACGACGAAACCGGCGAGGCCTTCCACGTGCAGCAGGCCGCGCAGATCCGTGCCTTTCGCGCCGCGTGGAAGGAAGCCGGCCACACCCGTGAGCCCCGCGTCTCGGTGAGCCGCAGCATCTTCGCGTTGATGGACGATCGCGACCGCGCCTATTTCGGTCGCGGAGGCGAAGGCGAGGACCAGATCGGCTTCATTGATCCGCAGACGCGCGCGATCTTCGGCCGCTCCTATGCCGCAGAGCCTGATGCGTTGATCGAGCAGCTCCGCCAGGACGAGGCGATCGCCGAGGCCGATACCTTGCTGTTGACCATCCCCAACCAGCTCGGCGTCGCCTACTGCGCGCATGCGATCGAGGCGATCCTCGCACATGTCGCGCCTGCGCTTGGCTGGCGCTGAGGCAAAGGCTGAGGGCCGCGGCCCTCGCATTACTCATCCGAGGCCATGGAAAGCGCCGGCGACAATCTCGCAGTGAGGACGCCGAAATTCGGCGGATTCGTTCCCCGCAGCTGGGTCGAGAGTTTTGCCGCGATGCGTCACGTGGTGATGGCGAGCGACGCCATCAGCTAGGCGCCCGGTCCGACTCCTGGAACCTTACTGGCACAGACGTGAACTTGCGCACCTGGTGATTCGAATTCGGCCTCGTTACCCGGCGTCATCGCACGCCCGCTCCCACCGTGACGACCTTCGTCAAGGTCATCTCGGCGATTGCCACGAACAGGCCGATCCCCCCGAAACCTGACCGGCGCGCGAGATCGTCGCCGGCCACATTTTAGCACGCCTCTCACGACAGCGTGCGCCTTTCGCTTCGGGATCGTAGTATGATCGTCGGAAGCCGTCGAAGCTTCGAGACCGAGGATTTCGCGTAACAGCGGATCCGGCGCTCGAAGAGATGAACTCCAGAATCAGGCTGGTGATCGCGGCTGCGGTCGGACGGCGCGGCAAATGGAGGACATTATGGCGTGGCGCGACGACAAGGCCCGGGCAACCCTCATCCGCGACGCAGCGGGCAGCGTGCCGGCGGGCAAGAGCCCCCGGGCCTTTGCCGAGCCGTTGTTCGGCTACACAAATATCGAGGATCTCGCCAATTACGACGCCGCCTCGCTTGCCCTCCTGGCGGAGCAAGCCTGGGAGCACGTGCAGCGGCGCACGGCCGGCAGCGCCGATATCCGCGTCGTCAACCCGACATTGCCGAACGGGCGCGAGATTTCCGTGCTCGAGATTCTGAACGACAACATGCCTTTCCTGTTCGATTCCACCATGGCGGAGCTTGCCGAGCAGGGCATCGAAGTCACCCTCGTCGCTCACCCGATCATCGCCGTGGAGCGCGATCATGAGGGCAAGCTGCTGCGGTTCTACGGCGAAGCGCTGCCGGAGGGAGCAAAGGGCGCGCGCGAAAGCCTGATTCATCTCCACATCACCCGCCTGGACGCCGATGCCGATCGTCAGAAGCTGATCGACGGCCTCACCGGGTCGTTGAGCGATGTCCGCGCCTGCGTCGCCGACTGGCGCACCATGCGCGACCGCGTCGAGGAAGCGATCAAGACGTTCTCTTCCAATCCGCCGCCGCTGCCGATCGACGAGGTCGCCGAAGCCAATCAGTTCCTGCAATGGCTCTGCGCGGACAATTTCACCTTCCTCGGCGTGCGCGAATATCGCTTCTCGCCCGACAGCGACGCGTCGGACGACATTACAACCGGCGAAGGCCTCGGCATCCTGCGCGATCCGAACGTGAAGGTCCTGCGCCGCGGTACCGAAATGGTGGTGATGACGTCGGAAATCCGCGAGTTCATGCACGAGCCGACCCTGCTGATCGTCATCAAGGCCAATGTCTCCAGCCGCGTCCATCGCCGCATCCGGATGGATTATGTGGGCATCAAGCTCTATTCGCCCGACGGCCGGCTCGAAGGCGAGTTGCGCGTCGTCGGCCTCTTTACCTCGGGCGCCTATACCCGCTCGGTACGGCAGATCCCTTATGTGCGCCACAAGGTTTCGCGGGTGCTGCAGCGCGCAGGCTTCGACCCGAACGGCCATTCCGGCAAGGCGCTGATGCATATTCTCGAAGATTATCCGCGTGACGATCTGTTCCAGATCGACGTCGACACGCTCTACAACTTCGTCATTGAGATCCTGATCCTCTACGAGCGCCCGCGCGTCCGGGCGCTGACGCGGGTCGACAAGTTCGATCGCTTCGTCTCCGTCCTTACCTTCATTCCGCGCGACAAATACGACACCAACGTCCGCACGCGCGTCGGAGCCTTCCTGGCGCAGGCCTACAAGGGGACGATATCGGCATCCTACGTGTCCTTCCCCGAAGGATCGCTTGCGCGCGTCCACTACATCGTCGGGCGCTATGAAGGTAAAACGCCCGTCATCGAGCGCGCCACGCTCGAAGCCGGGATCAGCGCCATTGCCGCGACCTGGGTCGACAAGATGAAGGCCGCGCTCACTGCGTCGACCGATGGCATGCGAGCGCGCATGCTCACCAACCGTTATGCCCGGGCCTTTACCGGTGGCTACACCGAAATTTTCAGCGCGGAGCAGGCAATCGCCGATATCGCCACCATCGAAAAGCTGACGCCAGCCCGCCCGATAACGATTTCGGTTCACCGCTTCGTGGAGGACGAGCCCAAGCGCCTCGGCTTGAAGGTCTTCTCCGACGCCGCACCGCTGTCGTTGTCCTACCGGGTGCCGGTGATCGAGAATCACGGCCTGCGCGTGGTCGACGAACGCACCTATCAGATCGTGCCCGGTAACCGGCCGGAGCCGGTCTGGCTGCACGACATGACGATCGAGACCAGTGACGGACAGCCCATCGAGATCAACCCGGAATTCAGCCATCGCCTGGAAGCCTCGATCATGGCGGTGGTCACCGATCGTGCCGAATCCGATGGATATAACGGGCTGATCCTGCGTACCAACCTGAGCTGGCGGGAAGTCTCGACCATCCGGGCGCTGTCGCGCTATCTGCACCAGATCCGCGCTCCGTTCACCCAGGATTACATGTGGGAGACGTTGCGCAAGAACGCCGCGATCACGGCCAACCTGGTCGCGCTGTTCCAGACCCGCCTCGATCCGCGCCTCGCGCTGACGGATCGCGAGCGTTCGGCACGCGAGGCGGCCCTCCTTGCCGAGATCGAGGAGCAGCTCAAGTCCGTCGCCGCGCTCGATGAAGACCGCATCCTGCGCCGTTTCACCAATCTGGTGCAGTCGGCCATCCGCACCAATTTGTGGCAGGTCGGCGGGGACGGACATCCGCGTCCGGTGATCTCATTCAAGTTCGACGCACGCCGGATCGAGGACCTGCCCCCGCCCCGACCGCTCTACGAGATCTTCGTTTATTCGCCCCGTGTTGAAGGCATTCACCTGCGCTTCGGCAAGGTGGCGCGCGGCGGACTGCGCTGGTCCGACCGGCCGCAGGATTTCCGCACCGAGATCCTCGGCCTGGTCAAGGCCCAGCAGGTCAAGAACGCCGTGATCGTGCCGGTCGGCGCCAAGGGCGGCTTCGTGCCGAAGCGCCTGCCGTCGCCTTCCAATCGCGACGCCTGGTTCGCGGAAGGCACCGAAGCCTACCGCATCTTCGTTCGCTCGCTGCTCGAGCTCACCGACAATCTCGATGGCGACGTCGTCGTGCCGCCCGACTCGACCATGCGCCACGACGGCGATGACCCCTACCTCGTCGTCGCCGCCGACAAGGGCACCGCCACCTTCTCCGACATCGCCAACGCGATCTCGGCCGAGGAGAACCATTGGCTCGGCGATGCCTTCGCATCCGGCGGCAGCCAGGGCTACGACCACAAGAAGATGGGGATCACGGCGCGCGGCGCCTGGGAGGCGGTCAAGCGCCACTTCCGCGAGCTCGGCACCGACATTCAGACCATGCCGTTCACTGCGGTCGGCGTCGGCGACATGTCCGGCGACGTTTTCGGCAACGGCATGCTGCTCTCTCCGGCGACAAGGCTTGTGGCGGCTTTTGATCATCGCGACATCTTCATCGATCCGTCGCCCGATCCGGCCATCAGCTTCGCCGAGCGCAAGCGCCTGTTCGACCTGCCGCGATCGAGCTGGCAGGACTACGACAAATCGCTGATCTCGCAGGGTGGCGGCGTGTTCTCACGCCAGCTCAAGGCGATCCCGCTCGCTCCGGAAGTGCGCACCCTGCTCGATCTCGACAAGCCGCAAGCCACGCCTTTCGAGGTGATGACGGCGATCCTGAAGGCTCGCGCGGACCTCTTGTGGTTTGGCGGCATCGGCACCTATCTCCGCTCCTCCGGGGAAAGCGACGATCAGGTCGGGGACCGCGCCAACGATCCGATCCGCATCACGGGTCGCGACGTGCGCGCCCGGGTGATCGGCGAAGGGGCCAACCTCGGCGTCACCCAGCGCGGCCGCATCGAGGCGGCGCAGAAGGGCGTCAAGCTCAACACCGACGCCATCGACAATTCGGCCGGCGTGAATACGTCCGACGTCGAGGTCAATATCAAGATCGCGCTGGCGCGCCCCGAGCGCGAGGGACGCCTCAGTCCCGCCGACCGCAACAGCCTGCTCGCCGCGATGACCGACGAGGTCGGCGCGCTGGTGCTGCGCAACAACTATCTGCAGACGCTGGCGCTCTCGCTCGCCGAGCGTAAAGGCGTGGCCGAGACCGGCTTCCTCACCCGCCTGATGCAGTCGCTCGAACATCGCGGCTTGCTCAGCCGCGCGGTGGAATTCTTGCCCGACGACGCAGCGCTCACCGAGCGCACACGACGCGGCCAGTTCCTGACGCGGCCCGAGCTTGCCGTGCTGCTCGCCTACGCCAAGCTGACACTCTATGACGACCTGCTCGTCACCAGCGTGCCTGATGATCCCTATCTTGCCCGCGAACTATCTCAGTATTTTCCGCGTGAGGTTCAGGACCAGTTCCCCACGGCGGTTGAGTTCCATCGCCTGCGTCGGGAGATCATCGCGACCAGTCTCGTCAATGCCGTAATCAATCGCGGCGGCCCGGCCTGCGTCGTGCGCCTGATCGACGAGACCGACGCCGATATCGCAACCATTGTGATGGCCTATGTGGCGGTGGACGAATCCTACGGACTGAAGTGGCTCAATGACGCGATCGACGCACTCGACGCCTGCATTGACGGACAGTTGCAGTTGTCCCTCTACGCGACCGTCCAGGATCTCTTGCTCTCCCGCATGGTCTGGTACGTGCGCAATGTTGATTTCAAGGACGGCCTCGAGGCGGTCATCGCGCGTTTCGGCCCGGCGATCCGCCAGATCGCCGCCGGGCTCGACACCGCCCTGCCGCCGGACTTGCAGACCGCGCGCGGCAAGCGCCGGCAGGAACTCACCGACGCCGGTGTCCCGGCCGGCCTCGCCGGCGAACTCGCCGATCTCGACGCTCTGGTCTCGGCACCCGACATCGTGACTGTTGCCGAGCGCACCAGGCGCCCGATCGGCGACGCCGCCGCGACCTTCTTCGACGCCGAGGCAAATTTCCGTCTCGACCGCATCATTGCCGCCGCGCGCAGCGTGCCGGCAAACGATTATTTCGAACGTATGGCCATCGATCGCGCGGTTGAGCAGATCGCTGGCGCCGAAAGAAGGCTGGCCGCGGATATGCTGGCAACCGGCCAGTCCGGCCATCCTGCCGTCGAGACATGGCTCGCGGCGCACCCCGAAGCGACGCGTATCCGGCGCTCGGTCGAGGAAATTGCTGCCAGCGGCCTGACCATCGCCAAGCTGACGGTGGCGGCGAACTTGCTGGGGGATCTTGTCAAGGGCTGATCAGGCGTCCGCGCAAATGGAGGGTCCAATGATCCACGCGACTTGCCACACCGCCGACAACGTCATCTGTCTCGAGTTCGATGCCACACCCTGGTTCAGCGAGGCCGACGCTCCGAGCATCATCGATCTGGCCCGGCGGAAATGGACAAGCGCAGCGATTGCAGAGTCGCTTGAGCGCCGGCGCGGATATGAACGCCTGCATAACCTCATGGAATATGCGGCGAAGCGACTTCAAGAGGAGTCCCTGGAGGACCCGACCTGGGAGACTTTCGAGTGTGTCGTCGACGGGCCTGAAGCCCTGGCCTGGCTCGAGAAGAACCGGCCTGAAGTTGTGACAAGGATGAAGCCTTGATCCGCGTCCTGCAACACCGTCACGGCAAGAATCCTGAGCCAGAGTCGGCATCAGTCCTTATCGGTTCTGATTGAAGCGGAACCGGATCGCCCTTTTCTCGCCGCCATCATCATTCACGCAGCGACCAGGGCAAACGGTGGGCAGCGTTCCCGAAGGTTCCGTGTGATCGTCCGACATCTTCTGCAACATGAGACTCTCGTGTCGCGCCGCGCGCTCCTGGGCGGGCTCGCGTCGGCAGGCAGCGCCCTCGCGCTTGGCGGATGCGCAGGCTTGGGCGCGGCCGGCGCGCGCTTCGACGCGTCGTCCCTCTCCGTTGACCCCACATTGCTCGTCACCACCACGCGCAAGCCCGTGAACGGCGGCCGCACGAAACCCTGGTTCGGGCCGGAACGCGCGACCACATTGACGGTCGCGCGGGCGAAGCTGGTGGCGCCGGACGAGAGCCGTCTTTCTCTCGCCTCGGTCGGACTTGGCGATTGGCGTCTTGATCGGGTCGAACCGGTGTCGGCCGACGTTGGCGATCTCCTTACGCAGGCCGGCGGGGGAGACGTGTTGATCTATGTGCACGGCTTCAAGCAGACATTCGAGACAGCGGCGCTCGATGCCGCCCATCTTTCCGACGGGATCAGGTTCCACGGCCGGACCATGGTGTTCTCCTGGCCCTCCAGGGCAGGACTGTTCGACTATGCCTATGACCGCGAGAGCGCAATGTGGTCCCGCGACGATTTCGAACGCGTGCTCTCTTCCATCGTGTCGGCCTCAGGCGGCGGCCGCGTGCACATCGTTGCGCACAGCATGGGAACCATGCTGACGCTCGAAAGCCTGCGTCAGCTCTATGCGCGATACGGCGACACCGTTGCGAGCAAGATCGGCGCGATCGTGTTTGCCGCGCCTGATATCGACATGGACGTGTTCTCGTCGGCGATCCGCCGCATCGGTCCGCTTGCCGGCAAGATCACCGTGATCGCCGCGACGAACGATCGCGCACTGGCGCTTTCGGGGCAAATCGCAGGTGGAATGACCAGGGTCGGTGCCGCCGAGAAGACCGCAATCCAGCAGCTCGGCGTGCGCGTGGTCGATGCTTCCCAGGAAGGCTGGGGCATCATCAACCACGATCTGTTTCTGTCGAATGCGGAAGTGCAGCGGGTGATCCGCCGCTCGATTGACGGTACGGCTGCGTAGGAGGGCGCCTGCTACATCGACGAACCATCGAGATGTTTTCGCGATCCGCCGAACACCGTGAAGCTGAGTGCTGCGAGGAGCCAGACACTGACGCCGCCATAGAGCATAACTCGGCCAAAGCCGTCGGCAAGGGCGTGGTGAACAAGAGCATCTGATACTCCCTGCCCTGATGAGTTGGCGGTGCCGGCCGCAATTCTCTCCGCGAGAGAACGCAGCGCGGAGGCATCCGTGTCGAGCGGCAGGTTCGCTTCAAGTGAAGACAGCACACCCTCGACCAGAATGAACCCCATTATCGGGATGTTGATGGCGAGCGAAATCATGCGCGCGCTCATGTCGATGCCCGACGCCATGCCGGAGCGTGCCGGAGGGACAGCGCCCGTTGTGGTGTTGGTGACTGGCGTGTTTGTCAGTCCCAGCCCTACGCCGGAAAGAATGCAGCCTGGCAGCATGGTCAGCCAGCTCGCGGTCTCGGCACCACTGCCGAGCTTCATCAGGACGAAGCCAAGGCCGATCGTGAACAGGCCGGCGGGGATGACGAGGCGAGCCTGATAGCGCAGCGACAGACGCTCGGCCAACGGTGGCACGACCAGGGCCGGCAGCGTATAGGCGAGCAGGCCCAACCCGGCGGCGACGCCGTCATAGCCAAGGCCCGCCTGGAACCAGATCGGCAGATAGATCATGAAGGGCCAGAAGCTCACGTTCATCGCTACGGAGCCGATAATCGCACCCGAAAACGCACGGATGCGGAACACCGAGAAGTCGAACATCGGCCTCGGGGCGAGCTTTTCGACGATAACAAACGCCATGAAGCTCGCGACCGCTGCACCCAGGATCGAAAGCGCCGTCGAACTGCCGAAGCCAAATTCAGGCCCCTGAGTGATGAAGAACGCCAGGCAGAACACCGCTACAGACAGTGTAGCGATGCCGGGAAGATCAAGACGGATCGCCTCAGGATCTCGCGATTCCTGCACGCCGCTAACCGCCAGCAGCAACGCCACGATGCTGAGTGCCACATGGACGAGGAACACCCACTCCCAGCTCCATAGAGCAGCGATAGTGCCTCCGATGAGCGGACCAAATCCCAGCCCTACGCCTGAAACAATGCCCCACCAGCCGAAGGCCATGCCACGCTCGCGCGCCGTGCGAAACTGGTGCGACAGGACGGCGATCTGGCACACCAGCATCGCACCGCCGCTCAACCCTTGAAGAAAACGGGCGCCGATCAGCACCGGCACGCTTTCGGTGATCCCGCAAGCCAGAGAGGCCAGACCGAATGCCGCGATGCTGCCGATGAAGATGCGCTTGCGACCGAAGCGGTCGGCCAGCGCGCCCGTCGCCATCAGCACCATCGTCACGCCGATCGTATAGGCGTTCATGATCCACTGAAGCTGCCGGAAATCCGCATGCAGTAGCTGTTCCAGCGTCGGCAGGATCGCCGGTACGCTGGAGATTTCCAGCCCAAACATCAAGGCAGAAAGACAAACGGCAGCGAGCGCTATGGCGCTTCTGCTGCTGGTTGGTGCGGATACAGCAAGGGTCATGCTTCAGCCTTTCGTCGTCGGGAACCGCAACGGCGAAATCCGGTCATGACGGAAGGCGCACTCGCATCGGTCCGCGTGTTGCAGAGTTGAGGCAGCCTAGCGAAAGCTTGACCATAACTAAATTGGATGCTTCGATATTTCAGAGATAACAAATTCGGATTATTAAGATGACTACGCTTGATGTGGACTCTGTCCAGGCGTTCGTCGCCATAGCCGATCTACAGAGCTTCACCCGCGCGGCCGAAGCGCTCGGAACCACACAGGGCGCTATCAGCGTGAAGCTTAAGCGGCTTGAAGACCGGCTCGGCCAGCGGCTCATCGAGCGGACGCCCCGCTCGGTACGCCTGTCGGCGCAAGGTGCCGTGTTCCTCGTGGGCGCGCGCGAATTTCTTACTGCTCACGACCGTGCCATGGCGGGCCTTTCGGCAGGACCTCGCCGCTTCGGCCTCGGCATCGCAGCCCATGTCGCCGGACCGGAGGTGCCGACCCTTTTGGCCCGCCTCAACGCCCACGATCCCGGCCTGACGATAGAAGTGCGGATGGACAATGCGCGCGTGCTGCTGGACGCCTTCGATCGCGGCGAACTCGACGCTGTTATCATTCGGCGCGAGGACGACCGGCGCGATGGCGAGGTTCTTGGGCCGGAGCATTTCGGCTGGTTCGCTGCCCCGCAGTTTGAACATCGTCGGGGCGAACCGTTGCGGCTAGCTGCGCTATCGCCCGCCTGCGGTGTGCGCGACATTGCCACCCGCGCGCTGGACAGTGCTTCCATCCCCTGGACGGAGATCTTCCTTGGCGGCACGTCATCGATGGTAACGGCCGCCGTCTCGGCCGGCCTCGCCATTTCGGCCTTTTCGCGTCGCCTTGCGCCTCCCGGCACGATCGAGGTCAGCCAGCGCTTCGGCCTTCCGCCGCTTCCCCCCTCCGAGATCGTGATGTTCTCCACGCTCACCGACCTGAAATCCCGTGAAGCTCTGCGGACGATCGCTGCCGGCTTCCGCGACCATCGACCGAGTTCGTGAGGGAAAGAACAGCATGCCCCGCTTCGTTGTCATTCATGGAGCTTGGCATGGCAGCAGGTCCTTGGATCGCGCTGCGCTGTTGTCAGAGGTCGCCCGTCATCGTATCGAGACGAGCATCTTCTCCAGCAGGGCGGACAATCGCGCCTGCTCGCCATCGTTGAGCCCGGACATGATTGCGTGCTGGTTCGCGACATGCGCCGTGACCGCTTTGTCAATGAGGTCGAACCCGGACGTGGTCAAGGCGACGAGCGTGCCGCGCCCGTCCGCCGGATTGGGGCGGCGTTCGATGAAGCCCGCCTTTTCCAGCCGGTCGATGCGGTTGGTCATGCTGCCCGACGAGATCATTGCGGCTTCGTAAAGTGCGGTCGGCGTAAGAGCATAGGGTGAGCCGCTGCGTCGCAGCGTCGCCAGCACGTCGAACTCCCCCGGCTGGAGGCCGAAGGAAGCGAAGACCGGATTCAGCCACTCGCGCGTGACGATGAGCACGACCTCAGCCAGACGCCCCAGCAGAACCATCGGTCCTGTCGCAAGATCGGGTCGCTCCCGCGCCCATTGCTCCGCAGCCCTCCTCGCCCTGTCCATCGCCGACCACCTATCTTGACATCGAGATACATATCTCTACATCAAGATAGATAACAATCGTTACCTTTGTCAAAGGCCTGGTCGATCCAGGCGGGAGTCCCCATGACATCAGTGCAAGCCCGGCTGGCATTTCCGGCCACGATCCTGCTTGTCG
The DNA here is from genome assembly GCF_001908205.1 of Bradyrhizobium sp. NAS80.1. GTDB lineage: Bacteria > Pseudomonadota > Alphaproteobacteria > Rhizobiales > Xanthobacteraceae > Bradyrhizobium. The sequence goes on from NZ_LGHL01000057.1 coordinate 40,393, forward strand.
GCATCAATCTGCGTCCGACGATCGCGGCGATCGGCCCTTTGCTCGACGGCATCCAACGCGACACCGGGCTGAGCGACAGCGGCGCCAGCCTGTTGACGGCTCTGCCCGTCGCCCTGATGGGTATCTGCCTGCTCGGCACGGGCCGGCTTCAGCAGGCTATCGGACGCCACCGCGGCGTCGCTGTCGGGCTGGTTTTCATCGGGTTGGCCTGTCTGGCGCGATGGGTCTCGCATGGCATGGGCACATTGCTGGCAACGGCGATTCTGGGCGGTGTGGGCATCGCCATGGTGCAGGCGTTGATGCCGGCCATCATCCGCGAGCAGGCTGGCAATCGATCGGCCGGCCTTATGGGGCTCTATTCGACCGCCATCATGGGTGGAGCGATGGTTTCGGCGGCGGCAAGTCCATGGATCGGTAATCTGGGGGGATGGTCCGTCGCGCTGGGGATTTGGGCCCTGCCGGTTGTCGCAGGCTTGTCGGCATGGCTGATGCGCGGCCACGTCAGCAGGACAGGAAATGCGTCTGATGGTTTTGGGATCTACAGGAAGGCGCGCGCCTGGCTGTTGCTTGCCTTTTTTGGATTTGGGACCGGCGCCTACACGCTTGTGCTGGCATGGCTGCCGCCTTTCTACACCCAGCTCGGATGGCCGGCGACGGTGGCAGGTGCGATGCTGGGCGCGCTGACCTTCGCGGAGGTGATCGCGGGCATCGCGGTGTCGGTCTGGATCGATCGCTTCCCGGATCGTCGCCCGGCATTGTTCCTCGCAATCGCTGCTCTGCTGGCCGGGCTGGCCTGTCTCTGTCTCGCGCCGCTCGCACTGGCCTGGCCGGCGGCGATATTGGCTGGCCTCGGCATCGGCGCACTGTTTCCGCTATCGCTGATCATTGCCATGGATCATGGCACCAACGCCGCCGAGGCCGGCGCGATCGCGGGCTTCGTGCAGGGTGGCGGCTATCTGCTGGCGGCGCTCCTTCCCCTGGTTGCCGGCCTGCTCCGGCAGGAGTTGAGCGATCTCACACCGGCATGGCTGTTAATGGCCGGCCTCTGCGTGGTTCTGGCGGGTATGGCGCGTCGCTTCCGGCCCGGCGACCGCATTGCTCTTTCCGCCTGATCGAAGGTGATCCCATGGCTTTCTACAATGCATTCTCCCGTGGCAATTACTTCATGGCCTTTGGCGAGGGCCGCCCGATCCTGCTCCTGTCGCCCGACTTGAACAGACCTGGCCATCGCTTGTCTCGCCGGCCTTCCAGGCCACGGCGGAAGGAATGCGAACCTATCAGATCTGGCACGGCATCGCCGCCACGACGGACGGGCGTTCGCTGGCGCATGTCGCACGGGGAATAGGTGGGTTCGACGTGCGCGACCGCCTCGCGACTCTGCCGATGCCCGCCCTCTTCATTGCGGGATATCTCGACAGGATGTCGGTCCCCGAAGAGAGTCAGAGAATGGCGAGTGCCGCGCCGCGCGGGCATTATGCGTGCATCGGGGGCGCGGCTCATATCTCGAATGTGGATTCCGCCGAAGCCTTCACCGATCGGCTGATGGCGTTTTTGGTTCCTGAAGCTTGAGGCATCCAGCGCTCTGTTCTCTCGCAGCGCGTCGAGGTCGCCGATAGCGAAGTTCGCATCATGGGATCGAGGTCAGAACTGCTGCGAACGCTTGTGGCCGCTTCCAGCGGGAAATCAGCGGCGTTCGGCGTTCATAGTTTTGTACCGAAGTGGCGCGCCCGGAACGATTCGAACGCCCGAACCAATTGCGGCATTCGAGGGCAAAGCCTATGCTGAAGTCCGGCAATCACGCGGCCGCCCATCGTGGGGCGGGGGCAGCCTCACGGTGGATGGCTCGCATACCCATCCGGAGGACGCCATGTCCATTGCTCCCACGCTGCACCGATATCTGGCTGCAGAGAACATCCAGTATGCCGAGATCCCGCACGATCTCACCATGTCATCCACCCGTACGGCGCAGGCTTGCCACGTCTCGGGCGATCGTCTCGCCAAGGCCGTCGTACTGCGGCATGACGGCGGCTATATGCTCGCGGTCGTACCCGCATCGCACCATCTCAACCTGCCCGACTTGAAAGAAAGGCTTGGCGAGGATCTCGTGATGGCCAACGAAACCGAGATCAACCGGCTGTTCGCGGATTGCGCGCACGGCGCCGTGCCGGCCGTCGGCCGGTGCTACGGGCTCGATCTCATCGTCGATGACAGTCTCCGGGCCCAGCCCGAGGTCTATATCGAAGCCGGCGATCACGAGACACTGCTCCAGCTCACGCATGCGCAGTTCGAGCACCTGACGGCCAATGCGCCGCATGGACGCTTCAGCATGCACGACGGACGCGGCACGTCGACGAACTGATCCTAGCGACGCCTTCGTCGCAGCGCGCGTGCGGTCGCGCGCGGTTCGTTGTATCGTCACATCGCGGGGGCTGCGTTCACAACGGAGGTCCTCCATGAAGGTCAAGGAAGTAATGCACAAGGGCGTCGATTGGGTCAGCCCCGACACCCCAATCACCGAGATTGCGAAGTTGATGAATGGGCACGACGTCGGCTGCATTCCGATCGGCGAAGACGACCATTTGATCGGGATGGTGACCGATCGCGACATCGTCTGCAAAGGCCTTGCGAGCAAGGACTTCAACGCCGCGCGCATGACAGCGCGGGACGTGATGACCGAAGGCATCCATTGCTGCCGGGAAGACGACGACCTAGCGAAAGCCGTGCATCACATGGAGACGCTGAAGGTCCGCAGGCTGCCCGTGATCAACAAGAGCAAGCGGATGGTCGGCATGATCAGCCTGGGTGATGTCGGCCAATCCGCCACCGCGGATCTGTTGACCCAATGGGTCAAGAGCGTGTCGGCTCATCATCATTGAGACAATGCCGCCTCATGCGGAACTGCGTCGGATCGCTCACCGAACCCGCCGCCGGCGAACGGGCGGCGGGTGATCCGTCATTGGCATCCAGCCATTGTGACAGTCGACGCGTATGCCGTTGTGCTGCAATGCGGCTGAAGGCTCGCCATAACCGAAAGAGGGATGGAACTCGGGAACAGGTGATGCGTTACGACGACGCGGATGAGAAGGCTGCGTGGGAAGGTGACGAGCCCCGGCTTTCGCTGCCGGGATCATCGAGATAGCTTCGCTACAGTCCGCTTCATTGACCGGCATCGGCGCACCTCGGTGAAGGAGGTCTGCATGTCAAATGGCGTCGGTTCGAAATCCAGCATCCAGCAAGCAGCCACCGGCCGCACCGTATGGAGCTGGTGGTATCTGCTCTTCCTCATTCAATTCGTCGCCGTTCTCTGGCCACCGTTCTACAACGTGGAAGAACCTGACTTCATCGGCATTCCATTCTTCTACTGGTACCAGCTTCTCTGGATCATCCTTGGAGCCATCCTGACCGCAATCGTCTATTTCGCAACTGAGGACTAGCCGCGCCCGCGGGCGCGATCACACAGGAGGGAAGACGAATAACGAAGGAGGGCCAATCGGGAGGAATGCCGTGCAGGACGTAAACTGGACTGCGTTGAGCATCTTCGTGGTGCTATTTGCCCTGATCACGTGGCTCGGCTTCGCTGCAGCGCGGTGGCGCAGGGGCGACCTCGATCAGTTGCACGAATGGGGCCTGGGCGGACGCCGCTTCGGCACAATCGTCACCTGGTTCTTGATCGGCGGCGACCTCTACACGGCCTACACCTTCATTGCCGTTCCGGCGCTGGCTTTCGGGGCCGGCGCGGTCGCCTTCTTCGCTGTCCCGTATACGATCGTCGCTTATCCCATTCTCTTCCTGTTTTTTCCGCGGCTTTGGTACGTCTGCCACCGGCACAACTACATCACGGCCGCCGACTTCGTCCGCGGGCGCTTCGGCAATCGCTGGCTCGCACTGGCGATGGCGGTCACCGGCATCGTCGCGACGTTGCCCTACATTGCGCTCCAGCTTGTCGGACTTCAGGTCGTGATCGGAGGGATGGGCGTTTCCGGCGAGGGCTACAGTGGCGACCTGCCGTTGCTGCTCGCGTTCATCATCCTCGCTGCCTTCACGTATTCCAGCGGACTGCGGGCCCCCGCGTCAATCGCCATCGTCAAGGACATCCTGATCTACGTCACGGCGTTCGCCGCTGTCGTGGCCGTTCCCATACAGCTTGGCGGCTTTGAAAAGATCTTCGCAGCCGTACCGGACTCGAAACTCCTGCTGGCTACGCCCGGCGCCAATACGACCGGCGCGTACGGCGCATACGCGACGCTGGCGCTCGGATCGGCGTTTGCGCTCTTCCTTTACCCCCATTCGATCACGGGCATCCTGAGTGCCAGCAGCGGACGCGCCGTTCGACGCAACGCGGCACTTCTGCCGGCTTATTCATTCATGCTTGGCCTGCTTGCACTCGTCGGCTTCTTCGCGATTGCCGCAGGCGTCGGCAATCTTCCCGAATACGCAACCGGCTTCAGACAGTTCGGCAACAACTTTGCGGTGCCGGCGCTGTTCCTCCACACCTTCCCGTCATGGTTTGTCGGCATCGCCTTTGCCGCCATCGGCATCGGAGCGCTCGTGCCGGCTGCGATCATGTCGATCGCTGCCGCCAATCTCTACACGCGCAACATTCACCGCGAATTCATCAACGGTGCGCCCACCGACAAGCAGGAAGCGCAGATGGCAAAGTGGGTGTCGCTCATCGTCAAGTTCGGCGCGCTGGCCTTCATCGTGTTCGTGCCATCGAAATTTGCGATCTACCTGCAGCTCCTCGGTGGAATCTGGATCATCCAGACGCTGCCTGCCGTGATGCTCGGCGTCTACACGCGTTGGTTCAACGATTGGGCGCTGGTCGTCGGATGGGCCGCGGGAATAGTCGCAGGCAGCGCAATGTTCGTCGCCGCGAACCTCACCCCGACCTATGCTCTTGCGGTAGGCGATTTCACCTTTCCCGGCTATTCGGCGCTGTACGCCGTGATCCTCAACCTCATTCTGACAATCGTCCTCACGCCGCTGTTCAATCTCGTCCGCCACACGTCGGCCGATGAGACTCTCGCGGCCGAGTATCGGGCGCCGTTGCGAACCTGAGGAAGCATCGCCCGGCTCGACGAGCCGCGACGGTGGCCAGAGCGGTGCCTTGCGGTCTCAATCCCGATCGTTTCGGCGAGCCCTCACGAGAGGGTCTGGATTTCGCTATCGCAAACCACCAGACGCGCGATGAAACCGGCCATATAGGCCTTCATTTCCTGGTGAACCGAGCTGACCTGATAGCGATCGTGAGCGGCCGAATCGGCAAATGCGCCTATGACAGCATACTCCAGCCCGTCGGAGCGGCTTGCCACGTTACGCTGAAAATCATAGTCGGCGACGCCGTCGCATTCCGCCCTGATGCGCGCGCAATAGTGCCGGACGCGCTCATGGAATTGCGCATCGGCATCACGACTGAGCTGCATCATTACCACGTGCAGGAACATCAATTTGCAGGCGCGCTGGGCGCCCCCCTTACATACGCGCCAGGAGACCGCCGTCGATCGCGAGCACATGCCCATTGACGAACGCGGCGGCCGCCGAAGCCAGGAACACCACGGCCGGAGCGACATCCTGCGGAGTCGCCCAGCGGCCGGCCGGCACAGCCGAAGACAGGAAAGTCTGGAACTGCGGATTGTCCTGCAAGCCTTGCGTGAAGTCGGTGCGCACAAAGCCCGGCGCCAACGCATTGCACGTGACTCCGCGTGCGCCATATTCAACCGCCAGCGCCCGCGTGAATGCGGCGATAGCTCCTTTGGCGGTGGCGTAGGCGGCGATGTTGGGCATGGCGGCCTGTCCTGCCACCGAAGACATCAGCACGATGCGCCCGAAGCCGCGTTGCGTCATGCCGGGCAGCACGGCGCGAGCGCAATTGAACGCGCCATTGACATGGACATTGTGTAAGGCCTGCCACTCGTCCAACGACATCTCCACCACGGGCTTGCGGTTCTGGTTGCCGGCATTGCTGACCAGCACATCGATGGGCAGGCCGTCGGCCTCAAGTTGCGCCAGCGCCTTGGCGACGCCTGAACCGTCGGCTACGTCGAAGGCCAAGCCGCGGGCCGCGATGCCCTCTTGAGCCAACTGCGCCGCCGCCTCCTCGCAGGCCTGCGCGCTCAGGTCGTTGATGACGACGCGCGCCCCAGCCAGGCCCAGACCGCGTGCAATGGCGAACCCCAACCCGCGTGCTGCGCCCGTCACGAGCGCTGCTCTCCCCCCCGAGACCAAAGGTCTCGCTCAGGTAGTCATGCTTCAACTTTTGTCCCCTCGGTCATCGAGGCCGACCTCTTGCCGCCTGACTCCCCCTTCGGAGCGAGCCTGCGTCGCAGCGTCCGCCTTCAACAAAGTCGCAAGATATAAGACTATTTACAAATACTCAATGGAGAGAATATCATTAAATCTCCAACAGGAATTTGGAGGAGACACCATGGCTTTGGAAACACCCGGCCGCCCTGACCTCGACGCGCTGCACCCGCTGGCGTCGCGCTTTCTGAAAGTGGGCGAATTACCCTGGAAGCCCACGCAAGTGCCCGGCATCGACATGAAGGTGCTGATGCAGGACAAGGAGACCGGCCTGCTGACCGCATTGTTCCGCTGGCAGCCGGGCACCGAATTGCCGCTGCACGAACACGTGGAAGTGGAGCAAACCTTCGTACTTGAAGGCTCGATCGTTGATGAAGAGGGCGAGGTTAGTGCCGGCGACTATGTCTGGCGCCCCCGCGGTAACCGCCACATCGCGCGTTCGCCGAATGGCGCCCTGGTGTTGAGCTTCTTCCTGAAGCCGAACCTGTTCATCGACGCATTCGCCGGCCAGACGCTGGAATAGGCGCACCCACGTGCCCGGTCAGCATAGGCCGGCGCTAAAGCCAATCCCCGAGGAAACATGCCCATGCAATTCAAATACAAGAACGTCGTTGCCGCCTGCCTGCTCAGCGCCCTGCCAATGGCGGCACACGCGCAAGTGTCCGACAATGTCGTCAAGATCGGTGTGCTGGGCGACCAGTCCGGCATGATGGCCGATCTCTCCGGTCAGTTTGGCGTCGAGGCGGTCAAGATGGCGGTGGAAGACTTCGGCGGCACCCTGCTCGGCAAGCCGATCGAAGTCGTCTCGGCCGATCACCAGAACAAGGTGGACACCGGCTTGTCCATCGCGCGTCGCTGGTACGAGAATGAAAACGTCGACATGATCCTGGACGTGCCGAACTCGGCCATCGCGCTGGCTGTGCAGGATCTGACCCGGCAGAAGAGGCGCGTGGTGATATACACCAGCGCCGGTTCGGGTGAGTTGACGGGAAAAGCCTGTTCGCCAAACGGCATCCACTGGACCTACGACACCTATGCCTATGCGACCGGTGTGGCCAGCGGCGTCACGGAGGACGGCGGCAAGAGCTGGTTCTTCGTCACCTCGGACTACGCATTCGGCCATTCGCTCGAACGCGATGCCTCAGCGGTGGTGAAGGCCAGGGGCGGCGAAGTGCTGGGCAGCGTCCGGCACCCGATCTCGACCTCCGACTTTTCGTCCTTCCTGCTGCAGGCTCAAGCTTCGAAAGCGCAGGTCATTGGTCTGGCCAATGGCAGCGGCGACACCATCAACAGCATCAAGCAAGCGTTTGAGTTCGGCATCATGGGCAGCAAGCAGCGGGTGGCCGCGCTCTTCATGAGCATCGTCGACGTGCGCAGCCTGGGCCTGGAGTATGCACAGGGGCTGAACCTGGTGGAGCCGTTCTACTGGGACCAGGACGATAAGGCGCGCCAATGGTCCGAACGTTTCTTCAAGCGCACCGGCCGCATGCCCTCGATGGTACAGGCCAGCAATTACGGCGCGACCATGCACTACCTGAACGCCATCAAGGCGGCCGGCAGCGATGCATCCGAACCCGTATTGAAGAAAATGCATGAAACTCCTATCAATGATTTCATGACCGACAACGGCAGCATCCGCGCAGACGGCCGCGTCATGCGCGATCTTTATCTGTTCCAGGTCAAAAAGCCGGCGGAATCGAAACGCGACTGGGACTACTACAAGCTGGTGCGCAAGATCCCCGCCGAGCAGGCATTTCGACCGCTCAACCAGGGCGCATGCCCGTTGGTGCAGCAATGAGCGCGGATGCTACCGGCTTGCTCGCCGGGAAGCGCGCGGTGGTGACGGGCGGGGCCAACCCGCGCGGCATCGGCGCGGCGATCGTGGAGTTGTTCCTCGCGCAGGGCGCCAGCGTCGCCGTGCTGGACAGCGCCTACCCCGCCGCCCAGCAACCTGTCCTATTGGACCGACGCGTCAACCTGCATTGCGATGTCGCTGATATCGCGTCCTGCGATCAAGCCATAGAGGCGGCCGTCTCCGCGCTAGGCGGCATCGACGTACTGGTGAACAATGCCGGCATCGTGGCCGCCACGCGCATCTGGGACATGCGCGACGATGAGTTCCGCCGCATGATCGAGGTCAACCTCACCGGGACCTACAACATCACGCAGGCGGCGTTGCCGGCATTGATGCAAAGCGAGCGCAGGCCCGCGATCGTCAACCTGGGATCGACTGCAGCTCTGCGGGGCGGCGGCCTGCTGGGCGGCTCGCACTACGCAGCTTCCAAGGGGGGGCGTCATCAGCTTCACCAAGGCCCTGGCGCGCGAATTGGGACCACGCGGCATTCGCGCAAATTGTGTGGCGCCCGGCATCATCGAAACTGATATGACTCTCGGAAAATTCGGCGATGATTGGGAGCGGGATCTGAAACAAGGCATTCCGCTGCAACGCTTCGGCTCGCCAACCGAAGTGGCGCAGGCCATCCTGTTCCTCGCATCCGATCTCTCTTCCTATTCAACCGGCATTGTGGTCGACGTCAATGGCGGCTTCCACATTCACTAGGTAAGCCAACACGCAATGAGCTCTCCAGATCGCATGCTGTCCATTCTGGACCTCTTCCGCGACGACACGACCGCCGTGTTCCAGGAAGATGTCATGGCGCATCTGGAGTGCTCCCGCGCTACTGCATATCGTTACCTGAAATCGCTGACCGAAAGCGGGCTGCTGACCCCCACTGCGGGCGGCGCCTACGTGCTGGGCTCACGCATCATCGAACTTGACCGCCATCTTCGTCAGCACGATCCCCTGATGCGCGCGGCGCGCGATGTCATGCGCGCCGTCGGCGACGAGCTGCATGCCAACCTGATGCTTTGCAGTTATTACGGCGACAAGGTCATGTGCGTAGACCGCTACTGGCCCGACACCTCCATCGAGTCGAGTTACACGCGCGGACGACCTTTTCCGATGTTTCGCGGAGCAACGGCCAAGCCCATCCTGGCAAATCTACCGCCCTATCAGTTGCGCAACCTGATGCTGTGGCATGCGAACGAAATCCGCAGCGCGGGGCTGGGCGAAAACTGGGATCAGTTCCGCTCCAACCTCAAGCGCCTGCGTAGCGCCGGCGCGTACGTCTCGCACGGCGAGGTCGATCGTGGGCTTCTGGGAATCGGAACGGCTATCTTTAGCCCCGAGCAGAAGGTTGTCGGCAGCCTGGTCTTCATCACGTCGGAGGCGCGTACGCCACCCGAGCGTCTGGCACTGCTGCAGGCGCGCATCCAAAGCGCCGCCAAGCAAGTCTCCCAGAACCTGCACTCCCCACGCGCGAATAGTTCTGCAATCGGCATTTTGCCCTCGCGACCGCGCCGCCTGAAATCCCCCGCCGGCACAGATGCTGCCGACGCGGCAATCGCAAGGCTCTCGAAACGGCCATGAAGGGTAAAGCGCGTGCTCCGCGCAGGCGGAACTGCGGCGTTTCAGTTGTGATCCCTATCGGTCAGCGATCGCTATCTAGCGTCAGACCCTCCACGGAATTGCACCGGTCTCGGAAGAGAACGAGATGACGGGATTGCCACGGAACTCATTCCACAGATTCAGTGCGAACCCAGGCGGTGATGGTGCGCGGCGTGTCATCGATATTCCAGGTGCGTCCGAACCGCGCACCGATCCGGCCGAGCAGTGAATCGACATCGGCAAACCGGACCTGCGCGCCAATGTCGGAAGCGCTGTTGATATTGATGTTCTGGTAGGCCAGCTGCGCTTGCGCCCTCACCATTGATAGCGCAGGCCGGCGGTGCCTTTGACGCCGTTGCGCTTGCCGCCGCCGTCGTTGCTGATGGCGAACTGATAGCCGGCATCGGCATAGGCGGAGAAATGCGCGTCGATCTTGGTGGAGAAGCCGGCATCGACATCCATGTACTGCGCGTGCGAGATCAGCGGCACGCGGTCCACCCCGAACATCGTCGTCGGGTTGCCGTCAAAGTCGGCCCAGACATTGGCGCGCACATAGGGCTGCCACACCTGCCCACTGTCGGTGGTGATGGTCCACTTGCCCTTCAGTCCGAGCCGCGCGGTCGTGCCTGAGGCCGTGCCAGCGCCACCGGACCGAGCCCGTCAAAGCCGGAATCAAAGCTGACCCACTGCCACAGCACTTGCGCTTGCGGCTCCAGCACAAAACCCGGCCCCAACATCGGCAACGCGATCGGATAGCCGCCCTCGAGCGAGGAGATGAAGCCGGACCCCGTGGTATCAAGACGCGCGAACTCCGTGCTCGCCGAACCACCATAGCTCGTGCCCTGCAGCACCAGGTCGAGATACCAGCCTTGAGGCCCGTAGTGGGTCCAGTACGCGCCGCCCGAATAGGCATTGAGGTTGAGGCCGCCGGTATGCTGCAGCACGTAAGCCGTCGCTGATGGGTTGGTGACAAGGCCAGTGACATCGACATTGGCGTTGCCATAGGCAAAATAGAGGCCGCCATAATCCTTATGTCCTGATATCAGGCTGTCGCTGCGCAAGACATCGAAACCGACCTGGAAGCCGGCGAGCCGACCATCGGCGCGCGGATCAGCGAAGGCCTGATAATGGTTGTCGATCTGCTGGCCGAACGCCCGGCCCCAGACCGCCGGACGCCAACCCTCCGGGCCGCAGTCGGTCGGTGGGGCTTTGGTATAGAGGGGCGGCGCCTTGGTGTAGACGGGTTGTTGCGCCGGCTGACACGGCACGCCCGCCTGATAATAGAGCGCGCCCATGCGCTCATCATGGGTGCCGAGCATGCCGCGCCCGAGCTGCTGCGCGATCGGCTGCACCACGCCGTAAGTGGCAAGCTCCGGCCCGATGATCGGGAAGGTGCCGGGGCCGGGCGTTGGCGGCGTCGGCGGCAACGGCCCTGGTGGCTCCGGCGGCTGTGGTCCCACAACAAAGGTCGAGCGCAGATACCAGTTCTCTGGATTGCTGCCGTCAACTCCGCCGTGGAACAGGCGGTAGTCAAAAGCGCCGCCGCGCAGCTCCGGATTGGCGAGCGTGAAGGCTCCCGCCGTGGTCATCCCCTCAAGAGATCGCAAGCGATCTGCAGATCTCGCGGGCAACGGTGCGGAATCAGATCAAGGCGATCTTCGGCAAGACCGGGCCCATCGACAGAGCAAGCTCGCCGTGCTGATCGCCCGGCTCAGCTTGAATGCTGATCCGAGATCGTCCATCGCTCTAGGGATCTACGGAACTCCGCAGTGAAAGCGGAGCCAAAATGGCGCGCCCGGAACGATTCGAACGTCCGACCCTCAGATTCGTAGTCTGATGCTCTATCCAGCTGAGCTACGGGCGCGTGTTTCGCAAACAGCGATTGCGGGCGTGGCCCGCGACGCTTCTCCCGGAGGGCCGGGAGGGGTGCGAAAGAGCGCTCTGACTAACCGCTCTTGTCCCGATTGGCAAGGTCTGCATGAGCGGTATTTTGGAGCATTTCCACCTCTCGATTGTCATTCCGGAGCGCGACGAAGTCGCGAGCCCGGAATGACACAACGGCCGTGCCCTACGCCCTTGCCCGCTCGTTGCGGATGGAGAGCAGTTCCACAGGGCGGTCGGGGATGACGATCCGGAAAGTGGCGCCGATGGTGCCTTCGACGAGGTGAATGTCGCCGCCATGGGCGCGCACCAGCTCGGCGGCTATGGCAAGGCCGAGGCCGCTACCGCCGGGACGACCGGAGGTCTGGAACGCCTCGAACAGGTGGTCCCGGGTCTTCTGGGGCACGCCCGGGCCGGTATCGGAGACCTCCAGGATCGCGACGGCGCCTTCGCGCTTGCCGGTAATCCGGATCTGCTGCGCGCCGCCATCGCCCGAGGAATGGCTTTCCAGCGCCTGGGCAGCGTTTCGGACGAGGTTGAGCAGCACGCGGAACAGCTGGTCGGGATCGGCATCGATCACGAGCCCGCGCTCGATCGCGGCGACCCAGGCGATCGAGGCGTCGCTGGCGAGCCCCGCGGTCTCGCGCACCTCCAGCACGACCGGCTCGATCAGGATCATGCGGCGGTCGGGCGCGGCCTCCTGGGCGCGGCCGTAGGACAGCGTCGACTGGCAGAAGGCGATGGCGCGCTCGAGCGAGCGCACCAGCTTCGGCGCGAAGCGCTGCACCCGCGGATCAGGCACGCTGGCGAGCTGGTCCGACAAGAGCTGCGCCGACGCGAGCAGGTTGCGCAGATCATGGTTGATCTTGGAGACGGCCAGGCCAAGGGCGGCAAGCCGGCTCTTCTGGTGCAGCATCGACATCAGGTCGCGCTGCATGTCGGACAATTCGCGCTCGGCCACCCCGATCTCGTCGCTGCGCTGGCTCGGCACGATGATCCGCGCCGAGCTCTCGGGGTTTTCGTGGAAGCCGACCAGGCTCGCGGTCAGCCGCCGCATCGGTCGCACGAAGAGGTAATGCAGCGCGAGATAGACGAGGCCCGCGGTGAGCACCCCGATGATCAGCGCAACCACAACGAGGTTGCGCGAGAATCGATACATCGACTGCCGCAGCGGCAGCTCGTCGGTCACGATTTCGATAAACTGGGCATTGCCAACACCGGGCCCCACGATCCGGATCGCCTGGTTGCCGGTCTCCAGCATCATCCGGAACGAACCGGTGATCGCCTCCCAGGCCGTCATGTCGCGCAGGTCGATGTCATGCTCGATGGCGGCCGGCAAATTGTCGCTGGCGAGCAGCCGGCGCTGCTGGCCCATCTTGATGGCGACGGCGCGGGCATTGATGCTTTTCAGGATCTGGCGCGACAGCGATTCGGGGACCATGCCGAGTGGCGCCGCATCCAGCACCAGCGCCGCCGTGTTGGCGGCCGCCACGCGGTCGTTGAGCCGGTTGACCCAGAAGTTGGCGATGGCGGGCACATAGAGTAGGACGGCCGCGATCATCACCAGGGGAACGGTGAGCAGCAGCAGCTTGCCGGACAGGCCGAGCCCGCTAGACCCGCGCGGCCGCATCGCCGGCTGGTCCGGCTGATCCTGATCGTGGATCGGCTGGAGGTCTGTCGCTGCCACGAAATTCGCCCTCGCTGCTCGGCGGATGAAGGATGCGGCCGGGCCCCTGGTCCGGTCAAATTACGGATCGCTAATCTGCCAAGGTGGGATGTAAGCGCTGACATCGCGAGTCGCCACCTCAACGGTTTAAAACCCCGCACAAACAGCGATATTCACCGGTGTCGTGCGCTCTTGCGGCGTTGACGAAAAGAAGGCGCTCCCTTATAAGCCGCGCAAATTGTCCGCGATGACCCGGTGTGACACCGGGAGCGGCTCTCTTTGGGGCCGAAAAGGGCCCATTTTGGGCCGCATCTTCAGGACTTTACCATCAATTCTACAGGCAAATTGCCCGGTCAGCGGAGAAAAAGCCGTGAAGCGGACTTATCAACCCAGCAAACTCGTGCGTAAGCGCCGTCACGGCTTCCGTGCCCGCCTCGCTACTGCCGGCGGCCGCAAGGTCCTCGCCGCCCGCCGCGCCCGCGGCCGCAAGCGTCTGAGCGCCTGAGCCGGACCCCCTTTTTGGGATTTCATCATGGATCGGCTGAGGCAGCGGGCGGATTTCCTCGCCGTTGCCAATGGCGCGCGGGCGAATAGCCCCGCGTTCGTCCTGCAAAGCCGCCGCCGCGACGACAGCGGCCCGATCCGGATCGGCTTCACCGTTACCAAAAAGAACGGCAACGCCCCCGAGCGCAATCGCATCCGGCGCCGGCTTCGCGAATTGGTGAAGCGGCTCGATCCGGTGTCGATGCAGCCCCATCATGATTATGTGCTGGTTGGCCGAAGGGACGCGCTCTCGCGTGACTTCGCCACCATGCTCGACGATCTGCGCATAGCGTTCACGAAGCCCGCGCGGCATACGCCCAAAGGACTGTCCAAGGGACCGGCGAAGGGACGCGGCCAGAGGCCAGGTGCCACCGCCGCCGCCAGCCGCAAACCGGATTGATGACGAGACCCTAGAGATGACCGACAATCGCAATACCATCCTCGCCGTCATTCTGTCGGGCCTGGTGCTGATCGCCTGGCAGTATTTCTACAACGTGCCGCAGATGGAGAAGCAGCGCGCCCAGCAGCAGGTGCAGGCCGAGCTCCAGAAGAATGCGCCGCAGCCAACAGCCACCGCGACGCCGGGCGCCGCGCCGCAAGCCGGTGGCGCGACCCAGCCGTCAGCGGCTCCGGCCGCGAACCAGCAGGCCCAGCCGGTCGTTGCCCGCGACACCGCGATTGCGGCCAGCCCGCGCATCAAGATCGACACGCCGCGGCTTGCCGGCAGCGTTTCGCTGAAGGGCGGACGCATCGACGATCTCGCGCTGGTGCAATACCGCGAAACGGTCGACCCGAGGTCGCCGCCGATCATCCTCTATTCGCCCTCGGGCACCGCGGAGCCCTACTACGCCGAGTTCGGCTGGGTAGCGGCAACGGGCGTGACGGTGAAGATGCCGGACGCTCAGACCGTCTGGCAGCAGGACGGCAGCGGCAGCCTGACGCCTTCGACGCCGGTGGTGCTGAAATGGGATAATGGCGAGGGCCTCTCCTTCCGCCGCACCATCTCGGTCGACGACCACTATCTCTTCACCGTCAAGGACGAAGTGAGCAATGTCGGCAACGCGCCGGTCACGCTCTATCCGTTCGCGCTGATTTCGCGCCACGGCACGCCGCAGGTCTCGGGCTACTACATCCTGCATGAAGGCCTGATCGGCTATCTCGGCGACCATGGCTTGCAGGAATACGCCTACAAGAAGATCGACGAAGCCAAGAAGGTGAACTTCAAGGCCACCAATGGCTGGCTCGGCATGACCGACAAGTACTGGGCCTCGGCGCTGCTGCCGGACACCAGCGCCCAGATCCAGGCGAGTTTCTCGTCGAACCCCGTCGGCAACGTCCATACCTACCAGACCGACTATCTGCTCGATCCCGTCACCGTCGCGATCGGCGGCACCGCCACGGCGAACGCGCGGCTGTTCGCCGGCGCCAAGGAAGCCGGCGTTGTCGGCGTGTTCCCGTTCGCCGGCCTCGGCGGCTACAACAAGGCGCTCGGCCTGAACCATTTCGATCTCTTGATCGACTGGGGCTGGTTCTACTTCATCACCAAGCCGATGTTCCTCGGCCTCGACTTCTTCTACCGCTTCTTCGGCAATTTCGGCATCTCGATCCTGCTCGTGACCGTGATCGTGAAGCTGCTGTTCTTCCCGCTGGCGAACAAGTCCTACGCCTCGATGGCGAAGATGAAGTCGATCCAGCCGCAGCTTCAGGCGCTGAAAGAGCGCTATCCCGACGACAAGGTGAAGCAGCAGCAGGAGATGATGGAGATCTACCGCAAGGAGAAGATCAACCCGGTCGCCGGCTGTCTTCCCGTGGTGATCCAGATCCCCGTGTTCTTCTCGCTCTACAAGGTGCTGTTCGTCACCATCGAGATGCGGCACGCGCCGTTCTACGGCTGGATCAAGGACCTCTCCGCGCCGGATCCGACCAACCTCTTCACCCTGTTCGGCCTGATCCCGTTCGATCCGACCACGCTGCCGGTGTTCGGCCACTACCTCGCGCTCGGCATCTGGCCGATCATCATGGGCATCACGATGTGGTTCCAGATGAAGCTGAACCCGACGCCGCCGGATCCGACCCAGCAGATCATCTTCAACTGGATGCCGCTGATCTTCACCTTCATGCTGGCGGGCTTCCCGGCGGGCCTCGTGATCTACTGGGCCTGGAACAACCTGCTCTCGGTGATCCAGCAGAGCTTCATCATGCGCCGCAACGGCGTGAAGGTGGAGCTGTTCGACAATCTCAAGGCGACGTTCGCAAGGAAGGCGACGTAGCGAGCGTCGCCGTTTGTTGGCGGGCGTAAGTGCCTCCACATCGTCATGCCCGGGCTTGTCCCGGGCATCCACGTTTTGGAGGGTGCCACACCGATAGGCGTGGATGGCCGGGACATTTGAACGGGAAGATGCGCTTCGCGCTTTTGCCCGGCGATAACGAGGGATGAGGCCTTCGCATGACCGACGACAAAGATGCGAAGCTGATCGAAGCCGGGCGAAAGCTGTTCGCCCGCGACTGGCAGTTCATCTGGGCCTCGCCCTCGATTGAAACTCTGCCGCAGATGACGGGGCTCGAGATTGCCTTTGCCGGCCGATCCAATGTCGGCAAGTCGAGCCTGATCAACGCGCTCACCGGCCGCAACGCGCTCGCGCGCACCTCGCACACGCCGGGCCGCACCCAGGAGCTGATCTTCTTCGAGGTCCCCGGGAAAAGTGACCTGCGCCTCGTCGACATGCCCGGCTATGGCTACGCCAAGGCGCCCAAGACACAGGTCGCGTCCTGGACCGAGCTGATCCACAAATTCCTGCTCGGACGCGCCTCACTCGCACGCGTCTACGTGCTGATCGACGCGCGGCATGGCCTGAAGGACGTCGATCTCGAAGTGCTCAAGACGCTCGACCGCTCGGCCGTCAGCTACCAGATCGTCCTGACCAAGGCCGACCAGGTGAAGGCCTCCGAGCTTCAGTCGCGCATCGCCGAGACGGAGGTCGCGCTGGCAAAACATCCGGCCGCATTCCCGAACGTGCTCGCGACCTCGTCACGGAGCTCGACCGGCATGGCCGAGCTGCGCGCCGCGATGGCGAAGCTGCTGGAAGAGCGGGCCTCGTGACGGCTGCATTCCGCCTGTTGCTTGGGCTTGCCGGTTTGATGGGCGCTTGCGGCGTCGCGCTCGCTGCCGCCTCCGCCCATGGCACGGAAGCGAGCCGGCTTGCTTCCGCCAGCGCCATGCTCCTGTTTCATGCAACTGCCATATTGGCCTGCGTCGCATTGCTCGCGCGCGGCCTTCTGCACGGCGGAATTGGCCTCACTGCCGCGTTCGGCTTCGTGCTCGGCGCCGCGCTGTTCGCGGGCGACCTCACCTTGCGGCAATTTGCCGGCCATTCACTGTTTCCGTTCGCGGCACCGACCGGCGGAACGCTGATGATTGCAAGCTGGCTGGCAGTGACGCTCGCGGCGGCGGTGGCGCGGAAGTGACGCTCGTGTCCCGGACGCGGTGCGGCACCTAAAGCGCGTTTACGCGCGTCTTCGACGCGCTATGGTGACGCTCCGCAGAGCCGGGACCCTGCAGCCACATGGGCCCCGGCTCTGCAGCGCACCGCTGAAGAAGCGCTGCGTCCGGGGCACGAAGACCGCTTTGCGCCTCGCCCGCCAATCAGATAGAACGCGGCCCGACAGTCCCGCCAGCGAGATCCGCCCCATGACCGAAATCTCCCCGCTCGACCAGGCCCGCATCCTGTCCGAAGCGCTGCCGCACATGCAGCAGTACGACGAGGAAACCATCGTCATCAAATATGGCGGCCATGCCATGGGCGACGAGGAGACCGCGAAGAACTTTGCCCGCGACATCGTGCTGCTGGAGCAGACCGCGATCAATCCGGTGGTGGTGCATGGCGGCGGACCGCAGATCGCGACCATGCTCAAGCGCCTCGGCATCGTCTCGGAATTCGCCGCGGGCCTGCGCATCACCGATGCCGCGACCATCGAGATCGTCGAGATGGTGCTCGCCGGCTCGATCAACAAGCAGCTCGTCGGCTACATCAACGAAGCCGGCGGCAAGGCCGTCGGCCTCTGCGGCAAGGACGGCAACATGGTCACCGCGTCGAAGGCCACGCGCACCATGGTCGATCCGGACTCGCATATCGAGAAGGTGGTCGATCTCGGCTTCGTCGGCGAGCCCGAGAAGGTCGATCTCACGCTGCTCAACCAGCTGATCGGCTACGAGCTGATCCCGGTGCTGGCGCCGCTCGCGACCTCGAAGGAAGGCCAGACCTTCAACGTCAACGCCGACACCTTTGCCGGTGCCGTCGCCGGCGCACTCAAGGCCAAGCGCTTGCTGCTACTCACGGACGTGCCGGGCGTGCTCGACAAGTCGAAGAAGCTGATCCCGCAGCTCTCGGTGAAGGATGCGCGGAAACTGATCGCCGACGGCACCATTTCCGGCGGCATGATCCCGAAGGTCGAGACCTGCATCTACGCACTCGAGCAGGGCGTGCAAGGCGTCGTCATCATCGACGGCAAGATGCAGCACGCGGTGCTGCTGGAGCTCTTCACCAACCAGGGCACGGGAACGCTGATCCACAAGTGACGAGCGAGCGCGAGCAGCGGAAAAAGGTCGTCATGCCCGAGCTTGGCCCGGGCATCCACGCCTCTCCGCACATACGGTCATCCGTGGATGGCCGGGACAAGCCCGGCCATGACGAGCTGAGAGCTAGGCGACCCCGCCGCTCGATCCTGACGCGCTTCCTGATGACGCTGCCGACAGCAGTCGTCTCGTTCTTCTTCTCTTCCGCCCCGGCGTTCGCCGACCTCAAGATCTGCAACCGCATGTCCTACGTCGTCGAGGCCGCGATCGGCATCGACGACAAGGCGGCGACCGCGACACGCGGCTGGTTCAGGATCGATCCCGCCACCTGCCGCGTGGTGGTGCAGGGCACGCTGACCGCCGACCGCATCCTGCTCAACGCCCGCGCGCTCGGCGTCTATGGCGCATCCCCGATTCCCCAGAACGGCAGCGACATGCTGTGCGTGGCGCAGGACAATTTCGTCATCGCCGCCGCGCGGCAGTGCCGCACCGGCCAGACCCAGGCCGCCTTCACCCAGATCACACCGACGCGGGGCGATGACGGCAATTTCGTTGCCTATCTCGCCGAGGATTCCGAATATGACGACGAGCAGGCGCGCCTCGCCGGCATCCAGCGGCTCCTGGTGATCGCAGGCTATGACGCCGCGCCGATCGACGGCGTCGACGGGCCGAAGACGCAAGGAGCGCTGGCTGCCTTCCTGAAGAGCCGCGGGCTGCCGTCCGATATCGTCTCCTCGCCGAATTTCTTCAAGACCATGGTCGATGCCGTGCAGACGCCTTCGGCATCCGGCCTGACCTGGTGCAACGACACGACGCACAAGGTGATGGCGGCGATCGCCACCGACGACGGCAAGTCGGTGACGAGCCGCGGCTGGTATCGCATCGATCCCAAGACGTGCCTGCATCCTGATGTGACCGGCCAGCCGAAGCAGATTTTCAGCTTCGCCGAGGCCGTAGATAGCGACAACCGCACCGTCAAGCTGAAGGACAAGCCGCTGAACTGGGGCGGCGACAAGCAGCTCTGCACACGCGAGACCAAGTTCGAGACCAACCAGCAGGCCGATTGCGGAGCGCGCGGATTCGCCGCCACGGGCTTTGGCGCGGTGGACATGTCGAGTGGCGGCAAGACGCTGCGCTTTGCGATACCGTGATGTGATCATGGTGGCGCAACACTTACGGATGTCGTCCTTGCGAACGCAGGGACCCATAGCCACAGGATGTGGTTGTGGCACGAGATGGCGGTTATCAATCTTCGTCAAACCACTCCCTGTGGTTATGGGTCCCGGATCTGCGCTGCGCTTGTCCGGGACGACGAGCTGAGAGAGCTATAATGAACCCACCCCGCACCTTCGCCCATGTCGACACCTGGGTATTCGACCTCGACAACACGCTCTATCCGCATCACGTCAATCTGTGGCAGCAGGTCGATGCGCGGATCGGGGAGTTCGTGTGCAACTGGCTGAAGGTCAGCCCGGAGGAAGCGCGCAAGGTCCAGAAGGACTATTACCTCCGCTTCGGCACCACCATGCGCGGCATGATGACTTTGCATGGCGTGCGCGCCGATGACTACCTCGCCTATGTGCACAAGATCGATCATTCGCCGCTGGAGCCGAATCCGGCGCTCGGCGAAGCCATTGCAAAACTGTCGGGCCGGAAGCTGATCCTGACCAACGGCTCGGTCGACCATGTCGATGCCGTGCTGGCGCGGCTCGGCCTCGCCACGCACTTCGACGGCGTGTTCGACATTATCGCCGCCGGGTTCGAGCCGAAGCCGGCACCGCAGACCTATCGGAAATTCCTCTCCGACCATGCGGTCGACCCGGCACGCGCCGCCATGTTCGAGGACCTCGCCCGCAACCTCGCCGTCCCGCACGAGCTCGGCATGACCACGGTGCTGGTGGTGCCGGATGGGACGAAGGAAGTGGTGCGCGAGGACTGGGAGCTGGAGGGCCGGGATGCGGCCCATGTCGACCATGTCACCGATGATCTGGCGGGGTTTTTGGGCAGGCTGTCGCGCAATTAGCCGCTGTCGTCCCGGGCAAGCGTCAGCGCAGACCCGGGACCCATAACCACAGGATCTGGTTGTAGCGCGAGACTGGCAACTCCGAGTCTTCGCCAAACCGCTGCCTGTGGTTGGGTCCCGGATCGGCGCTCACTTCGTTCGCTTGTCCGGGACGACGACCGAGTATGCCTTGACTCCTCCCCTCCAAATCCCGAAAAAGCGCCCCAATCCATCAAAATTCCGTCCCGAAGAGGAAATCCCGATGTCCCTCCAAGCCCTCGAATCCACCATCAACAGCGCCTTCGACGCGCGCGACGGCGTCTCGACCTCGACCAAGGGCGAGGTGCGCGAGGCCGTGGATCAGGCGCTGGAGATTCTGGACAAGGGCGAGGCGCGCGTTGCCGAGCGCGGGAGCGACGGCAAGTGGAAGGTCAATCAGTGGCTGAAGAAGGCCGTGCTGCTGTCCTTCCGCCTCAACGACATGGGCGTCATTCCCGGCGGTCCGGGCAAGGCGACCTGGTGGGACAAGGTGCCCTCGAAGTTCGAAGGCTGGGGCGAGAACCGTTTTCGCGACGCCGGATTCCGCGCCGTGCCGGGCTCGGTGGTGCGCCGCTCGGCCTTCATTGCCAAGAACGTCGTGCTGATGCCGTCCTTCGTCAATCTCGGCGCCTATGTCGATGAGAGCACGATGGTCGACACCTGGGCGACCGTCGGCTCCTGCGCGCAGATCGGCAAGCGCGTGCACATTTCCGGCGGCGCCGGCATCGGCGGCGTGCTCGAGCCGCTGCAGGCCGAGCCTGTGATCGTCGAGGACGACTGCTTCATCGGCGCCCGCTCGGAGGTTGCCGAGGGCGTGATCGTGCGCAAGGGCGCGGTGCTGGCGATGGGCGTGTTCCTGGGCGCCTCCACCAAGATCGTCGACCGCGAGACTGGCGAGATCTTCATCGGCGAAGTGCCGGAATATTCGGTGGTGGTGCCCGGCGCCCTGCCCGGCAAGCCCATGAAGAACGGCCAGATGGGCCCGAGCACGGCCTGCGCCGTGATCGTCAAGCGCGTCGACGAACGCACGCGGTCCAAGACCAGCATCAACGAACTGCTGCGGGATTGAGACTCTCTCCTACCCTCTCCCCGTTCTTACGGGGCCGCGACGAGCTTCGCTCGCGCTGAGAGGGTTGGGGTGAGGGGCATCTCTCCACGGACGAGATGGCCGCGAGACCTGTACCCCCTCACCCGGATTGCACCGGACGATGCTTCGCATCGCCGAGGCAATCCGACCTCTCCCCTCAAGCGGGGCGAGGTGACAAGTGGCGCCAGCCCGCCTTATCGAACCCACCCTCCTTCCATCGAGACCAACATCCGGGCTGCTTGACTGCCCGGAGCCCCTCGCATGGACTGGATCTGGTATCTCTTCCGCTTCGACGGCCGCATCAACCGCGCTTTGTTGTGGCAGGCGCTGCTGATCGTCGCGCTGTTGACGGCCGTGCAGGAGATCATCGTTCAGGTCATCGGAGTTCTCGAAGGGCCACATCCATCTCCCCCAAGATCCTGCTCAACTTCGACTTCGGCCTCGACGACCTCTTCAAGGTGGTTGACCTCCGGGGCTATCGCCTGCTGCCGACCGCCGACCTCCCGACCCTGATCCTGAAATTGTTCGGCACGTCGCTGTTCTTCTGGATCTACCTTGCGACCGCAATCAAGCGGCTGCACGATCGCGACAGGAGCGGCTGGTGGATCGTCCCCTTCTTCTTCGTCCCCCGGCTGCTGTTTTATTTCTGGGACTTGCTGCCTGACTCCAGCTGGTTCGTTCCGTTCGACTGGGCCATCCACGCGCTGTGCCTGTGGGGCCTCGTCGAAATGTTCTGCCTGCGCGGCAGCGTGGGTGACAACCGGTTCGGGCCGGCCCCCTCGCCGAAATCGAGGAACGTCTCGCATCCACCTCGTCTCCTGCGAAAAGCTGGGACCAGCAGGCAGAGCTGGAAATTGTCCCGCCAAACGCTAGCCCACCCGGCGGCATGCGTGTTAATCGGGGCTCATGTCCGATGCCCTCTCGATTGCCCGCGATCTCATCCGCTGCCCCTCGGTAACCCCGGCCGATGCCGGTGCGCTCGGGGTGCTCGAAAACGCCCTAACCGCAGCCGGCTTCACCTGCCACCGCCTAACGTTCTCCGAAGCCGGCACCGCCGACGTCGACAATCTCTACGCGCGGATCGGCGCTGAAGGGCCGCACATCAGCTTTGCCGGCCACACCGACGTGGTGCCGCCCGGTGACGAGAGCGCCTGGAGCGTGGGCGCGTTCTCGGGAGAGGTGAAGGACGGCTTTCTGCACGGTCGCGGCGCTGTCGACATGAAGGGCGGCATCGCTTGCTCGGTTGCCGCGGTGCTCGAGCATCTCGCCGCGCATGGCGGCAAGCCGCGCACTGACGGCAGGGGCTCGATCTCCTTCCTGATCACTGGCGACGAGGAAGACGTCTCCATCAACGGCACGATCAAGCTGCTGAAATGGGCCGCCGAGCGCGGCGAGAAGTTCGATCATTGCGTGCTTGGCGAGCCCTCGAATGTCGAGACGCTCGGCGACACCATCAAGGTCGGCCGCCGCGGCTCGCAATCCGGCACGCTCTATGTCGACGGCGTGCAGGGGCATGTGGCCTATCCGCACCGCGCGGCCAACCCGGTGCCGGATATCTCGCGCCTGATCGTGGCGATCTCCGACGAGCCGCTCGACCATGGCAGTGCGCAGTTCCAGGCCTCCAATCTCGAATTCACCTCGGTCGACGTCGGCAACACCGCCAGCAACGTCATCCCCGGCCAGGCCCGCGCAAAGTTCAACATCCGCTATAACGACAACCACACCCAGGCGAGCCTGCGCGAGCTGGTCGAGTCGCGCCTGGCAAAAGCCTGCGGCAACCGCATCCGCGCCCGCATCGTCTGGGAGCCGTCGAACTCAAACGTGTTCGTCACCAAGCCCGGCCCGTTCACCGATCTCGCAGTCTCGGCGATCGAGGCAGTGACGGGCCGCAAGCCGGAGCTGTCAACGTCAGGCGGCACCTCGGATGCGCGCTTCATCTCCAGCTACTGCCCGGTGATCGAGTTCGGCCTGGTTGGCCAGACCATGCATCAGGTCGACGAGCGCGTGCCGGTGGTGGATTTGGAGAAGCTGACGAAGGTGTATCGCGGGATACTGACAAGGTATTTCGGGTGACTTCTCCCCCTCCCCGTTCTTACGGGGAGAGGGTTGGGGTGAGGGGCTGCATCCGCAAATACGGTGCGAGTCGGACTCGTGGAGAGTCCCCCTCACCCGCCGCGCTCCGCGCGTCGGCCTCTCCCCGCAAGCGGGGAGAGGCAAAGAGTCAATAATCCACCTTCACCAGATACAGCCCCTCCGGCGGGGCGACGACGCCGCAGGCGGCGCGGTTGCGCGCTTTGAGCGCTGCGGAGAGATCGTCCGCAGTCCAGCGGCCTTCGCCGACCCAGACCAGCGAGCCGACCATCGAGCGGACCTGGCTGTGCAGGAACGAACGCGCCGAGGTGACAATGGTGATCTCACGCCCGTCGCGCAGCACGTCGAGCTGATCGAGCGTCTTTTCCGGAGACTTGGCCTGGCATTCGGTATCACGGAACGTCGTGAAATCGTGCTTGCCGAGCAGGCGCTGCGCGGCCGCGTGCATTGCATCGCTGTCGAGCCGGCGCGGCACGCGCCAGGCGTGGCCGACGTCGAGCGCGAGATTGGCGCGGGTGTTGACGATGCGATAGCGGTAGTGGCGCTTGATCGCCGAGAAGCGGGCCTCGAAGGTGTCAGGGACGATCTCCGCCTCCAGCACAGCGATCGGATGCGGGCGCAGATGCGCGTTGAGGCCGTCGCGAAAACGATCGGCGCGAAATTCCTTCGCGATATCGACATGCGCCACCTGGCCCCGCGCATGCACGCCGGCATCGGTGCGGCCGGCTCCGTGCACCCGCGCATCGGTGCCGGTCATGGCCTTCACCGCCGCCTCCAGCGCACCCTGCACGGAAGGCAGCGTCTCCTGCACCTGCCAGCCGTAGAACGGCGCGCCGTCATATTCGATGGTGAGCTTGTAGCGGGGCATCAGGCAAGCCGCATCGGCGGCTCAACCTTCACGCCGCGCAGGAAGTCCGAAGCCTGCATCCGCGCCTTGCCCTCGCGCTGCAGCTCGAGGATGCGGATCGCGCCCTCGCCGCAGGCGATGGTGAGCTGGTCGTCAAGCACCTCGCCCGGGGCACCCGAGCCCTTTGCAAGCTCGCAGCGCAGGATCTTTACGCGCGCGTTCTCGCTGACCCCAGTGAGCTCGGCCCACGCGCCGGGGAACGGCGACAGGCCGTGGATGTGGCGCAGTACGTCGCGCGCAGGCTTCGTCCAGTCGATCCGCGCCTCGGCCTTGTCGATCTTGGCGGCATAGGTGACGCCGTCTTCGCTCTGCTTTTTGAGCTGGAGCCCGCCGCGGGCGAGCGCGGCCATCGCGCGCACCATCAGATCGGCGCCGAGCCGGGACAGGCGATCGTGCAGATCGACCGCGGTCATGTTGTCCGTGATCGCGAGACGCTCGGCCATGGCGACGTCGCCGGTGTCGAGGCCGACATCCATCTTCATCACCATCACGCCGCTCTCGGCATCGCCCGCCATGATCGCGCGATTGATGGGCGCCGCGCCGCGCCAGCGCGGCAGCAGCGAAGCGTGCAGATTGTAGCAGCCGAGTTTTGGCGCATCGAGGATCGCCTGCGGCAGGATCATGCCGTAGGCGACGACGACGGCAGCATCCGCATCAAAGGCGCGAAACTCGTCGAGCGCCTCCGGCGTCTTCAGCGTCTTCGGCGTCAGCACGGGAACGCCGAGTTTTCGCGCGGCTTCCTCGACCGGGGTCGGCTGCAACTGCAGGCCGCGCCGCCCGCCGGGCTTCGGCGCGCGGGTATAGACTGCCGCGATCTCGTGGCCGTGCGCGACGAGCTCGAGCAGCGTCGGCACGGAGAAATCGGGCGTGCCCATGAAGATCAGGCGGAGGGGCATGACAAGGACTCGGTGTGTTCCCTCCCCCCTTGCGGGGGAGGGCTAGGGAGGGGGGGTGCCACACGACGCGCATTCTCGGCGTGAGCGCGGACTAGTTCTTCGCCCCGGTTAAACCATCTCCTGGGCTACCCCCCTTCCCTGCCCGCCCCCGCAAGGGGGGAGGGAGTACAGGGAGTACGGAGCAGCACTAAAACTCACTCCGCGCGCTTGGCGGCTTTCTCGAACTTCTTCATCACGCGGTCGCGCTTGAGCTTCGACAGATAGTCAACGAACAGCACGCCATTGAGATGGTCGATCTCGTGCTGGATGCAGGTGGCGTAGAGGCCTTCGGCGTCCTCCTCGTGCACCTTGCCGTCGAGATCGGTGAACCGAACGCGGACCTTCGCCGGCCGCTCGACCTCCTCGTAATATTCGGGGATCGAGAGGCAGCCTTCTTCGTAAACCGACAGCTCCTCGGACGAGGCGATGATCTCGGGATTGATGAAGACACGCGGCTCCGGATTGGTCTCGCCGTTCTCGTCGCGCTTGGCGAGATCCATGGTGATGAGCCGCAAGGGCTGCGCGACCTGGATCGCCGCGAGCCCGATGCCGGGCGCGTCGTACATGGTCTCGAACATGTCGTCGGCAAGCTTGCGGATCTCGGCCGTGACCTTCTCGATCGGCTTGGAGACCAGACGCAACTGCCTGTCGGGCAGGATGATGATTTCTCGTAGGGCCATGGCGGCGATTTAAGCCGCATGCCGGATGCGGTCAATGCGGCCGGGAACTCGTTAACGGTCCGATAACCATAAAACTTTAGGCTTTGTTAACCATGAAAATTAGGGGGCCGTTAACTATAAACGTTCCCTCTTCGTTCGCACATTCCGGCGAATCGGCTAGAAGGAGCGGCATGAACGAGATCATTTTCCTGGCTGGCGACTGGCCGGTGCGCACGATCGATGCACTGATCGGCTTCGGCGTCCTGGTCCTCATCCTGCTGGTTGTGATTGCCGTGGTGATCGCGCGCTCGGGGCGGCGCGGCGCGGAACTCGCCATGGCACACGCGATCCGGGCCGACGAACTTGAGGAGCGCCTGAGCCAGGTGCTGCGCGCCCAGAGCGAGGCCTCGGGCCGGGTCGATGCCATGACCCAGGCGCTGGCCGGCCGCCAGGCCGAGATGGCGCGCGCCGTCAACGAGCGGCTGGATTCGGTGACCCATCGCGTCGGCCAGTCCATGGAGCACTCGACCCGCAACACCATGGAGAGCCTGCGCGCGCTGCACGAGCGGCTCGGCATCATCGACAGCGCGCACAAGAACCTCACCGACCTCACCACGCAGGTGACCACCCTGCGCGACGTGCTCGCCAACAAGCAGTCGCGCGGCGCCTTCGGCCAGGCGCGGATGGAAGCGATCGTCCAGGACGGTCTCCCAAAAGGCGCCTACGAGTTCCAGTTCACGCTCTCCACGGGAAAGCGGCCCGACTGCGTCGTGTTCCTGCCCGATCAGCGGCCACTCTGCATCGACGCGAAATTTCCGCTGGAGGCGATGACCGCGCTGCACGACGCCCGCAGCGACGAGGAGCGGCGGATTGCCACGCAGCGGCTGCGCGGCGACGTGATGAAGCATGTCAGCGACATCGCGGAAAAATATCTCGTCACCGGCGAGACCCAGGAGATGGCGCTGATGTTCGTGCCGTCGGAATCGGTTTACGCCGAGATCCATGACGGTTTCGACGACGTGATCCAGAAGGCCTACCGCGCCCGCGTCGTGCTGGTGTCGCCCTCGTTGCTGATGCTCGCGATCCAGGTGATGCAGCAGATCATGAAGGACGCGCGCATGCGCGACGCCGCCGACCAGATCCGCACCGAGGTGATCAAGCTCGGCGACGACCTCGGCCGCCTGCGCGACCGCGTGCTGAAGCTGCAGAAGCACTTTGCCGACGTGAACGAGGACGTCCGGCAAGTGCTGATCTCCGCCGACAAGATCGAGAAGCGTGCGGGCCGGATCGAGGAACTCGATTTCAGCAAGACTGATGCGCCGGCGGAGGGCCCGCGCCTCGTGGCGTCAAGCGCGCCCGAGCTGTTTCCAAGGAAGCTCCAGGCGGGGGAGTGATTCTCTTCTTAGATCCGGTACGCTGCCGCCCCAATTTCGCTGTCGTCGCCCGGCTTGACCGGGCGCCCAGTATCCCAGAGGCGGCAGATGGGCGCGCGCCATTACTACGTCTACATTCTCGCCAGCAAGATCGGTGGAACGCTGTACATCGGCGTGACGAAACGATCTCATCCGCCGCGTGGCTGAGCACAATTGCAGTTAGTGGAGCGCTTCACGAAGGAATACGGCGTCATGAAGCTGGTCTATTTCGAGCAATTCGATGATCCAGAGAATGCGATCAAACGGGAGAAGCGCCTGAAAAAATGGAAGCGCGCTTGGAAGATTGCACTGATCGAGAAGGACAATCCGGACTGGAACGATCTCTATTCTGGGATAGCAGGTCCCCCATAACTCCGGCCTCTGGAATACTGGGTCGCCCGGTCAAGCCGAGCGACGACACCTCCTTTATGGCCGGCAGGAACGACACCTCCCCCCAGAATCTGCTAACACCTCCCCATGACCGCACCCGACGCGACTTCCCCCGCCGGCTCTGACGCCCCTGCGACCTCCTGGCGCGACAGCCTGGCTGTTTACCTGCAACCCCGGGTGCTGATCGTGCTGTTCCTCGGCTTCTCGTCCGGGCTGCCACTGGCGCTGTCGGGCTCGACGCTCCTGGTGTGGATGCGCGAGGCTGGCGTCGATCTCGGCACGATCGGGCTGTTTGCGCTGGTCGGCACGCCCTACACGCTGAAATTCCTCTGGGCGCCGCTGGTGGATGCACTGCATGTACCGCTGTTCACGCGCGCGTTCGGGCGGCGGCGCGGCTGGCTGGTGTTCTCGCAGCTGCTGCTGATCATCGCGATCCTGCTGCTGGCGATGACCGATCCCGCGCGCTCGCCGTTCTACGTCGCGCTTGGCGCGTTGCTGGTGGCGACGACATCGTCGACGCAGGACATCGTGGTCGACGCCTTCCGCGTCGAGAGCCTGGCCGAGAGCGAGCAGGCCGCCGGCATGGCGGCCTATGTGGCAGCCTATCGCATCGGCATGCTGGTCTCGACCGCAGGCGCATTGTTCATCGTCTCGGGCTTCGAAAGTACCGGCATTCCGAAGCCGTCCGCCTGGATGTGGGGCTATGTTGTGATGGCGGCGATGGTGCTGATCGGGACGATCACGACGCTGGTCGCGACGGAGCCCGAGCAATCGGTGCGGGCTGAAGCCGCGACACAGACGGAGACGGCGTTCGCGCGCGTGCTGCACGCCGCGATCGGCGCCTTCTCGGAATTTCTGTCGCGAAAGGACGCGCTCGCCGCGCTCGCCTTCGTCGTGCTGTTCAAGTTCACCGACGCTTTCTCCGGCACGATGACCGCACCGTTCGTGATCGACCTCGGCTTTTCCCGCAACGACTACGCCGCGATCGTGAAGGGCGTGGGCCTGGCGGCGACGCTCATCGGCGGCTTTGCCGGCGGCTTCCTTGCGCGGCGCTACTCGCTTGCGACCAGCCTCTGGATCGGGGGCGTGGTGCAGGCGCTCGCCAATCTCTCCTTTTCCTGGCTGGCCTTCGTCGGCACCAGCCAATGGGCGCTCGCCTTCGCCATTACCTGTGAGAACTTCACCAGCGCCATCGGCACCGTGATCTTCGTCGCCTATCTCTCGGCGCTGTGCCAGAACCCGCTGCACACGGCGACGCAATACGCGCTGCTCACCGCGCTCGCCGCCGTGGGGCGGACCTATCTCTCATCCGTTGCGGGTTTTGTCGCCAAGGCGACCGGCTGGCCGCTGTTCTTCATGATCTGCGTGCTGGTGGCCATCCCCAGCCTGATGCTGCTGACGTGGCTGCAGAAGCGCGGGCACTTCGAGACGCTGGGGCCGGTGCGGGTTTAGGCCGAACGAGCCTGTGGCTAGTTCCGTCCTGTTGGCCTTGCCAGGACGCCGGAAGGATTAAACCCCCGCCACCGACGTCCACAAATCTGCGAGCCTGCGGCGCAGCGCTTGCCTCCGGGTCAGCGGGACGGGCGTCTCGTCCTCTTCCGGCAGACGGAGACCGACGACGTTGACGCGGCCACCGGAGATCGAGCGCGCGACGAGCACGATCGTGTCAAGCGCGAGCTCAGCGCCCTCTTTCGGTGCGCGGTCGAGATGGATGTCGAAATAGTCGGCGAGGGTCAGCTTGCTCTCATCCTCACCGACCTTCACGCCGTAGATCTCGGCGAGCTCGGCAAGCGTGTGCTCACCGGAGACCATGAAGTCGCCGAGCAGGTGCGGATCCGGCGCCGAGCTCGGCTGCATGTCGACGAAGAAGCGGTCAAGTGACTCGGCCTTTTCCGGCGGCGCCAGCAGATAGATGTAGTCGCCGGGCGCGATCGGATCGGCTTCGGTGGGCGTCAGGATGTTCTCGTTGCGGATCACCAGTGTCGGCTTGGACCAGGATGGAATCAGGCCGCGGCGGAAATACAGGCTCTTGGGCCGCACCGAGTAGCCGACGAGCTGCTGCTCGAGCTGGCCGGGGAGATCGAGCTCGACGCGGCGCGGGCCGCGCTCGGTGCGCGGCAGCGCCACATGCAGCTTGCGCGCGGCCGGTGCCAGCGTCCAGCCTTGCAGCAAGAGCGAGATGATGACGACGACGAAGGCGACGTCGAAATAGAGATAGGCCTTCGACAGGCCGACCAGCATCGGGATCGACGCCAGGAAGATCGCGACCGCGCCGCGCAGGCCCGTCCAGGCGATGAAGATCTTCTCGCGCCAGTTGAAACGGAACGGCGCCAGGCACACGAACACCGCGAGCGGCCGCGCGACCAGCATCAGCACGAGCGAGATGGCGACCGCCGGCAACACGCTAGAGACGAGCCGGCTCGGCGAAACCAGGAGGCCGAGCAGCACGAACATCACGATCTGCGCCAGCCAGGTCGCGGCATCGAGGAAGGTCACCACCGAATTATGCGCGCGCGTCGGCCGGTTGCCGATGATGATGCCGGCGAGATAGACCGCGAGGAAGCCGGACGCGTGCATGATCTGCGAACCGCCGAAGATCACGAGCGCGCCGGTGGTCACGAACGGCGCATGCAGGCCCTGCGGCAGCGCCACCTGGTTGAGCGCGAGGACGACGAGACGTCCCCCGATCACGCCGACGACGGCACCCAGCACCGCCTCCTGAACGAACTCCATCAGAACATGACCGGGCGTGCTCGAGCCCAGCGAGATGTATTCAACCAGCATGAGCGTGAGGAAGATCGCGAAGGGATCGTTGGTGCCGGACTCCGCCTCCAGCGTCGCGCCGACACGCGGGCGCAGACGCAGGCCCTGGGTGTGAACCAGCAGGAACACGGCCGCCGCATCGGTGGAGGCCACCACGGCGCCGACCAGCAGCGACTCCGCCCAGTTGAGGTCCAGCGCAAATTTCGCGAATGGCGCCGTGACCAGCGCGGTGAGGAGCACGCCGGCGGTCGCGAGCACGAGGGAGGGCGCGAGCACGGTGCGGATGCTGGCAAAGCGCGTCTTCAGGCCGCCGTCGAACAGGATCAGGGCCAGCGCCACCGAGCCGACCAGATAGGTCGTGCCGACGTCGCTGAACTGGAGCTGCCCGGGGCCGGAATCGCCGGCGAGCATGCCAATGAGAAGGAAGACGAGCAGCAGGGGTGCGCCGAAGCGCAGCGCAAGCAGGCTCGACAGGATACCGGCCATCACCAGGACGGCGCCGAGCAATATGGCGAGGCTGAAAGAGTCGAGGGAAGCCATACGGTGCTGCGGGTTACTCCAGGTGATCGACGAGAATCAGGTTCAGGGGCCCACGGGCCGGGCCCCCTCATCCCGCTTGCGGGAGGTGAGGTGTGCCGCAACCAACGGACTTGCCCATCTCGAAATCATGTGCTCATGCATCCTTATCGTCGCCACAGCGGCGCGCCAACCCATTTTCTCTCACTCGCGGCAATCTGCCCGTATTTTGCCGCCTTAACGCGCATCACATGCCGGTGTATCGATGGCCGGGCCGGCCCCTTTGTGGAATTCTGCGGCTCCCTTGAATCAAGCCTTCCCGACGAGACTTCCCCGATGGACATGGACCTCAAGGACTTCATGGAGTTCGTGCAGACCACCGCGCGCAGCGTCGGGGCGGAGCTCTCCTCACCCTGGTTCTACCTGCAATTCGGCCTGATCCTGGCCGCGATCGGCATCGCCTATGCCGCGGAGGCCGGCATCCGCAGCCGCATCGACATGACCTCGCTGGCGATGCGCTTGCCGCTGCCGCTCCGGCACTTCGCGCGGGTGATGGTCTCCAGCGCCTCGACGGCGGTGTTCACCCTGCTCGTGATCATCGACCGCGTGGTGATGTCCCACATGACCTGGCCGAGCCGCAGCTATCTGCTGATGGTCGCCGCCAAGCTGGGGCTTGCCTGGCTCGCGATCCGGCTGGTGACCTCGGTGCTGAACAACGCCTTCATCGTCAGGGTGGTGTCGATCTCGGCATGGTTCGTCGCGGCCCTTTCCATCATCGGCCAGCTCGACGCGGCGGTCGACCTGCTCGATTCCTTCGCCATCGTGCTCGGCGGCTTGCGGCTCACGCCGCTGCTGGTGATCAAGGCCGGCGCCCTGCTGATCATCGCGCTGTGGCTCACCAACATCGCCAGCAATTTCATCGAAGGCCGGATCAACAGCGCGACCGACCTGACACCATCAATCCAGGTGCTGCTGATCAAGATGATCCGCATGGGCCTGCTGGCTGTCGCGGTCGTAATCGCGCTCAGTGCGGTCGGCATCAACCTGTCGGCGCTCGCGGTGTTCTCCGGCGCGGTCGGCGTCGGTATCGGTATCGGCCTGCAGAAGATCGTGGCCAACTTCATCTCCGGCATCATCCTGCTGGCCGACAAATCGGTGAAGCCTGGTGACCTCGTCACCATCGGCGACAATACCGGGCGGATCAGCGCGATGAAGACGCGCTATATTTCGGTCGCCGCCGGCGACGGCCGCGAGTTCCTGGTGCCTAACGAGGATCTGGTGACGCAGAAGGTCGTCAACTGGACCTATACCGACAAGAACACGCTAGTGAAGATCGCCTTCGGCACCAATTATGACGCCGACCCGCGGCTGGTCTGCAAGCTCGCCGCCGAGACCGCCGCCGCCCATCCCCGCGCGCAGAAGGGCAAGCCGCCGAACAGCATCCTGACGGAGTTCGGGGAGACCGGGATGAAGTTCTCGCTGACCTTCTGGATCGCGGACCCCGACGGCATGGACCGGGTCAAGAGCGACGTCATGCTGGCGCTGTGGGACGCCTTCAAGCAGGAGGGCATCCGGGTTCCCTACCCGGTCCGCGAAATCCGCATCCGCGGCGGCGCCCTGCCCGTGGAAACCGTCGTGGAAGTCCCGAATTAGGCCCGCTTTCGGGCGCAAGGCAGACAGGCTTGGCTTGCATGAAGGCCCGCGATCATTAGATTAGGACACGAAATCAAGCTGTTCCGCTGACCATCGAGCCCGTAAAAGACCTGACACGCATGAGCTACGTCGAAGCCTCCGATACCTCCCTGCGCAAGACCGGCCAGATCAAGCTGCATGGGCCGAGCGCCTTTGCCGGCATGCGCAAGGCTGGAGCGCTGGTGGCGAAGTGCCTCGACGAGCTCACCGACATCGTCCAGGCGGGCGTGCCGACCTCGCGCATCGACGAGTTCGTCCGCGAGTTCGCTTTCAGCCATGGCGCCTTTCCGGCGACGCTGATGTACCGCGGCTATCGCTATTCGACCTGCACCTCGCTCAACCACGTGGTCTGCCACGGCATGCCCGGCGACCGCCCGCTCAAGGAAGGTGACATCGTCAACATCGACGTCACCTTCATCGTCGACGGCTGGTATGGCGATTCCAGCCGGATGTACGCGATCCAGCCGGTCGCACGGAAGGCCGAGCGGCTGATCGAGGTGACGTATGAGGCGATGATGCGCGGCATCGCCGCCGTGAAGCCGGGTGCCACCACCGGCGACATCGGCCACGCCATCCAGAGCTTCGTCGAGCCGCAAGGCATGAGCGTGGTGCGCGATTTCTGCGGCCACGGCCTGGGGCGCATGTTCCACGACGAGCCGAACATCATCCATATCGGCCGGCCCGGCGAAGGCGTGCAGCTCAAGCCCGGCATGTTCTTCACCATCGAGCCGATGATCAATCTCGGCAAGCCGCATGTGAAGATCCTCTCCGACGGCTGGACCGCGGTGACGCGGGACCGCTCGCTGTCGGCGCAGTTCGAGCACTCGGTCGGCGTGACCGCCACGGGTGTCGAGATCTTCACGCTGTCGGAGCGGCACCGCGAGAAGCAGATCGGCTGATTGCCGCCACAACGTCCCTCGCATCATCACGACGTTTATCGCCGACGGCGGAACGCTGCTCTCACTGATCTGAGGCCTCGCAATGATGGCGTGGGGCTAGCAGGCTGCCTTTCCGCAACGGGCCTCTGAGATCTTCTTGGCGAGCCCGGCCGCGCCGACAGCGCCGACGACAACGTCCTTGCCGATCACGTAGCTTGGCGTGCCATTTAGACCCATTTCCTCGGCGAGCTTGAAGTTTTCGTCGAGCGTGGCGTTGATCTCGGGACTGGCGAGGTCCTTTTCCAGCTTGGCCATGTCCAGACCGGCTTCCTTGGCCGCGGCCATGGCCCGTGCCTTGTCGACCTGTCCGCGACCGCTCAGAAGCTTCTGATGGAAGTCGAGATACTTCTTGCCGGTCGAGTCCTGCATACGGACTGCAACCGCGACCTGTGCGGCCTCTACCGAGCCCGGTCCAAGCACCGGGAATTCCTTCAGCGCGACGCGCAGCTTCGAATCCGACTTCATCAGCGACAGCATGTCGGCCATCGCGTGTTTGCAGTAGGGGCAATTGTAGTCGAAGAACTCGACGAGATTCACATCGCCGTCACGGTTGCCGATCACGACGCCGCGCGGTGAGTTGAAGATCACGTCCGCATTCTTTTGGACGGCCACGCGATGCTTTTCGGCTTCTGCGGCAGCCTGACGCTTCTGCAATTCCGCGGACATTTCCTCGAGCAGTTCGGGATTGGCGACCAGGTAATCCCTGATGATCTTCTGAATCTCGCTCTTCTGCGCATCGTTGAACGACTGCGCGTGGGAGACGGCAGGAAGACCCAGCACCAGCACTAAGGCGAGGGGAGCAAGAGAGCGGAGCGAGACCATGGATATTCCTTCGGATTGTGTGAGTTGGTGCAACGCGGGGATCAATTTTATATCGGCTTCGAATTGACAATGTCGTCGGCCTTCACCCAGCCGGGTGTGCCGATCGCAAACCTTGTCTTCGCGCGCGAGGCGAGATCACGCGCAGTCTTCCGGTCTCCACGCAGAAAGGCTGCCTGCGCCGTTCCGATCGCCGGTCCCATGCACGTCCAGGACGTCGCCAAGAAGCTACGTGCCTCGCGCGATGCGCAGGCGATCTATTCGGTGCTGGCGCTGCCGCCGGCGAGCGCGGCTGAAGTCGCTCGCTTTCCGGTCCCAATCTCGCAAGATATGCGGGGTCGGGATCGTGCGTTAGTCAGTGGGACCTCCGCCGTCGCTCCAATCCTTGAACGCTCCCAGGTTGAATACCTTCGGGTATCCCATTTCTTTCAACGTCTTGCCGGCGAGCGCGGACCGCCCCCCCGGATGCGCAATAAACGATCACCGTCTTATCTTTGCTGAACTGTTTGTCGTGGTAGGGGCTGTCGGGATCGGCGCGGAACTCCAGCATACCTCGAGATACGTTCACGGCCCCTGCTATCTTTCCGCTTTTTTCGACTTCAGGAGCGTCGCGGACGTCGACAATCAATGTGTCGCCTTTCGCGAGCAGTTCGCGGGCCTCGGCCGGTGTGATTCTCGGTACTGCGGCGTTTGCCAGTTCCATTAGCTGCTTAATGTTCGTCATCTCAGTTTCGTCCGTTGAATCGATTTCAGGAGGTCATCGACAGGGCGTGGTGTGACTTGACCTGCCTTGCCGTGAAGTGAGGAAGCATACGCCGACTAGCGGGCTTTCGTATAGAACAGATAGTCTGCCGCGTAGGGTGCACTTCGCAAGTCGCCCGCCACCTCGCATGAGCCCTGCATCATCCCGCCTTTGGTGTTGATGCGTTGAATCGTTGTCGTTCCCGCGAGCAGCCCGGTGTCGCCCTGTGGGGTAGCGACAAGCTTGAGCCAAGGGATGTCGTTCGGCGTTGCGCCGGGCGCCCGGCCGGCAACTTTCCCGGAGACAGAGCTGCCGTCGTCCAGCTGCCACCTCGGGCCCGCGAAATGGCGACCAACGGTTTTGCCGTTGATGATGAGCGCGGCGATCGGCTCGCGAAACTGCCAGACGAGCTTGCCTGGCGCATCTTCCTTGCACTCATAGAGCTGAGCGCCTTCGGCATGTACCGTCGCGACCAGCGCTTCACCGACGGCCGCGATCTCGGCCGGTACTTCGACAGCGATAGCGGGCGCTGACAGCACTCCGATGCCAACCAGCCAGACAATGTGCAATAGTGGTTTCATGGAAGCCTTCCTTTGAAGATTATCGACGCGATTACATTCCCGATAGTTTCCGCGCGGCGGCTGGCGATCAGGCGGGCGACAACTGCATTGCTGATCACCTCGATGCCAATTCGCCAGCCGCCGCGCGGGCGCCGCTCGAGGGGACTAAGTTCGAGCGGCGTGAGTGGATTGCAATTTATCGGCATTAGCGGTGCGCTGGCCGCGCGCGTGACGAGCTCGCGAGCTTTCGCAAGCGCATCCTCGACCAAGATCGCAATCTCGATCGAGGAGAAGATTCCGTGGTCGACCAGTGCCATCATGGCGTCGGCCTCGGTGCGTGTCGCATCCAGCCGCACCAGCTCGGTAGCCATTTGTGCCATGCGCGCCGGGTTCTGCCACAACAGCGCGCCGTCGATGAGGGGAAAGGGCGCGCATTTGCCGACTTGATCTCTCATTCAACAAGCTCTCCGGATTAATCGGCCGAACATCGTGACGTGCTACGAGTCAGCCATCGCGCGACCATGTCATTCCGGAACGTCGGGCGCGTCCTGCGATCGGGGGATAGCAATCAAGTTTCGGCGCATGTAAACGGCGGTGCCGTTCGCTGCCACTCTCGAAGTGTTTATCGCAGATCTGCGCGGAGCCACTTGAACGAATCCGCGAAGACCGCATGTTGCGCACGCTCGGCGGATAAACCGAAAACGAGGGTAATCTATGCAGTCTCAGAATTTGCGATCGGTCGTCATCACCGGAACGTCGACTGGGATCGGCTGGAGTGCTGCGAAGATCCTGCTCGATCGCGGCTTTCGCGTGTTCGGCAGCGTCCGTAAGGCAGAGGATGCCGCGCGTCTGAAGGGCGAATTCGGAGCGAACTTCGTGCCGCTGATGTTCGACGTCACCGACGAGGCGGCGGTTCTCGCCGCTGCGGCGGAGGTAAGGGCCGCACTCGGCGGTGAGACATTGGCCGGGCTGGTCAACAATGCGGGGACCGTCGTCGCGGGCCCCACACTCGAGGTGTCCCTGGACGATTATCGCCGGCAGATGGAAATCAACGCGATCGGGCCTATCAGCGTGACGCGCGCGTTCGCGCCGCTGCTCGGTGCCGCTGCCGGGCTGAAGGGGCCGCCCGGGCGCATCGTGATGATCAGCTCGGTGTCCGGCGTCATTGGTAGCCCATTCGTCGCTCCCTACTGCATGTCGAAACAGGCGCTGGAAGGCTTCTCCGAGAGCCTGCGTCGCGAACTCCTGCAGTATCGCATCGACGTGATCGTCATCGGCCCCGCCGCGGTCAAGACGCCGATCTGGGCCAAGGCGCAGGAGATCGATGTGTCGCCGTTCGCGAACTCGCCGTACTTCCCGGCGCTGCTGTGGATGCGCGCCATGATGCTGGTCGTCGCCAAGAGCGGCTTGCCGGTGGAGCGGATCGGCGAACTGATCCACAAGGCCTTGACCGTGCCGCGCCCGAAAGTCCGCTATGCGCCCTCCAACGAGTCGTTTCGGTTGTTCATGATGCAGATCCTGCCAAAACGGCTGATCGACCGTTTCGTTGCCGGGCAACTCGGGCTGTTACCGGAGTTGGCGGACTGAGGGGGGTGGACGGCGAAGCCGCCCCTCTCCGGCGTCGGTCGCCAGGATTCCTAGCCGGCCAGCATCGTCGAAAAACCTGCAACGACCTTGACGAGATCGGCCTGGCGGCTGACGCCCATCTTTTCAAACAAGCGGCTGAGGTGTGTCTTGACCGTCGATTCAGCGACGCCGAGCGCCGCCGCGACCTGCGGCACGCCGCCAACCTCGACAATGGCCAGCAGCACACGCAGCTCGGTGGGCGTCAAATTATACGTCTTGGCAATGATTCCCGGAGGCGAACGCATCTCCAGTTCGGCCTTGCGCACGAACAGAGCCGCAGTCGCGGTATGGGCGACGCCGGCGGCGCGACGGGCGCCGACCGTGAGCGGGAGCAGATGCGCGACATACCGCATCCCGTCGTTCGCCATCAGCGTCAAACCGATGCCCTGCGCGCCAACCTCGTCATCGCCATCCCGCGCGGCGTAGAACAGTTTCTGCAAGATCTGGTCAAGCGCCGCATCGCGCGCAACGAGTCGGCCGCCGGCGACGTACAGGAAATCGTCCATCGCAAGCATGGCGTGGCCGGCAGCGTTGGCATGAACGAGGCGCCCGTTCGCGTCAGCGAGATAAATGCCGGCACTAAGGCCGTCGAGCGTATCGGCGAGGTTGGCCGCCTCCGCCGACTTCAGATCGATGATCCGGCTGACGAGCACGGCACGGCGGATATGCGGCGCGATAAGGCGCATGCGTCGGCGCGCGGCATCATCGGCAATGCCGTCGCGTTCGTGGCGAAACACCCCGAACAAGGCAAGGCTGGTCGCGGACTTGTCGAGCGTCGTGGAGATGAAATCGACCAGCCGCTGGGGCTCCACCCATTCCTGGTAGAACCGGGTTGCCCGAAACTCATCGTACGGCATCAGATCCGAGAGTGCGATCGGCTGATCGATGTCGGCAAAGAAATGGCCGATCGTGACCGGATCCATTTTGGCATATGTGTCGAGATACGTTTGCCGGTAATGATCAGGAATGCCGCCGCTCTCGTAGAGGACGTTTCCGCTCATGTTGACGGCGTCCTTTGAAACCAGCGTCGCGGACAGCCCGCCCACAAACCGTCCGGCCTTGCCGACGACATCGGGCCACAGCGCAGAATCCAGCGCCGCATCGTAGATGTCGCCGATCAGGCGAGAGAGATGTTCAAGTTCGCTCAAGGATGGCCGCACCCCCGGCAGGGCGGACGCCCCCCCATGGTGCAATTCGTACTGACGGATCGACATATGGGCAATGAAAATCGATGTTGGCTGACGAGGGTGCAGCGCAAAAATGCACGAGCAGCTTCCGCCCGCATTTGAGGCCGAAGCCAGTAACGCACGGGCGGAGGGGCCGCCCTGAGGACGGCCCCTGAACCACTATTTGGCGGCTGTTATTGCCCGAACTTGTAGTTGATGCGAAGGCGCGCGACGTCTGTCGTCAACTGGTTGTGGACGACGCAGCCGGTTGCGGGAATAAAGGGGCCGCAAAGACTGTTACCTTTGGAATTTACGAGATTCGCGTCGCGGTCCTGATATATCGTATGGAGGAACTCGGCACCAATCGTCCAGTTCGGGTTCAGGGCGTACTCAACGCCGGCTCCGATCACGCCACCCCAGAGAACGCCGCTCTGGTTGGCGGTAATTCCATTGGGAAGACCAAAATTGGGATCTCCAGTTAAATTGCGGAATCCGATTCCGGTCTGCTTGACGTCAGCCCAGGCGGCACCGCCCGTTACGTAAACCAATGCGTTGTTGACCACCAGACCGGCGCGGGCCCGGATCGTTCCGCTGATATCCGCCTGGTTGCCGACCCTAATAGCCTCGGGTTCACCGCCACCAATGACGGAGTCCTTGAAGGAGCTGTTGCCGTTCACGTCCGCTTCGATGCCGACCAGGCCGGCGCCAAGCTGGTAATTGTAGCCGATCTGGGCGCCGCCGGTGAAAAAGCCGCGCGTGGGAGTCGCCGAGTTGCAAAAGAAGCAGGTGGTGTCGTCAAATTGGGACGAAGCCATGCCCCCCGCCGATGCTGCCGCCGATGTAGAAGCCCGTCCAGCTATAGACCGACGCCAGCGGCGCAGCTTTTGTGAAGCTTGGAGCGAGGTCTGCCGCCGAGCTTGCGACTGTGGTGGCCAACAAGAGCGCAGCTGCGGCGGTGAAGGTTGTTCTCATTCGAAATCTCCTGAGGGATGAAGCCAAGTCGTTGTTTGGACCTTCCGGGAAGGGTTCGGGTCGTTCCGGACAATCGCGCCCCCAATCCTCGAAGGAGTCGCGACGTTCGCGTCACGGTTGTTGGTATTCGCCGTGAAACGAAATGGCGTCATCCGTTCGGGGGAAGTGGCTCACTGTGCGAGGAAGTGTTGCAAAAATGCTCTCCCGCTAAGACACGCATCGCCAAATCTCCGCTGGTGCGGGGGAAACCTGCAACGACCTTGACGAGGTGCAGCGCACGAGTGCGCGAGCAGCTTCCTAAAAAGATCGAGCCGGCGGCAAGGCCGGCGCGACGGCGTGTTGTGTTGGGAGCTTACGGCGCTTGCCGGCGATCAGCCGCCAAGCTTGTAGTTCAAGCCCGCCCTGTAGATGTGGAAACGGTTCTCGAAAGAGACTTTCTCGAAAAATCTCGCTCCATTGACGAATGCATCGCCTGCGTCGATGTAAAGATACTCCGCCTTGGCCGACCAGTTGCCGCCCAGCATGGTTTCGATGCCGCCGCCCAGCGTCCATCCCGTCGCGGTTTTCGAACTCTCGACAGGGACAGAGCTCCGAGAAAAATCATCGAAACTCGAGAATGTATTCTTCACGTTCACGAAAGCCGCACCGCCGGTGACGTACAGGAGCGAGGGACCAGTGGTGTAGCCGAGCCGTCCGCGGATCGTGCCATACCAGTCCGCCTTGACTTCCAAAGCATCGCCCTGATCGTTCCACTGTTGAACGGTGCGCTCGATGCCCAGGTGGCCGAAGTCGGCTTCGAGGCCGGCCACCCAAGATGGCGACGCCTGCCAGTTGAAGCCGGCTTGCACGCCGCCGGTCGCGCCGAGGTGGGCAATATCGAGCTCGCCCACCACAACATCCGGACCAGGTAGGTTGGGTGAAAATGCGTTCACTTGCGAAAGGCTGGCGCCCGCGTTGACGCCGACATACCAGCCGGTCCAGTTGGCGCCGCGCGAGTTCAGCCCTGAAGCGAGTGCGGGTGTACAGCACGCTGTGCCGACGGCACCGGCCGATAGTTCACGCCCACCCTGTAGACGTGGAAGCGATTGTCGAAGATCGCGGTCCCCTTGTTAAAGTCGGCACCGCTGACGGACGCATCGCCTGCGTCGATGTAAAGATACTCCGCCTTGGCCGACCAGTTGCCGCCCAGCATGGTTTCAATGCCGCCGCCCAGCGTCCATCCCGTCGCGGTTTTCGAACTCTCGACAGAGGTCGGATAAAAAAACGACGCTCGCAAACGTATTCTTCACGTTCACGAAAGCCGCACCGCCAGTGACATAGAGGAGCGAGGGACCGGTGGTGTAACCGAGCCGCCCGCGGATTGTGCCATACCAGTCCGCTTTGACTCCGAAAGCATTGAAGTCGTTCCGATCCTGAAGCGTGCGCTCGATTCCCAGGTGGCCGAAGTCGGCTTCGAGGCCAGCCACCCAATATGGCCACGCCTGCCAATTGAAGCCGGCCTGCACGCCGCCGGTCGCGCCGAGGCGGGCAATATTGACTTCGCCCGGGTCATCCACCTTGTCGGGCGTGGATGCGTTGACTTGCGAGAGGCTGGCGCCGGCGTTGACGCCGACATACCAGCCGGTCCAGTTGGAGACGGGAGCGACGGCCTTGAATACCGACGCTTTCACAGGCAGGTCGGAAGCGAGTGCCGGAGCACAGCAGATCGTGGCGGCAGCAATAGCCACGGCCAAACGGACTTTCATTCGACAAGCTCCCCGGATTCCAACTGGCTGGGAATCAGCGCGATGCGCGCGGAGGTCAGCGGCTGCGGAACCATGTCATTCGAGCAATCCGGGCGCGTCCTGCGATCGGAGGACAACGATCACACCGGACATCGCCGATCCGATTTTTCGACCCTCTGTGGTCGATTGGTCACACAAGGAATGAGCCCTCGTAACTTCAGGCGAGGGGCACGACGGCATTTAGAATCGTAAGGCGGTGCGCCATGCCTGACGCACGAAATGAAAAGCCCCGGACGATGCAGGGGCTTTTTGTCGTCGAACAGAAGCGCCAATCAATATCTGGCGGCGACCGCGCCGCCGAACTTGTAGCTCAGGCCAGCGCGAACCGTGTCATACTGGAAGCTGCGTGACCGCGTAGCAGTCTGCGGCGCATCGAGACTCGAGGGAAAAACGGCGGCATAGTCGGCGCTGCCCAGGTCGTAGTGCAGATACTCGGCGCGCAGCACCAGTTTGGCGTGAGCATGGTTTCGATGCCTGCGCCGGCAACCCAACCCGT
The DNA here is from genome assembly GCF_001908205.1 of Bradyrhizobium sp. NAS80.1. GTDB lineage: Bacteria > Pseudomonadota > Alphaproteobacteria > Rhizobiales > Xanthobacteraceae > Bradyrhizobium. The sequence continues at coordinate 82,400 of NZ_LGHL01000057.1, forward strand.
CCTGGTGTCCGAGAAACTGACGGTCTGGTTGAGCTGCAAGAAACTGTTTCCGCATCCAAGGAGAAGGCAGTTCGCATTGATGCTGGTCTTGACGTCGCCCCAAGCGGCGCCGCCGGTCGCATAAACCATCACACGGTCCCACGCAAAACCCAGCCGCCCACGCACCGAGGCGAGCCATTCAGTTTTCTCGCTGTAGGTGAGGAATCCATCGCGATTGTCGGCGCAGGGAAGGCTAAAAGTATCTGTCTGACGGCAGAACGAGTTCTTGACGCCCGTCCAATCCCAGTCGGCCTCGACGCCGAACACCCATTGGGTCACCTGCCAGTTGTAGCCGGCATGGACGCCGCCAAACACGGCGCCGTTGCTGATCGAGTCATTTTGCGGGTTGGTCAGCAAGCGACCGACCCTGGTTTCGATAAAGTTCGTGGCGCCTGAGTTATCCTGCCAGATTCCGCCGACATTGCCGCCGATATAGAAGCCGGTCCAATCATAGGCGACCGCAACCGCCGGGGGCGCCTTGGTGTAGGTCCGCGCCGGAAGATCGGCGGCCGAAGCGGTGCCGGCGAACAACGATGATGCAGCGATGGCTGCCAGTACGTGCTTTTTCATTTAGATCCACCAAGAATTCGAACTGGCCGAACATCGAACGCGACGTGCCGAACGAGTCAGCGACCGCGCAACCATGTCATTCAGGCAAACCAGGCGCGTCCTGCGATCGGGGGACGACGATCACGCCGGGCATCGCCGGTCTGATTTTTGGACCGCCTGTGGTCAATTGGTTACACGAGGAATGGGCCCTCGTGACTTCAGGCGACGCGGCACAAGCTCCATTGTTGCGGAGGCCATCCGTGCTTTATTGTGCTGATCCTTGGTCCGCTCGGCGCGCCTGACGCCATCAGCACGCAATGAGTCGAACCAAAATACTCGCGGGTGACCTATTGGATGGTTGATAAAATAACCTTTCGGCCAGTTACTTCGGAGAATTGGCGCGACTTTGAAAAGCTATTTGAGAGCCGAGGCGGCCTCAAATCGTGCTGGTGCACGGTATGGCGAACGGTGGAGACGCTCCCGGTGGCGGAGCGGCCGGCCACCGCCAAAAAGCTCGAGATGAAGAGACGCATATCGTCTGGAGAGCCCGTCGGGTTACTCGGTTACTTTGACTCCGAGCCTGTCGCATGGTGCTCGATCGCGCCTCGGGACACATACCGCGCGTCTATGAGCGATACGATGCCGGGTGATGAGAAGCAGAGCATCTGGTCGATCGTTTGCTTCTTCGTGTCGAGGCCCTTCCGTGGACAAGGGATGTTTCAGAAGATGATCTCGGCTGCGGAAGAGCACGCTGCCAAAAACGGAGCGACGCTGCTTGAAGGGTATCCCGTTGATCCGGACTCTCCGAGCTACCGCTTTGGAGGTTATGTGTCCGCTTTCGAGCAGGCGCAATATGCACTGGTCGGCCGAAAGGGAGCACGCCGGCACATTGTGCGCAAAATGCTCGGTCAGAACAGGGCTGAATAGGCCCGCGACTTTGGACGCGCCGGCGGGCCCGCCGCCCCGCGGGCATGGGCGGGCCGATGTTCGGACGTCCGATCAAGGATCGGCTGGCTGCACTGGTGCCGGGGATGATGCCCGATCGCTGAGCGGCGCCGCCGGACGGAGCGAGCCGCCAAGCTCGCGACACTTCTTGGTTGCAAAATGCGCTCCGTCCGGCATGGTTGTGGCCGATGCCCGCCAAGCCGAACCACGACAAGAGCAGAGCTGAGGAAGCGCCGCACTATCACGGCCATCGCGAGCGGCTGCGCGAGCGCTTCTACAGCGCGGGCGCGGATGCGCTGAGCGACTACGAACTGCTGGAGATGGCGCTGTTTCCGGCACTACCGCGACGCGATACCAAGCCGCTGGCGAAGGCGCTGATCAAGACTTTTGGCTCATTCGCCGAGGTCATTCACGCCCCCGTCGCGCGCCTACGCGAAATCGACGGCATCGGCGAATCCGCGATCAACCAGCTCAAGCTGATCGCAGCAGCAGCGCAGCGCGTCGCCAAGGGCGAGGTCAACAGCCGCAACGCGCTGTCGTCCTGGAACGAGGTGATCGACTATTGCCGTTCCAGCATGGCGTTCGCCGACAAGGAGCAATTCCGCCTCCTCTTCCTCGACAAGCGCAACCAGCTCATCGCCGACGAGGTGCAGCAGACCGGCACCGTCGACCACACGCCGGTCTATCCGCGCGAGGTGATCAAGCGCGCACTCGAACTCTCCGCGACCGCGCTGATCCTGGTGCACAACCACCCTAGCGGCGATCCCTCGCCTTCCCAGGCCGACATCCAGATGACCAAGGCGATCATCGACATCGCAAAGCCGCTGGGGATTGCCGTGCACGACCACATCATCGTCGGCAAGAACGGGCACGCGAGCTTGAAGGGTCTCAAGCTGATCTAGACTAGCGACGCTTGGTCTGTTGCCACCCAAGTCCATCAATCCTATTGCCCGGTGCGCAGCATCCGGTCGCTACTCCATTGCTGCACTTGGTCAGACAACGGCACACACCGCTCTTTTCTTCCAGTAAAGGCATGACGGTTTGCATCAATATCCTGCTGCCGGCTCGTAATCGTATGCTTCGCCCTTACGCATCACGTGACCGATGCCCGGCCAGCCGAGGTGCGCGCCAGCGATCCACGTCCCCGCTTCGGCCGCATCATGAAAAACCTTTAGGCGGGTTGCGCGTGCGGTCGCTTGATCGTCGTCATAGCCCCAACTGAGCGCGGGATCGCCGAACTGCACGGCCGGCACGTGAACGATGTCCCCGAAGAACAGGAAACGGTCCTCGTTTGTGTCGAACGCGTAGCCAGTGTGACCGGGAGCGTGACCTGGCAGGGCAACCGCCCTCAATCGCTCAGCCACTTGGTCGCCATTTCGGACAGGCTTCAGCAAGGGCCGGAACCGCGCAAGGTGCCGCTCAGCGAGAAAACTCTCCATAGCCCCCTCGCCCATTATGATCGCCTTCAAGTTCGGAAAGAGCACTCGGCCGTCGGGGGTCAAAAGCCCCTGCGCATGATCCTGATGGGTGTGGGTTAGCGCCAAAACGGCGATCGAAGCCGAGTCGATCCCGGCTTCCATCATCGTTTGCTCGAGACGCCCCACTGTGGGGGCCCAACCGCCTCCTCCGCTATCTATCAGAATTCCGTCAACGTCGGGACCTGCGAGGGCGAAGCAATTGACAGACAGGCGAAGCGCCCCTGCCTGCGCAGCTTGCGGCACCGGATTATTCTGCGGATCCCGCAAGAGGTCCGCCGCCATCTCGATATAGCCGTCCGAGAGCGACCAGACGCGCCATCTTTCCGACCTGCCGCTGAGGACGCTGTCGCTGTGGGATGTCACGATCATGAGGCCACCTCAGTCTGCCGCAGCAAAATGCGCGGCCTGGTTCGCGTGCGCTTTAGTGAAGGCCGGTCGATCTGTTGCGCGCGCGACATAGTCACGACAAGGGGATATCCCGTCAGCCCATCGCCAACGCGGCGATATAAAGCAGATCGGTCGCAGACATATCGTTCACTTGCGCGATTGTCACGTATTCGAAGTCATCACCTTCTGGACAATCTTCCACGTTCCATGAACCTTCAAGCATGACAGCATGTCCGTGAAGACGCGAGGCGGAACCTGCAATTTCACCTTCACCAGCGCGAGCTCGTTTTCAACATCTATTGATAGGATCTGGTCATCGCGCTCGAAGCCCTGTTGTTTAGGAGCTCTCATGTTGCGGACGGCTGCTAGCCACGTCGCGATCGGCGTCACGCTCACGCCGCCGTCTTCGCCGACCTTTGTCACGGAACTCGATGGATGAAGTATGGATGCGAATTTCTCAGCATCCATCTCATAGGCCGCGTCGAAATAGGTCTGAGCAAGCGACCGCAAGGCCGGAATATCTGTATCCATAATCATCCTCAACAGCTGTTACACCGAACCGCTTCCCGCGGCACAGCTATCCCATGCCGGGTGTCAAACGCGCCGGCACCTGCCGAAAATGCCTAGCGTCTCGTGTTGACCAAGCTTAGGACAGAGTAGTTTATGAGGATAGACCTGTTGCGATGGATAGTGTCATGAGCGTGATTCATAAATCATGAGAAACGAACTGAACGAACTCGCCGCGTTTGCGATGGTCGCTCGTGAACGAAGCTTTACCCGGGCCGCAGCAAAGCTAGGTGTGTCTCAGTCTGCCCTGAGCCACACGATCCGGGGGCTTGAGCAGCGGCTCGAGTTGCGGCTTCTCGCACGGACAACGAAGAGCGTTGCACCAACCGCTACAGGGGCAGCGCTCTTGAAGGATTTGTCTCCGGCACTTGAGCAAATAGCTCTTGCCCTTGACAGAGCCCGAAGCGTTCGGCATCGCCCTGCGGGCCGCCTTCGAATTGTGATGTCGCGCTCGGCCGCCGTGATGGTAATGTTGCCACGGCTCACGGCATTCGCCGAGACCTATCCTGACATCGTTCTTGACGTCGTCACCGTCACTGGCCCGGTAGACCTCGTTGCAGGCGAGTTCGATGCCGGTATTCAGCTCGGCGAGTACATTCAAAGCGATATGATCGCGGTGCGTGTCACGCCGGACTTGCGATTGGCAGTAGTGGGATCGCCCCGCTATTTCTCGTCACGACGCATCCCACAAAAGCCGACGGATCTCAGCGACCATCGATGCATAACGCTGCGCCTTCCGGGCGGTCCATATCGATGGGAGTTCGAGCGCGGACGAAAGTCAGTCACGATCAGCGTGAACGGGCCGCTTGTAATCGACGACACTCATTTAGTGATTCAGGCGGCGCTCGCTGGAGTCGGCCTCGGTCTCGTCTATGAAGAGCAGGTCGCAGAGGACATCGCCAAGCGGCGGCTTATCCGTGTCCTGGAAGACTGGACGCCGCCAATTCCCGGCTTCTTCATGTACTATCCCAATCGCCAGCATCAGCCTGCTGCACTGTCTGCATTAGTGAATGCGCTACGACTCTCATGACGATAGGTTGGGCGCGCGACATCGCAAAGCCGCTGGGGATTGCCGTGCATGACCACATCATCGTCGGCAAGAACGGGCATGTTAGCCTGCGCGGGATGCGGCTGATCTGAAGCGCGAAGAGATTGGCGCGGCCCTTCGGGTCCGGATCATGATCCGGGCCCTCAAGCCTCAGTAGCAATATCTGGGATCGACGCGAACGTAGTAGGCGTCGGGACGCTGCATGTAGCAGCCGCGCTGATAGGCGTAGTAACCGGAACGGCGGCGCTCGCCCTCGGAGGCGATCGCGGCGCCCGTGCCGGCCCCGACGACCGCGCCGATTGCG
>NZ_LGHL01000058.1 GCF_001908205.1 Bradyrhizobium sp. NAS80.1
GGCGGTCGCGATCCTGGCTGCGATCGAGCTCTGGATGATGTCCCAGATCCCGCCGCGGCTGACCACCGGCCGCTGAGAGGCCTTTGCGCTTGCCGGTGTCGGAGCCCCGGCCGAGGTCGACGACGCGCTGCACGGCCCGCGAGCGCAGGCTGGCGAGGCGATCAGCGGAAAATGGTTCCTAAATTGACGGGCTCACGGATCCGCATGGCTCACGCGTTATGAGCACGTGCGCGTGCCGCCAATTTCTGAGCACGTGACCGTTCCAACATTCATGGTGTTTTTGGGCGTAGCCAATCAAGGCCATGACAATCAGAGCCGCTGCGACGGATCCGGCTACGATGTTCTTTACCATGGCTGCCACTCCCGCGGGACCGCGCGGCCAAGGGCTTAGATGGAACACCCAGGGGAAGCAGCCGTCAATGCGGCGGTGACGCGGTCAGGTGTGCCAAATGACACACCTGCTTTCTTGCGAGTCAAAACGAAACGGCCCGCCGAGGTGACGGGCCGTTCGGTGCTGAGGCCAGGCCTTACTCTCGGATTAGCTCTACTTCCAAAGCGGCGCGGCCAATGTCCGTGATCCGATAGAAACCGGGTCGCCCTTCTTCGAGAATCCCTAGTGCCAAGCAATCCTCGACCATCCAGTCGGGAAGATCAGCAGTTTCTCCGCCATCCCGAAGAATCTTGAGCACGCCAGTCTGATCGCTCGTTAGTGGAGGCGGGAATAGCGTTCGTAAATCTCGGGGCGGCTTGGTCATCCCGGCGATCCTAAACTGAAATTGGGACACCAACTAAATCAACGAGGTCGAGGAGATCAGGCGGCTTGCTTGGCCTTTGCTTCCCACAATGCGAGCGCAGCCTCGGCACCGGCTGGATCGTCTTTGATCCGGTAAACCGCTTGCCGGCTCAGACCGGACGCCTTGGCAATCGCGGCGATGCCAGCGGACTGGCCGAGCATGTCGCGCACGACGCCGAACTGTTCGCGGCTGTAGGATGGTTTGCGGCCGAGGTAGCTATCGGCCTCATTGGTCTTGGCGTGCTCGATACCGGCCCGTTGAGCGGCCTTCGTTGCCTCGGCCTGTGCTTGTGCAGTCGCAGCCATGAACGCGATCAGCGCGTCTCTGACGGCCTTCTGCACCGGATCTTTGGTGGCACCGTCGAACGTCATGTTGTTGATGACGGTGCGGATCACGACGCCGCGGGACATGAACTCGCGGATCGTTTCGCAGACATCGTCATAGTTGCGGCCGAGACGATCGACCCAGCGGACCACCAGCACGTCACCGGCGCGAAGCTTGTCGAACAGCCGCCGGCCCTCGGGACGCTCGACCAGCCGCGTGCTGACTCCGGAGGTGCCGTTGTCGAACACGGCATCATCGATGTTGAAGCCTGCCGCCTTAGCCTGCGTGAGTTGGTGGCCACTGGTCTGCTCGATGGTCGAGACACGGCCGTAAAGGATCGTTGCCATGGTGGACACTCCGTCCGTTAGGTTTGTGTCCGTATGTTTTCGTGTCCGTTAGGCGGAAGCAACCCTTACGGACGCAATCTAGCGTCACGTTTGCGTGTACGCATGGGTATACCCCAACGGACGGAAATGCCGCCGCAACCATCCGCCACCGCTGTGATTATCGGGATGGTGACCGCTCGCTCCCCACCGCCGTCCCAGAGAGCGAGGCTGGCCGCCCGGCGGCCGGCTGTTGATCGGGGCTAGAGGGGCGGCCGGTCGTCCGGCCGACAAGCCGACGTCCAGTGTGGAACCGCTTTGAAAATTGCCGATTGATTTAGGGTGCTAAATGCGTGGAGGTCGCCATGCGCATTCATCTGCACCAGATCGACTGGATCACGGTAACAGCTGCCAGCTTGTTACTGATTGGATACGCCTCCGCCATCGCAGTCATGCTGGTCCGCTAGTCGCGGGATAGGAAAAAATACTCAGTTCGGTGGATGGGTGCGGGGGGTAATTCTAGGGGGGGGATAAATTATCCAGCCCCATCGGTGGGTCGTGGTGTGAGACCGTCAATCGTCATCGTGCAGTAGCATCCGCTCCTTCTGGAAGGTGTGGTCCGTCCGGTAATAGCTCTCAATGAAATCGTCATCGTTGCCGGCGAAGAAGCTGTACATCCCGTATTCGTCGAGGTCTTTGAAATAGAAGCCCGCCCTGGTCTCGGCGAAGTGGTCGAGGTGGAAAGCCTATGTCGCCTTCGTCGGCATCTGCCGGCGCGATAGATGACGCGGCATCGCCGGCAACCCTTCGTGGTCATAGACGGTGTTCTTGTGAAAGTTCTCGGCGTCGCTGGCGTGCTGCTGCTTTAGCTCGGCGATACGGTGCTGTAGTTCCGCATACGTGATCTTGCGCTCGACGGCCGAATGCCAGAGCAGAGAGCGTGTACGGCTCGCAGGATGCCGAGCGTCGAGCGAATGCAGCCATTGCTCGCGGGAGGGTGGGGCGATGAGGGGAGGGTGCATCATCACCGACTCCCCGGTTCGGACAAGCGAGAATTGTCGTTATCGCTCAGTGCGGAGTTTGGGGCTGTTTTGTCCGAACAGGCGTTGAAAGTATTCAGCCTACGACAGGCTTCCAAGCTGAATACGAGGGTTCGATTCCCTTCACCCGCTCTAGCCCCTCTCCACTAAAAATCACGATAAAACAACGTGTTGCATGTGCTCTCGCCTGCAGCTTGCGCCAGTCACGCGCGAGCAGCGCACTATGCGGAAACTATCCTTGGACGAATACGCTCTCGCAATCATGTGCGAGGCACTTTTCGTGACGATCATGCAGGGGGTGCAGCTTGGCAGTTTGAGCTGCTGCCGGATTGATGGACAAGATTAGCAGCGGCGCCAAGCATCCAAGTCTGGCGTCCGTGCTTCGGCGGAAGGCTATTGTATGGCGCGCTTCATCACGATGACATCGCCACTAAATCTCGGATTGCTTGTGCGATACAGGATTTCGAAACCCTCCCGTTGCCAGAACGCAAATGCGCGCGGATTCGTCGAAATCACAGCTAGCTGAATCATCGTGGAACCCCAGCCTCGTGCCAATTCCTCAATCAGCCGCAATGCGGTCCCTCCGTAACCCCGACTCTGATGTGCTTCAGAGAAGATCAGCAATCCGATGAATACACAGTCGCTGGCTGGATAGGCCCGTATCACATCAGCGCAGCCTAACATGTCTGTACCGACATAAAATCCAATTGTGAATTTGTCGGTTGCTGCCTTCCCGGTGGGCATCCCGTTGAAAAAATCATCGACGTCGGCATTCGACGGCGGGCGGCCCTCGACCAATTGAGTGTACGAAGGCGCTTCCGTAAAGACGCGCAAGACCTGCGCAGCGTCGCTTACTGAGTCGCGAGTGAGAGCGTGGATGCTGAGCATAATAGTCTTGTCTAACCCACTGTGCGCTAGACCGAGCTACCGCCGGATCGGTTGACGGACTTCTGGTGCTGAGCCCGGCCTGGCGTCGTCACACGGTCGTTCGCGAGATCCAGCACGGACACGACTGCAAAACCCGCCAGCGTAGCTACTGCGCCCACGATGAAGTCCTCCAACCGCGCGTGACGGCCGGGGACAAACAACTGCAGATATTCAAGCACGCCAACCATGACGACAGTTATCACGGTGGCTGGCAGCCTGTGGCGCGGATAGGCAAGCGCGAAGGCCAGCGCGACCAAGCCAAAGGCCAGGATGTGCTCGCCGACTTGCCCGAGGATGGAATGCGGCCGATGGCTCGGTGGTCCAAGCGTCGCAAAGGTAACGGCGGCAGCCAGCAGCCAAGCCACCAAGCGGATCAGAGTGATCATCCTTCGCCGAATGTAACGTGTGGGGCGCATAGCCGCCTTTGCCTTTGAAGTCATACGTCCGGAGGAGAGGGACTATGTCAGAATGGAGGCGCGGTGGCTTGCACTAAAAAAAACACCTGGGGCTGAAATATGATCTTCTTGAAGCCATAAGAAACTCATTCTTAGGTTCTTCGTTGTGCGCACAGCCAGATTAGTAGCGCACTGAGAAGTATGTCCGACGGCCGCACGTATCCACCTTCATAGTCCGGGGGCTCCGTCCCAAACGCCTCCTGCCTATCCTTTTCACCGTTGGAGTTCGACAGAGGCCTGCGTCGGTCTGCAGAACAATTCGGGACGAATATCCGTTTTCCTTGATCATTGCTGTCGGCGACGAACGCGCTGGATGATGATGGGAACGCTGCCCGTCTCGCTTCGGTGTCACTCCACGCTCTCGGCAGTGCGGGTGCCGGGCATTAGCAACAATGCTCCACTCGTGCATTCCACCTGACCTCAAGACGGAAGATCGGTGGGTAGTCTGGGCTTATTTGCGTGAACGCCCGCTCTTCCCGACACTCCGAATGGGAATTTGCCAATGGCTCCGTCCAATCGCGTCCAGCAAAATTGCGTCCGCGAAGATCTGATATTTGATGTGGGTCTCCATAAAGGCGAGGACGCCGCCTACTACCTCAGAAAGGGGTTTCGTGTTGTCGGCATAGACGCAAATCCTGATCTGATAGAGTGGAACAGGAAACGGTTCGCCGGAAATGAGCGGATCACGATCATTTTTGGCGCCATCGCCGAAGGCCAGGGCAATGTTCGCTTCTTCGTTGACAAGCAATCCACCTGGGGGACGGTCGATCCAGACTGGGCCACGCGCAACGTGCGCCTCGGGTCCACCCATCACGAGATCGAAGTGCCGATATTCGATATTCGCGAAGCTTTCCAGAGATGGGGCGTTCCGTACTATCTCAAGCTCGACATTGAGGGGCGAGAAGATGTCATCATTGACGCCCTTGCCGAGCTTTCCGGCAGGCCAGCCTTTATCTCCATGGAAAGCGAAAAGATTGACTTTCGAAAACTGATCCATGAACTCCAAAAGCTGCGTAACCTTGGATATCGACGTTTCCAGGTTGTGCCCCAAGTGCACATTCCGAATTCGTCGATCCGCACGCGCGATCGCAATGGCTCTATCTTCAACTATGTTTTCGAAGACGATGCATCGGGAGCGTTCGGCGACGATCTGAATGGGCGTTGGATCTGCTTTGCCGAAGCCGCTGCGAGATACGCCTTCATTTTCATCCAGTACAAGCTGTTCGGAGACAATGGCTTGATGTTCCGTCTAAGAGGTGGAACGTTCATTCACCGGTTGCTGATGGCATGCTTCGGGGCGTTTCCCGGATGGTACGATACACATGCGAGGCTATAGCGTGCCGCCTGTCTAGGCTGAACTGTGAATCATGCTTTACGGTTGCCGTCGTCGTAACGTTGAATTGCCGCTTGGTCGAAGGGAAACCGTTCGTCCTGGTCATCGCCTCAGGCATATAAAGCCATTTGGCCTGAATACTTTGTGAGAGTTTGGAAGCAGCTCGTCAGGCGGCCAAACTGCGCGCGCCGACGATTTGCTTGACCTGTTCCTTGATCGCGCCGTAGCACTCGCACGAGCATTCTTCCAGCGCTGCGGCGTCCTCGATGCGGACCTTGCCGCGCGAAACCGAAACCAGCCGGGCGGTTTCCAACTTTCGCAAGACGTGCGTCAGGCTCGGCCGATAAACCCCCAACATGGAAGACACCAAATCTTGAGTGAAGGGCAGGGTATCTGCGCTTGCCAAATCTCTACATTGCAGAAGCAGCCGGCAGAGTCGCGCTTCCAGCGGATGTATGGCGTTGCATCCGGCGATCTGGACAGACTGCGCTGCCAATGCCTGGGAGTGTCGGATCAACACTTCGCGAAGAGCCTCGCTCTCCCGTGCCAACCGCCGCAGGACACCAGCCTCGATCCGGTCCGCATTTCCTGCGGCCGCAACCATCACCTGATTCAAAGCGGTCCCATCGCCAAACGCCGCGATCGCTCCAACAATCGTATTGGAACCTGCTACAGCCGCCTCGGCTGAATTGCCATCGGAGAATACCACAACGATGGAAAGCAGGCCGCTTCGCGGGAAGTAGACGTGGCTCACGGGCTCGTGCGGGCTGTGAAGAGCGTGTCCAGGGATCAGTTCGAACAACCGCAAGTGAGGAACGATCAGCGATCGTTCCCGTGCGGAGAGGCAGCTTATGACTTGATTGGTACCGGAGTAGAGCATCGTTCGGCCCGCAAGTGGTGTGGAAGCGTTTCAAACGCCCGGTCTCATTTTTCGTTCAAAATTAAGTACGGAAGCATACCGAAGCAGGCGGAAGCGCATGGCATGCTGTGACCCATAACGTGCGTTTGACGAACGGGAGGAGCACACAAGGCGCGCCGCGAGTGCATGTCCGCGTGCATAGAGTTTGAGCCTTGTCTCTGAGGCTCTTGTTGTCTTGGAATTTCCTGGAAGCCCGTGCCTCGGCTGCGCGTCTGCAAGCCGCGTAAAGGAGATTCGAAGCAATGTTCCATCGGACGGTCTCCCCTCAAACCGTCGAGTTGCGTGGGCGGGCGCCGCACGACCGTTTGCTTGCAAGCATTGTCCCCTATTCCGAAATCGGATTATTCATGGCGGCCTCGGATCTGATGCTGATCCTGATGGCCAGCCTGGTTGGGGGGCGTCACCTATCACATATTGGCATTCAACGAGGTGGGCAGCCTTAGCGAATACCTCGGAGAGGGGGGCAATGCAGGTCTGTTCTTCGTGCTGCTGATGAACTCACTGGGGTTGTACCGGGCATCCATTCTTCTCTCTCGCGGACAACTGCGTGCAGTGGCCGGGGGATGGCTAGTGGCGATGGCGACCCTTGTTGGGTCCCTCTTTCTGCTCAAGTCGACGGCCTATTATTCACGCGGAGGGCTGATTACCTTCGCTACGCTCGGAGTCACGTTTCTGCTTGGTTGGCGAGTTATTCTGGCCGCACAGCTTCGGAATGCCCTCGCGGAAGGCCAAGTGAACGGACGCCGGGTCATTCTGATCGGCGATGAAGCGGAGCTCGCCCGTCATTCCCCCCCGCAATCTGTTAATGAACTACGGGGCGCATGATATCGGCCGCTTTCCGCTCTCCTGTTGCAATCCCGGTGGCGCGGAGGTTTGCGCTCGCGACTCGGAGATTATTGCAGATGCAATACGTGCCGCCCGAACTCACGAAGCGGAGAAAGTGCTGATAGCAATAGCCTGGAATGACGAGCGACGGCGCAATCTTATTTGCGAACGCCTGAGGATATTGCCAGTCCCGATCTTCCTGTTGCCCGACAGGTCGTCGGAGATGTTGCTGACGCAGCCATTAATGAATATGGGCAGGAGCGCCGCGATCCAGCTCCAACGCGCGGCCTTGTCCCGAGTGGAATTGTTCGTCAAACGAGGGTTCGATCTCATCTTGGCGATCCTCGGGGGTATCGTCGCGCTGCCACTGCTCCTTATCGTGGCGATACTGATCAAGCTAGAGTCCGCGGGGCCGTTGATCTTCAAGCAGCGTCGGCGTGGGTTCAATGGTCGCGAGTTCACAATATACAAGCTCCGCACAATGAACGTACTCGAAGACGGCCCCAACATCCGTCAGGCCGAGCGGAACGATAGTCGAATAACGCGCGTAGGAAGCGTCCTTCGTAGAACCAGCATCGATGAGGTGCCGCAGCTATTGAATGTGCTGTTGGGCGACATGTCCCTCGTCGGGCCGCGACCGCATGCCGTCGCGCATGACGACCAATACTCGGCGTGCATTGCCGACTACGCGTTCCGCAATCACGTGAAACCAGGGCTCACCGGATGGGCGCAGGTTAACGGCCTGCGCGGTGAAACCGCGCAAATCGAGCTGATGAAGCGCAGGGTCGATTACGACGTCTGGTACATTAACAATTGGAGCCTGTGGTTGGACATATTGATCGTGGCCCGAACCTTCTTCACTGCCGTGTGGGCGAAGAATGCGTACTGACAGCAGCTGATAGCCGGGCAGCGTCCCGCCGGACACTGATCGAGCCCAGGCCGATCGGGTCCTTCTTGCAACGTGGTGCGAACTGGAAGCGTTGGAAGGACAGCATGAACATCAGCATCTTCGGCATCGGCTATGTCGGTGCGGTCGCGGCGGCGTGCCTCGCGCGAGACGGGCATGAGGTCTTCGCCGTCGACATCAATCCCGACAAGGTCGACGACATTGCTTGCGGTCGGTCTCCCATCGTGGAGCCGCGGCTGGACGAGCTGATATCGCAGACGGCGGCCGCCGGCCGACTACGCGCAACTCGTAGCGCTGATGAAGCGATTGCCGCCACGGAACTCTCGTTCGTGTGCGTGGGCACGCCGTCGCGGCCGAACGGCTCCTTGAACACCAGTCATGTCGCCCATGTGTCGGAGCAGATCGGCGTAGCCCTCAGGAAGAAGAATGACTTTCATTCCGTGGTGGTGCGCTCGACGGTGCTACCGGGAACCATGGAGAGTCTGATCATCCCGGAGTTCGAACGGTGCTCGACCAAGAGTGCAGGCGGCGGCTTCGGTGTGGCGTATTACCCGGAATTTCTTCGCGAAGGATCTGCGATCGCCGACTACGACAACCCTGGTGCAGTCGTGTTGGGAATTCACGACCCCATCACGTGCGATCGAATGCTGAAGCTTCACTCGCATATGCCGGTCACGCCACGGCTCATGAGCATTCGGGCGGCGGAAGCGGTCAAGTACGTTAATAATGCGTGGCACGCCTTGAAGATCAGCTTCGCCAACGAGATCGGCTTGGTATCGAAAGCCCTTGGTGTCGACTCGTTCGACGTGATGGACGCCCTGTGCGCCGACGAGAAGCTGAACATCTCGGCGGCGTATCTGAGGCCCGGATTTGCATTTGGGGGGTCCTGCCTTCCGAAGGACCTGCGCGCGCTGCGTTATTGTGCGCACATGCTGGAGGTCGAGACGCCGGTTCTGGACGGGGTGTGGAGAGCAAACGAAAACCAGTTCGAGGCCGCCTATCGGGTCATCGAGCAGAGCGGTCAGCGCCGAATTGGTTTCATCGGGCTGAGCTTCAAGCCGGAGACTGATGATCTGCGGTCCAGTCCTTTCGTCCAATTGGCGGAACGGCTCATTGGCCGCGGATATCAGGTGAAGATCTATGATCCGATCATTCGCCTTTCGTCACTGATCGGCGCGAACCGCGCCTATCTCTTGGAGCACCTTCGGCACATCGCCGATCTCCTGCTTGAACGTTGCGAGGATCTCGTCGCCCAGAGCGAAGTTATCGTTGTCGGCAATAGCCGTGAATTCCAGCGGATCCGCGATCCGATCGGAAACGAGGACAAGCTCGTGATCGATCTCGTCAGGGTCGATCGCTCGCGCTCAAGCAACGGATCGTACCAGGGACTGTGCTGGTGACATGCATGCATCTTGGAGAGAAGGCCGGCGCGTGCTGATGATGGTCGAAAACCTGCCGGTGCCGTTCGACCGCCGGGTCTGGGCGGAGGCCCGGACTTTGCGGGCGGCCGGCTATGAAGTCACGGTGGTCTGCCCCCGGGGCAAGTTTGCGCTCGAACCGGCCGAGGTGATCGACGGCATTCAGATCTATCGCCACCCTTTGCCGCTCGAGGCGGCCGGGAAGCTGGCCTACGTCGTGGAATACGGTGCCTCGCTGTTCTGGGAATTCGTGTATGCCTTCAAGGTGTTCCGTGCGACGGGGTTCGACGCGATCCACGCGTGCAACCCGCCTGACGTGCTGTTCGTCGTCGGCGCGGTCTTCAAGTTCCTGTTCGGCAAGAAGTTCGTGTTCGATCATCATGACCTGAACCCCGAGCTGTTTGAAGCGAAGTTCGCGCGGCGCGGTATTCTCTGGCGGCTTCTCGTGCTCCTGGAGCGATCGACGTTTGCGGTCGCCGACATCTCCATCGCGACGAACGAGTCATATCGGCGGATCGCTGTCACGCGCGGGCGTATGCCGGCGAACCGCGTGTTCACGGTTCGATCGGGACCGGACCTCGATCGGGCGAGACCTCGCCCGGTCGACGAAGGATGGCGAAATCGGCGCGCCCACATGGCGGCGTACGTCGGAGTGATCGGAGAGCAGGAGGGCGTTGATCTCCTGCTCCGGTCGATGGATCACATCGTCCGGGAGCTGGGACGCAGAGATGTGCAGCTGGTCATCGTGGGGGCGGGCCCGCAGCTGGACTCCGTCCGCCAACTCTCTCAGAACCTTGGCTTGTCGGACTACGTGACGTTCACCGGGCGCGTCGATGACGACCTGCTGATGACCATCCTGTCCACGGCCGACGTGTGCGTCAATCCGGATCGCCCTAATCCGATGAACGACATGTCGACGATGAACAAGGTCATGGAATACATGGCGCTGGGCAAGCCCATAGTCCAGTTCGACCTCAAGGAGGGGCGCGTTTCGGCGCAGGATTCATCGCTCTACGCGCGCAATACTGACGTCGCGGATTTCGGCGAGAAGATTCTGGAATTGGTGGACAATCCGGATCGGCGAAGTGCAATGGGCGCGCTAGGACGGAAGCGAGTGCTGAGCCAACTATCCTGGTCGCATGAGGCACCGAAGCTCCTCGCCGCCTATGATGCGCTCTTCGCGCCCGAGACGGAGTTGGCGCCGGTGCGCAGGCTTCGTGGAACGAATGAATGAGAGGGCATTCGCAATTCCTGTGGTACGCGCACCGGATCGGGCGCATGTCCGCGCCTGAAATCGCGCATCGGGCAGTTGAACTCTCGAAGCGCTTGAGCGACGCAAGGCGGAGCTTCGGCTGGAATCGGTTCTCTGGATTCGAAGGGCCGCTGGATGGACTGCCCGGGCTCGCGCCTTCGGCAGGCGCCGGTGCCCACCCGGAAGTGCCCAGCATTGAAGCCGGGAACTTCTGTCTGCTTGGCCAGCAATGGCGGCTGCCCGCGGGCGATCGCCCATGGTACGCCCAGGACGGCATCTGGCATCGCGACCCTGTATCAGGCGATCTGTGGCCGGGTGCCGGGACGTTCTCATTCCAGATCCCGTACCGCCACGAGCGACGGCGGGGGGGACGTAAAGTTCGTCTGGGAGCTTAATCGTCTGCAGATTCTCCAGGTGCTCGCCGCTGCGGGCGCGTACGGCTCCGTGCCAGACATCATCGAATCCTGGATGCAGGCAAATCCTCCGTTCGAGGGGATCAACTGGACGAACGGCATAGAGGCCGCATCGCGGGTCGCGTCGCTTCTGGTCGTGCTGGCTTTGGTCGACACGAAGCTGCGGCGCCGGCTCGATCCGCTGGCACGCCGTTTCCTGTCGGCGCACGTCTACTGGATAGCTCGATATCCGTCGTTGCACTCGTCGGCAAACAATCATCGCGTTGCCGAGCTTGCGGCGCTGTTTCTCGCGGGCACGTGCGCACCCGGTCTGCCGGGTGCGAAGCGCTATCTGGCCGACGGCCGGAGGGACCTGGAGCAAGCGGTGCTCGACTTGTTCCATCCTGACGGAGTTGGCGCGGAGCAGTCGCCGACCTACGCGGCCTATTCGTTGGAATGGTTCGCGCTGGCGAGCCTTGCGGCCGACAAGAGGGGAACGCCGTTTTCCGCAACTTTTCACTCGCGCCTGCATGCCGCTGCGAGCCACCTGCGCTGGATGATGGACGATGGCGGCCGCCTGCCACGCATCGGCGATGACGACGAAGGTCGCGTGCTCGCGTCCTGCCTGCAGCGCGAGGACCGCTACGTCGCGTCGGTCGTGGCGCTGCTCGCGCGCTGGCTGGGCGACCCCACCCTGCAACCACCGGCGTCTGATCCACACCTGAGGGACCGATTGCCGCTCAGGCGTGCAAACGCGAGCGCTACGGTCAGGGCGGAGTGCAGGCTCGCCGAAGACCCTGGCACGAGTACCACGCAGATCAAAGCATTCGGACAGGGCGGCTACACCATCGCGCGTACCGGCACGCCGCACGGCTCGCTCGTCACCGTGTTCGACCATGGACCGCTCGGGTTCGGGCCGATCGCAGCGCATGGCCATGCCGACGCGCTGGCGATCTGGCTGCACTGGGGTGACGAACCGATCCTGATCGATGCCGGAACATATCTCTATCACTCCGGCGGAGTGGACCGTGACCTCTTCCGCGGGACGGGCGTGCACAACACGCTGGAGGTCGAGGGTGCCGACCAGAGCGTGATCGCCGGCCCCTTCAATTGGTCAAGCCACGCCCGGGCGCTGGTGATCGAGCGAACCGCAAGCGGCCTCATAGGTGAGCATGACGGCTACTTCCGTCGGTTCGGAGTTATTCATCGGCGTGCTCTCTTCTTCGAGCGCAACATGCTGGTGATCGAGGATCGCCTCGTCGGCCGTCCAAGCAAGACACCCTTGCGCTGGTCGATCGGCTTCCTGCTGGCCCCGCATGTCGCGATACGGATCGATGGCCATCGCGCCGAGATAAAGACGAAGTCCGGTCGGGTGCTATCCTTTTGCTTGGGAAGTTCCCACCTGGGTTGGGCAAAAATGCCGGCACTGCACTCACCCGCGTTCAACTGCCGGGATGAGACGCTCGAGCAGCTTCGTGTCGGAGCTACATTCGGCTCGCCACAGCACAAGCAGCCTTACGTCAGAACCGTCATCAGTGCTTGTTGTATTGCGCCGGAGGGGAGCGAGACAACATGCCATGAAAATGCGCCTGGCGCGGCTGCACAAGGCGCCTGGATCTAGGAGTGCATCGTGAGCGATTCCGTAAGCGAAATCTCCGAGTCGAAGACGCGAGCGCTTATTTCCGTAGTCGAACAGCATCTGTCGCCCAATCCGTCGAGAATCCTGGTTGTCGGCTGCGGAACCGGACAGGAAGCGGGCACACTGGCGAGGCACTACCCCAACTCCTACACGATCGGAATCGATATCGGCCGTCAGTTCGCTCTCGATCACCCGGGTGCGCGGCCCGCGAGACTCCTGATCATGGATGCGCAGAAATTGGCGTTCCGCGACGGTTCGTTCGATTTCGTCTACTCCTTTCACGCACTTGAGCATATGCCCGACGCCGAGCAGGCGTTAGCAGAGATGTCGCGTGTCTTGGCCCCAGGTGGAGCGTTCTGCGTCGGAACCCCGAACAAGAAACGATTGATCGGCTACCTCGGATCAGACACCTCCTGGCGGAACAAGCTTGCATGGAATCTTGCCGACTACTCGTGCCGGCTTCGCGGGCGGTGGGAGAACATCTATGGCGCCCATGCGGGCTACTATGCAGACGAACTTCTGCTCCGCTGCCAGCTTCACTTTGGTGCCGCCCAAGCTGTCAGTGATGACTACTACAGCGCGGTCTACGCAAGCCAGCGGCGCCTATTCGGACTACTCGCGTTGGCGCCAGCCCTCAAGGAGCGCATACTGCCGTGCGTCTATGTTGTAGGACGCAAATGCCCGCACCTAGGTGAGGGGAGCGAGCGGCGTGCTGACCTGGAGCAGGTTTGTGGGCGAACAGAGGAGGCGGAAGATGCCGGCTGATCGTCCCCTGTCAATCACGGTCCTTATCAATAACTACAATTACGCCGCCTTCTTGGCGCGGTCGATCGAATCCGCGCTCAGTCAGACTTGGCGGCGTGTCCAGATCATCGTCGTTGACGACGGATCCACGGACTCCTCGGCAGAGGTTGCGCAACGCTATTCCGCCCCTAATTATCTTTTCCTGCGCAAGCAAAACGGCGGGCAGAACTCTGCTATTGCGCATGCCTTGCCCTATGTCGAGGGCGACTACACCATCATTCTTGACGCGGACGACTGGCTTGTCCCGCACGCGTGCGAGACTGTCGCGAAGGCTGCCGCAAGAACTACTCCGAATGCGGTGATGTATCGGCTGGCGATGATCGATGCGAACGGCCGCGCCGTCGGAGTTTTCCCAAACGAACCGTTCCAGACGGCAGACCTGTCCAAATTTGTCCTGCTCCACGGTTATGTCCCGTCGCCACCCACGTCTGGCAATGCCTACCGGACCGACTTTCTGAGAAGCGCCTTTCAGTTCGTGAGTGCTTCCAGCTCCTTTTGCGACGGTTATTTGTCATGGGCAGCCGCTTCGACCGACGCTGTCGTGAGTCTCCAGGCGGTGCTCGGTTGCTATGGTGTGCATGGAGGGAACGTGTCCACGTCGGGCGGATGCGATCGAGCGAGGTTGTACAACAACAATAACTATGCGCTTGATCATGCCCGCCATCTCTATGCCTGGCTGGACGCGCGTCAGGTTTCGCCGACCTCGTGGCACGATCTGATAAGTGCGTATGGATGGCGAAACATTCTCTACTTCAAGCTCGTAGACCGCGCCTATCCAGAGTTTTCATGGACACTCTGCCGTCGCCAGGGCACGGCGAAGTTCTGGCGCGCCCGCCACCATGGGGCATGGAAGCAGATCAAGAACATACTTTTCATAGTCGCCGGATGCGAACTGGGGGAAGTCCGCGACCTGATACAGCGCCTCCGACCATGATCAAATCCTTTTTCGTTTACTTGCCGTCTACTTTCCTGATGAGGGCGGTCGCATTCCTGACGATGGTCGCAGGCACCCATCTTCTGTCCTCGAAGCAGTTCGGATATTTTTCCCTGGTCATCATCATTGGCGAGTTCGCCGAGACCACAACGACGAACTGGACGCGTCTGGTGCTGGCGCGGTTCGGCGCGCATGGGGGGGAAGCTGCCGCGCGCCTTCGCCAGCAAGGTCGCACGGCTTTCGGCAATTTGCACGTTTGTCGGAATCGCGCTTTCGGCAGGCGCGGCTTGGCTGCTCGCTGTCGAAAACGTCATGGCGGTCGGTGTGGCAGTGGCGGTGTATATCGCCGCGGCGGCGGTGGTCCGCTTCGGCGTAATGCTTCACCAAACAATGGAAAACGGACGCACCGCATCGATTCTCGAAGGCAGTCGCGCTGTCCTCGTGCTTGTGACGGTGATCATCGCCATGATTGCAACCGGTGACTTCCTGATCACGTCGCTCACCGCAAGCGTCGTCAATCTTGGGATCGGTTGGATCGCGGTCGCGACCGGCTTTCGTCGTACCGATGCGTCGCGAACCGAGCAAACAGCGGCCCGCGTCCTGTTTTGGTTTGCGTTTCCCATGGTCGTGCTTGCTCTCCTGACGCAGGTCGCCGGCAGTCTCGATAAGGCTCTGCTGAAATCATATCACGACGCGGCCATGCTCGGCTTTTATGCTGCGGCCTACGCGGTCGGGAGGAACGGATTCGACGTTATCGCGGCGGCTTTCAATATCGGGACGTTCGTACAATTGTCCTCGATGTTCAACGCGGGTCGGCGTCAGGAGGCCGGCCGCCTGCTATCCCGACAAATGGCCTGCATTCTGGCGATCGCGCTGCCGGCCGCGGGGATTCTGATCGCATCGCGATACGTCATTGCCCGCATTCTCTTTCCGCCCGCCTATCTGGACACTTTCGTGATCGCAGTCCCGTGGATCGCGCTCGGGGCGATCACGCTCAATATCAAGAATTTCGTCTACGACAATGTCTTCCACATGCAATTGCGTAATCTGCGCCAGATTCCAAGCTGCATAGCGAGTGTTGCCGTATCGGCGGTCGTCGGTCTTCTCCTGATCCCGTCTAAACCGGCCTTGGGCGCGGCCGTGATGTTCGCCAGCGGCAGCATGGCAGCGTTGATAGTGAGCATTGCGCTGACCTGGTCTCTCATGCCCGTTCGGATTCCCTGGCTGTCGATCCTCGCGGCAACGGGCGCGGGCCTCGGCGTCTGGGCCGTAGGATCAGGCCTCGAGGCGGCTCTGGAGGATGTGCTTCCCAGTCCTGTTCTGCTTGGGGTTCTGACGACAATTGGTGTTCTGGTAGCGGGAGTGTCGCTGCTTCTCGCGCTGATCCTGGAGCAACCGAAGGGCAACAACGTCGCCATTTCCTTCATCACGCCAAACCCCGATCGAGTCACGGGGGTCTCCAGCTACGCGGAAAGCTTGATTGAGGCAATGGCTCGGCCGCGCGAGCGCCCGACGCTTGTGCTGCTGACGAATGCACGGCGGGAGCTTTTTGCCAGAATTACCAGCGATTGCAGTGTTGAATGGGTGATGCTTCCGGCCTGTCCGCGCGGCTTCCCCTACAAGCTCTACAGCCTGATTATTCATGATGTGGCCTGCTCACGTGCGCGCCTGAAAGGCTGCGGCTGCTATGTGAGTGCGACGGCGGCGGGCGCGCTGTTCCCGGTGCTCGACCAATTCGTAACCTTGCACGATCTCTACGATGTCGAGAGACGCTTCCGTCCGTGGCGTACAGTCGTCTATGCCCATGCGCTGTGGCGCTGGCTGGCTTTGGTGTCGCGGGGGATTATCTGTGTGTCCGCGAGCACGGCGACGGAGGCGCGAATGTTGCTGCCGTTCGCCGCCGACAAGATGTGCGTCATAAAGGAAGCGTCCAGGTTCACACCCGAGGATGCGTTGAAATCAGCTGATCCTGCACGTTTCCTGTTTGTGGCCAACATCCAGCCGACCAAGAACATCGAATGCCTGCTCGAGGCGCTGCGGCGTGCCGACGCAGACATAGAGGTGGACTGGATCGGCTGGGACCCGGCAGGCATCGTCAAGGAGTGGATCGCGCGGCATGGCGCGCCCCACGGCTTCAACCCACTGGGCTCGCTGCCCGAGGCGGAACTGCGCAGGGCCTACCGGAGCGCGTTGGCACTCATTGTACCCTCCTGGAAAGAGGGCTTTTGCCTTCCTGTGCTCGAAGCTCACGCGTTCGGCGTGCCGGTGATCGCGTCCGATCTTCCAGTGCTGCGTGAGGTTTCAGGCGAAGGTGCTCTCTTCTTCGATCCCCACGATCCAGACATGCTGCTGGCATCCATGCGAAAGCTGATGAGCGATTCCGCTCTGCGGTCGCGGTTGAGCCGGGCTGCGTCCGCCAACGCGCGGCTCTATTCCTGGGACCACGCGGCCGCTGAGACCTTGCGGCTTGTGGAGGCGAGCTGATGCAGGTCATCGCCACCGCCCCCCCGTTCGTATCCCGCGCGTGTTGTGGACCTCGAGGGACCAATCGCCTTTCTATGCGGCGCAACGATACTCCTGACTTTCACATTGGGTGCGCCGATTCTCGACCTGTTCATGCCCTACGCTGTGTCTGGCGGCAATTTCTTGGCAAAATTTCATCCGGCGAGTTGGCTGGCACCTCTTCTGCTCCTGCTCGTCTGGGAGGACTATGCGGTCGGATGGCAGGTGCCGGTTGGACATCTCACCTGGGGCATCGGTCTCCTGGGTTCTTTGATTTTGTGGCTGGCGATGCGGGGGAAGGGCGCGTTGGCGGCGACCTTTATCGACATTTACCTCGTCCCAGCCATCCTGCTACTGGCACTGTCTAGGCTTCCCACAGAGCGAGTGCGCTCGCTGCTCAAGCTATTCATCGCGCTGGCGGCATTTAACGTTTTCATCGTGGCCATTGAGTTCGCTTCACAAAGAGCTCTGCTGCCACGCGAGGGCTATGAGCCCTTTTTCCGGCCGGCCGGTGTGTTTGCACATCCGATCATGGCGGGCTCACTGTTCTATTGCGCCATGTTCTTGACCTCGCGCGGCGTGGTCTCCTCCGGGATAATGCGCGCGCTTATGCTGTTCTTTCTGGTGGGCATTGCGCTATGTCGTGTGCGCGGGCCGCTACTGGTGGGCGGGCTGATTTTCCTGATGAATATCGTCAGCCCTGCCGTCCCGAGAAGACGCATGTCCGACTACGTGCTCGATTTTGGTCTCGTTTTGCTCGCACCTGTTGCCATTCTGGTGGCGTTCTCGTCCGACGCTTTCGATCGCATCGTCGCACTGGGGATCTGGGACCAGAGCGCACAATCGCGCTATACCATTTTGGACACGATACATCTGCTGAATGGACACCAGTTCTGGAACGGCGTCGATGGGTATGACGTTGGCAAGTTCCTTGCGACCCAGTTGACTGGTGACCAACAGATAGAGAATGCCCTTGTGAGCGTGATCTTGCAGGCTGGCTTCCCGGCGGCTCTGATGATGGCCATCTGTCTTCTCATCGTGCACGCGCCCGCCATGCGTCACAGCCTGACCTTCGTCGTCATACTGGTCGTGATTGCGACAACCACGCTCGGATTTGGCGCAAAGAACATGATCCCCGCTGCCATTGCTTTGTGCGGCTATTGGGTCCAGCGCCAGTTTGTAGAACAGCGGCGACGACGTGCCCAGGCAGCAAGAACAGGAGTCAAACCGAATGAAATGGCATGACGTGTTCGGTTTGAAGGCCTCTCGGTTTGGCGACGTGTTGCTCCGCCGCACGCCGGGGATTTACCCGCGGTTTCGCGGACTTCTCTCCCGGTCGGAGGACGCTTCACCAGCCGCGCGCCTCTCAACCCGTGATCGGCTGACAGCGCGGACCCTGCGGCAAGCCCGAACGTCGGTTTACGCACGGACCCGCGGCGCGGATAGTTTCTACGAGAGGTGGCCGATCCTCGAAAAGGACGTTCTGCGAGATGAGGGATCTACATTGCGCCAACGTGCCTGGCTTCACACGATCGGGGCTGAAACCGGCGGAAGCACGGGCGTTCCGATTGCGCTGCGGCGCTCGTGGTCCTCCGTCGTGTTCGAGCAGGCCGTACTGGATCATATCGTAGAGCGGCATGGAGGCGTCGACTGGCGGAGCGCTCGGACCGCGGTACTGCGCGGCGACACGATCAAGGATCCGTCCGACATGACGCCGCCTTTTTGGCAGCATCAGCATGGCGGAAATTATCTGGCGCTCTCGTCCAACCACCTTCATGCGGCCACGGTGGCTGATTACATCGAGGCCCTCAAGGAATTTCGCCCCGACATTCTATGGGCATATCCGAGCTCGCTTGAAGCCCTGTACCGTCTGGCCGGATCGACGTCGCCGGTCATTCCCGGGCTCAAGATTGTCGTCTTGACGTCCGAGGTTCTAACCCCGGAACTACATGCCGAAGCCGCGCGCGCGTTCAAGGTTCCGGTTCTCGACTACTACGGGCAGGCAGAACGCGTTTGCTTTTCCTATTCGGTCGATGGCAAGAGCCATTATTTTATGCCTCTCTACGGGCGTGTAGAGCTCCGCCACTCTTACGATGACGAGACGTACGGCCTGCATGAGATCATTGGGACATCCTACTGGAACGCTGCGCAACCGCTCGTGCGCTATGCCACCGGCGATCTCATTCGCATCCCGAAAGGCGAAAGCGAGGTGGAGATCGAAGACGTTGCGCTTGGACTCCGTCCTCATGCCGGCATTTCCGGCCGGCAATCGGACTATCTGGTGTCGCCGGAAGGCGGACATCTGATCGGTATAAATCATATACCGCGCGGCGTGCCCGATGTGGCGCAAATGCAGGTTCTTCAACCTTCGCGCGTTCAAGTAGAAATTCATGTGGTGCCCTTGGCGACCTATTCGGAGCAGACGGAGAGGTTGATCATGAAGAAGGCCCGGCAGAAGATTCCCGCAAGCATGAAGATCGACGTCGTCGTAGTTGACCGCCTGCAGCGCACCGCGCGCGGAAAAGCGCCTCTGGTGGTGAGGACTTGTGGGCAATGATCAATCATCCGAAGCGCTGGAGCGTTTTCGAGTGAAGTGGCCAACGGTTCGTGTGAAGAAAACGCGCAGTACAAGAATCGAGGCTTCAGTTCTGATTCAATCAGAACTGAAAATGATCTAGTCTGCTTCTGGCAGGTCGCGGCGCGCTATACGCGAACGAACGCTAGATTGTCACCGCTAATCAGGAGTTCGAACGGGTGCTGTGCCAACGCGCGCTGAAATGGCTTGCTGGTCATTTGGCCTGGCAGCATCCAATCGTGTGGTTCGATATAGACGACATAAACATCGTTCAACCACTCCAGATTTTCGGAGAACAGGTCCTTTTCGAATCCTTCGATATCGATCTTGGCAATGAAGGGCACGCCGTGTTCCACTGAACGAAACGCGTTGTTCATCGTTATGATCGGCACTCCGGTTTGTGCTCTGATCGTCTGTGCGGCCCAGTGAAGGCCGTCGCTCTTGATTGAAACAAAGCCTTCGGTGGATCCAATCGCCGCGCCAATCACGGACAAACGCTCTTTCCCATGCGCGTTCAGTTGCAGCATAGCGAGATTGTCAGGTTCGGGTTCTATGGCGACAACCGCGGCTCGCGGGTATGTGCTCAAGAACCACAGCGATGCGGCTCCTATGTTCGCACCCGCGTCGACAATTGTCGGGATCTCGCCGCGTTGCAGAATTTCTGTATAGCGGCGCCAAATGCGCTGGTTAATTCCCGCGGTGGTGCCGACATCATATTGCCGCTCACGGAAGACCTGCCTTATCACCGCACAGTCGCTCTGGCCCGGGCGCAAATGAATATTGCCGTAGCCGGCGATCGATACACATCGTGCCGGCGCGTGATTGAGATGGCGAAACAAGAACTGCGGACCAAGCGAGAAAACATCCTTGATGTTCTCCTTGGCGTCGATCAAGAGCTTCCTGACTGCCATTTCGCGCTGACCTCTGCTGAGGCTTCAAAGCGTGCACCACGGAAGTGTTTAGATCGTGCACTACGGAAGTGTTTAGATCAAGAGTTGGTGCTTGCGCTGAGGCGGCGGCGTGGAAAGCAGGAGACGCTCGGTCGACAGCCATTTGGAACCAATCGCCAATCCGCCTTGTTACGTCGATCCTCCGGGGGAGTAGCAAGATGTCGGCGATGGTAAGCGGGAGAACGGGAAATGCGAAAACTGAAGTGGCTCTTCGCCGGCTTGGTTACGTTCGCGATCTCGGCCGTAACGGCATACGGAGCTGAGTTGTTGCCGGAGGCCCGAATAGGGCGGGGCATCTCTATTCACGGAGTGATGAACTGGCCTCAGATGACGCGGGGGGCACAGCCCTCTTACGTCTGGCCTCCGTTCGCCGCCGCGCCCTACGCTCCGCGCCAAGATAAGCTGGCCCGGTTGAAACAAGCTGGTTTCGATACCGTGAGGCTGACGGTCGGGCTCGGCATCTTTCTGTCGGCGAATGCGGAGCAGCGTCCTGAGCTCGATGCCATCGCGATCGATCGCGTATCGCAACTGATCGCCGCCGGATTCACCGTCATTGTCGACTTTCATCCGATCAACCAGGACCCGCGGTTCCCTCCTGTGGCTTTCACGCGCGGCCCGGGCCAGCCGCTCGTCGAAGCCTTTCGCGACGTCCTGATGCGGACCGCCGCGAACTTGTCGCGCCTACCGCGGGACAAGGTTGTCCTCGAAATCCTGAACGAGCCGACCACGCGCAACTGGGGCGAAAGTGAGATCACTCTTTGGCAGCTCACGCAGAAGAGCTATTTCGATTCGATCCGCGGCGTTGCGCCCGATCTGACTGTGATGGTGACTGGCTGTTGCAGTTGCTGTGGCCTTGAATTGATGGCGCTCGATCCTTCCAATTATCCCGGCCGGAACGTCTACTTCACTTTTCATTTCTATGCGCCGCATGCCTTTACCCAGCAAGGCGCGTTCGATCGCAGCGATCTTCTGGCATCGACCCGGTTCGTGAACAACGTGCCCTTTCCACTGGATCCCGCCGGCCTCGCGGACGTGGAAGGCCGCGCACGTACGAGGCTGGAGGCCGAGAATATTGGTGACCTGCAAACCCGGCTGCGGGCCGAGCACGGAATCGACGTGGCCGTTTCCGACTTGCGGCAATTCTCAAGTGTTGCCGACATCGTGCGCGTGTTTGACAAGAATCTGGATTGGGCGAGAACTCACGGCGTATCGCCGCAAAGGGTCTTCCTCGGAGAATTCGGCGTCATGCGTCCAAATGTCGATCCGAAGTCGCGCCACAACTGGCTCGAGGCGGTCCGCGAGGCGGCTGGGCGGCGGCAGATGCCGTGGGCGTACTGGAGCCTGGAGCAGCCGGAGTTCACGGGCCTGGAGCTCGATCGTAGCACGGGCGCGTTGGACCCGATCATTCTTGATGCGCTTGGGATGAACGTTTATTGATCTGGCCTGACCGCATTGCCTGGCATAGCCGCTGAATCGAGCCGCGCGTGAGTGCGATCTTTTCAGTTGACGGCCATCATGGACCTATCGGCGTGGGCCTGGCTCGGCAGGCTCCGCAGGAACTCAACATTCTGCTCGAGGAGCAGAAACGCCCAGAGCTTGTCGGCATTGTCGTTGCGTCCGGCCATGTGGTCTTCGACAATACCGTGGAAGAAGTCCTTGTTGATGAAGTCGTATTGCCAGGACCCGCGCATGTTATCGAGCAGTCTCTCCTTCAACTGGTTGCGGAACCATTTCGCGAGCGGAAGGTCAAAGCCGACTTTTCGGCGATAGAGGCATTCAGCCGGAACGTATCGTTCAGCCAGTTTCTTCAGAATGTATTTTCGCTGGCGTCCGTTCAGGAGCAGATCTTCGCTGCAACGATCGGCCACGGCGCAGACGTACTGCGTCAGGAACGGGACGCGCGCTTCGACCGAAGCGTGCATCGTGGCGCGATCCGTCCTTGTGAGAATATCGTCTGGCAGCCGTCGCGCGACATCGAGATCGAGCGCGGCCGAGAGCGTGTCAACTCCAACGACTTCGAAGGACCTAACCAGAAGACTGGATATGAGATATGGCTCGAATATCAGTCCAGCTCCATAGTAGTGCGGGATGAGCGAAAGCTGTCGTGCAAAATGTATTTCCCGCGATTTGCTTCCGCGTACTGTACCTATGAGGCTCGGCAATAAGGGAAGGTACTTGCCTGCCTTGTAAAACTGCTTGGCGAACTTGAACCGGAAATATTGATTGTAGCCACAGAACATCTCATCGGCGCCTTCCCCCGAAAGTACGACCTTGTAGCTCGAATCTCTTACGAATTGCGCCACCGCGTACAAGAAGACGGCAGACGGATCGGCAACCACATCGTCCATGACCGCAGGCCACGCGTCGACGTGCTGCAGGAAGGCATCGGCGTTACAGTATTCCACGTGGTGACGAATTCCGTGCGCCCTGCATACCGCGGCAGCATATCTGCTCTCGTCAAATCCATCCTCTTCGAATCCGATCGTAAACGCGGAGATGCTGGGGGCATATTGCGCGGCCAGCGCCGTCACAATGCTCGAATCGACGCCGCCGCTCAACAACGTGGCTACCGGGACGTCCGAAACCAGGTGACGTTTGATCGCGAGCCGGAGATTGCTGTCCAGCAGCTCCAATGCGGCGTTTTCGTCCTTGATCTGTCGCTGATGCGTTTTCGGATGAACCCACCGGACAATCTGCTCTATCTTCATGGTTGCGATGTCGAACACAAGGGCTTCCCCGGCCTTGAGTTCGTATACATCGTCAAAAATCGTGTTCGGCGCACAACACGCACGAAACGAGTAGTATTCGGCCAGGCCGCGCTCGTTGATTCGTTTGCGCGAAAACACCATGAGGGACTGAAGCGTCGATGAGAAGGCGAAACACCGGGCGCTGCGGTAGTAATAGAGCGGCTTAATCCCAAACCGATCGCGCGCGAGCGTAAGACGTCGTCGGTGCCGATCAAAATAGCAAAACGCGAACATGCCATCGACGTCATTGAGGAATGGGAGACCCCTTGCAGCCATACCCTTTAGAAGCACTTCCGTGTCCGAGGTCGTCCTGTACTCGATCCGCCGATCGCGAAGCTCTTGATAGTTGTATATTTCACCGTTGAAGACGATGGCGCCGTCCTCGTCCTGCATTGGTTGAACGCCGCCGGTCAAATCGATGATGGAGAGCCGGGTGTGCAGCAGATGCACGCCCTGGTCGAGCTTCGCGGAATCGAAGTGGTCGGGACCCCGGCTTCGCAGATGGAGTTTCGCTTGAGACAAAAAGGTCTCCAGCAAAGGCTCCGGCGAAGGAGTGACCATTCCTGCAATTCCGCACATCACTACACTCCAGATGCTGCAGGGGCAGGCTCGATCAACAGCCTGTATTGCTTGAGTATCAATGGAACGACGCGCGCATCCGAAAACAGGCTTTCTGTACGTGATCGTGCGCGGATCGACAGCTCCTTCAGGAGACCCGGAGAGCGGATAACTGCGAGCAGGACGGCAGCATAGTCCTCGGCGGTCGCGTCAGCAGGCACAATGAATCCGCAGTCTCCGACGACGTCCGAGTTGAACCCATGATTGCTGCAGACAGGAACCAACCCGGAAGCCATCGCTTCGGTCAACGCATTTGAGTGACCTTCTCCAAAGTGACGCGTGGGAAAGAGAAAGATGTGCTCCTTCGAAAGTCGAGCCTCGATCTCGAGCGGGTTCAGGCTTCCGGCAAACAGGACAGGAAGATCCCTTCCTTGTTCCACGAGAACATCGATGTAGGCAGGGGAGCCGGTGCCGATGATCGTAAGTCTGGCCGGAACGTTGGCGTTGCAGAGAAGCCGGACGATCTCGATACCAAGGCCGGTCCCTTTTTCAGGGGCAACGCGCCCCAGCATCACGATGTTTATCCGGTGGTCGAGGTCCTCGAACCGACGCTCGTTGCGCTTGCTTGGAATGGTCGTGAAGTTCGGTAGATAGACGACCCGTGATGCCTTCAGTGTTTCAACGAGAAAGCGCACGTAACAATTTCCCTCGGAGCCAACGACATCCGCAGTCGAAACCATGACCGCATGGCATTTTCGATGGAACATGCCTCGCTCGTGATAGGAGATCACAAGGTCTCCAGCTCGTAGGTCGAGCAACAGCCGCTTTTTCAGCATCTGCACCAGTCGGCAGAGGAGCGTCTCGGGGAGAATGAATTGGCGCCGGAACGGAGTGAAGTGGACCAGTTGAAATGTGCCGGCGTGCTCCACGAGCGATAAGGCTATCCGCACGAAACCTCGGACATAGAGTAGTGCCTTGATCCACGCGGGACCGCGCGCCACGGGGTAGGGTAGTTCCAGCACCTCGACGCCATGCTGCCTGAGCAACGTGATGGTGCGTCGATTGGCCGATTCAAAGCCGCCCCTGGCCGGTTCACCTTCGTCCGCGATCGGGCCGATAAAGGCCACGGTGATACCGCGCGTCATCTTTGGATCAATGCCCGCCTCGGTTGGCCGCCGCTCAGGTGCCGCCGCATCGGAGATCAAGGGCGGGACCAGAGTGGCTGCCGTGGCATTTCGGGGAGGCCCGGCAGGATTTTGCGTCTCCGGTTCGTAAGCGCGCTCCGCCTGTCGGAGCTTCGCCAGGGAAGGGTCTTGCGACATCCAGTACGGCCTGCTGGTTCCGTCGCCCATCGATCGATCCCCTCTCGCTCGCCTGTCGTGCTGCCGATCCACTTCACAAGTGAGCGCCCGAGCGAGCCGAAGTTGCCGGTTCGCCGGCAATGTCTGGGCCCAGGAGCGATCTTCACCAACAAACAAGAGGAGTACTGAAATGGTTCCGAGATGCGATCGCCTTGCGCGGGCGCAGCGAAAGCCAAAAACGGTGGCAATGGTCCAACGTTCGGCCATTGGTTGACGCATACAGCGATCCCAGCGCAGAGGCGCGCGGATACGAGAATCAGAGTTGGAATGCTGCCGGCGTTCCCGGGAACTCGAAGCCGGCGGCCTCGTTGTGATGCTGAGCATTCACAATCATCAAGGATAAGTCAGGCATGCCAGCTTCAGCTAGTTGGAGTGCATTGTTTAAGGCTAACCCCCTCCTGTTACTTGTCTTCTTCCTGCTTGTTCCGGTTCGCGCGCACGCCGAGTACATATTGGCACCCGGAGATGCTGTGGAGATTGGGGTGGTTGGTGTGCCGGACCTGCGGCATCGGGCCACCATCGATGTGGACGGCCGTGCCTCTTTTCCTCTGCTTGGCAGCATCCAGGCAGCCGGACTGACCGTCGCCGAGCTCGGCAAGC
Source organism: Bradyrhizobium sp. NAS80.1 (assembly GCF_001908205.1). Taxonomy (GTDB): domain Bacteria; phylum Pseudomonadota; class Alphaproteobacteria; order Rhizobiales; family Xanthobacteraceae; genus Bradyrhizobium. The sequence continues at coordinate 25,580 of NZ_LGHL01000058.1, forward strand.
AAGTAAAGTCGCTGCTGTCAACGAAAGCGTTTCGCGCGCGCGAGACGGACTCGCGTGGACGTTCGCTCGCCACGCATGACAATGACGTGGTCACGATTTCTCCAGAGGAGGTGATCGTCGAGGTGGCGGAGTATCGGCCGGTCTATCTCAATGGCGATGTGGCAAAACCGGGCGCGGAGACTTATCGGCCGGGAATGACCGTACGCCAGGCCATTGCCCTCGCGGGCGGTTACGACACGATGCGCTTCCGCTCTCGAGATCCGTTCCTGGACTCCGCGGATTTCCGCAGCGACTATTATGACCTGTGGACCGAGTTTGCGAAGGTCAGCGCTGAAATCGCGCGGCTCCAGGCTGAATTGGACGGAAGAAGCGCGTTCCAGGCGCCGGGCTTGGGTGACGTGCCGCTTCCAACCCCGGTCACGTCGAAGATCATCGACCTGGAATCACAACACTTTAGTGTCGACATTGCGGATTTGGCCAAGGAGAAAAAATATCTGTCCGAAGCCATCTCTCAGGAAGATCAGCGGATTGCGGTGCTTGGTCAGCAACGGCAGGCGGAACAGCAGGATGCGGACGCCGACGCCGCCGACTACAAGGAGGTCATGTCAAACTTCCGTAAGGGCATCTTGCCTGTAACGCGTGTGTCGGAAACGCGACGGCTGACGCTCGAATCAGCGACCCGGGTACTTCAGACAACTGCACTGCTCCAGGACGTCGAGCGCAAACGCTCCGAATTCGCCAGATCCCTGGAAGCCATTGACGACAAAAGGCGGAAAGAGCTGCTGCAGAATATGCAGGATGCGACGGTGCGGCTCAACAATGTTCGGGCTCGACTTAAGTCCGTCAGTGAGAAGTTGTTGTATGCGGGAATGGCGAGATCCCAGCTTACCCGCGGCCCAGGTGGCGAGCCGGACGTCAAAGTGTTCCGAAAAGACCACGACACTACGGCTACGATAGTCGCGAACGACCAGACGGAACTCATGCCGGGAGATGTGGTCGATGTCAAACTCCGGCTGGACAGCTCGCCGGCACAAGAGGGCACCACCGGAACGGAACAGCGAGAGTAAGCCAACGAGGCTTGGTTATCTGGCTATCGAGGCGCGAGATCCGTAGAACTCGCTTTCCTGCTGGCCGTAGCCATACCTGCGCATTGCGCGAAGATCGACGTTGTTGAGGACCGCGCCCAGCAGCTTGTATTGCACCGATTGCGCCGATTCCAGCGCACGCTGCACGGTCGGGATCGGCGTTTTACCCCACTGAACGACCAGGATGAGGCCGTCCACAATGGCGCTGCCGGCCTGCACGTCAACGACCGGCGCAAGAGGTGGCAGGTCCACAACTATGTACTCGTACTGCTGCCGCAGCGTCTCCAGGAACGCGCGACAGGCTTCCGATCCGAGAAATTCACTTGTTTCGAAGGGCTGCGGCTGGGGAACGCCCGGGAGAAAGTGTAGGCTGCAGTTGGAATATCGGCGGATTGCCTCGTCCGGCTTGGCGCGTCCGAGCACGGCCTCGCAGAATCCCTTGGTGGCGTCGGGCGCCAGCACGCGGGACAACGCGCTCGTGTGAAAGTCCGCGTCCACCAGCAGGGTCGTCCTTCCCGCACGCGAAAGAAGCAAAGCGAAATTCGCCGCGATCGTCGACTTTCCCTCTTTCTCGAGTGCGGACGTAACCCCGACGATCTTGGATTCGGCTTGGGTCATCTGGCAATCGCAGTTCACCTTGAGGGCGCGGAGGGATTCGGCGAATTGCGACACCGGACTGGACAGCACGTGCGCGAATATCCCGATATTTCTGATGTTCTGCGGACTTCCCCGTCGAAAGAAGCCGAACAGAGCGGAACGACGCCGCCAATAGGATGTCGTGATTGTCTCGGGAACCGCGAGACAATCCGTCTTCAGATTCTCGCGAATCTGCTCAGTCGTCCGAAAGGTCTGATCGGTCAGTTCCTTCCAGAGCGCAATTCCGAGCCCGAGGCAGAGCCCCGCGAATAGGCCGATGGGCAGCACCAGAGAGGGCTTGGGGTGGCTCTTGACCGGAGGAGGCAGCGCCGCACTGACAACATCCGCGTCAGTCAGTTGCAACGATTCCTGCTGCACCGTCTCGGCATACCGCTGAAGCGAACTGTCGTAGAGCTTCCGGTAGGTGTTTGCAGTGGCCTGAAGGTCATTAAACTTCGCCTGTGCACTAATGTCGTTTTTGGCCCGGAATTCCTGAAGTTCGCTCTCAGCCGCCGCCGCCTTCTGCTGAAGCTCCTTGAGATTGGTTCGCAGCCAGGCGCTGGCCCTCTCTGCGATTTTTCGCCTCGCGTCGATGCGGCTGTCCACGTACGCCTCGGCCACGGCGTTCGCGATCCGGGCGGCCCGATTTGGATCCGAGTCGACGTAATCAACCCTGATGACGGCAGAAACGCCGCTTCGTGCTACGCCCAGGTTGTTTTGTACGACCCGCATCGCCCTTTGGATCGGGCTGAGAACTGATCTGTGGGTCGGCGAACTTAAGGCTTCGTTCAGGAAACCCAGGACGCTTCCGAGGATACTCCGACCCTCTGCGAGGAAACCTGCGTCTTCTGCCAATCCCTGTTTCGTCACCACGGCCGCGGCGATTGCGTCGGATTGCAGAATTTCCACCTGGCTCTCGATTGTCGTTGAATCGATCGTGCCTTCGATCGGACGCTCCGGCTCCATGACTCGAACCTTTGGAGCGTCGATGTACAGCGCTGCCCTGGCCGTAAAACGCGGCGTCGCGGTCAGCAAATAGACGATTGACGCCACGGACGTTATCGCGAGGCAGGTCAGAATCGTCCCACGGTTTCGCCGGACAAATGCCAAGGCGGAAGCAAGGACTTCCCCAGGCGGAATAGCCGCCGGAAACTCCTCCGAAGTGGTGACGAACTTCGAATGACCAGCTTCTAACATCAGGGACCAACGCCTTATGGGTGCGGTACCCGCGCTAACGCTTCCACGTTCCACAGGTTCCGAAGGGCGGACCAGCTGGCGACCAAAGGTGCACGATCCGTACGGTCCGGCGTCTGAATTCCCCGCGGTTTGCTATCGGCTGTAGCTGGTAAAGAAGTGGACGATGGCCACGGCGATACGCCGTGTGGTTTGGAACCCGCCGGATACCTCGCCTAACGTCAGAAAGAACAGACCGTAAAAATAGGGCGTGTACAGCGGCTCGCATGCGAGGACGGGGGCCGCGATCCGCCTTCTGATGGTTTCGCGGTTGACCGCCACGCTAGTCGCGACACCGACCAGGGCGCCCACCAGGACATCGCTTGGATAATGAATGCCAAGATAGACTCTCGCGAGGGCAACCACCCCGGCCAAAGCGCCGTATAACAATCCCCACCATCTCGATACCAGCCACAAGCCTGCAGCGATCGCAAAGAGATAGGTTGCGTTGTCGCTGGGAAAACTGCTCCAGTGCTCAAGGTCGGGGTGCCACTCGAGGCTGGGTGCGTTGGCTCCGATGCTGTACATCGGGCGAGAACGGAACGGCAGCAGCATGGAGATGATACGGCTGACGATCAGCGACAGGGCTACGGTCAGGATCATGGTGATCAGCGTTTCGCGGCGTCGCGGCGTCTCCTTGCCCGGTCGATACCAGAGCAATCCGATGATCCCCATGAAGAGGGGACCCTTGATGATTTCGACATGGACGGCAATCCGGTCGAGCGTCGGACTGGAGCCGCAGAGGTCGTTCAAGGCCCGAAAAACTGAAACATCAAGTCCGCCCAGGAAATCCGCCACGGCTGAAATGCCCTCCCTCGGACGCGTCTCCCGTGGCGATCGCACCAAGGGTCGGCCTGCCTGTCATAATAACTTCGCAAAGTCCCGGGTTCCCGCGCGTCGAGCAAAAAGTTCCATTTGGGTGCGGCCCTGACGCTCTTTCTAGCCCAGTACAGTTGCAATTGATTGCGGGGTCTGAATCCTTGGGTAATCAGGGACGAGATTCGGAATCGGCACGGCTGCGGCTGCCTTTGCGACGGTTGCGATCCGCAAACAGGCAGCTTCGCTGACATAGAGAATGTATCCAGTGACAGATCCGTGCATTGAAGAAGCGATTTGCCACGTTCGCAGCGGATCAGAAGGCACCCCACTCCCGGATGGACTTCCGGTGACTCTGAACTTCCATCCCGATGCCCTCCATCAGGGTCGGTTGATGATCGACGTCCTCGCACAAGAAGGCATCTATCGCTCGCAATTCGAAACCGGCACGAGCAATGGCGGTCTGACAGCTCACCCTGGCGGCGACCGCTGGCGTTGGGAAAGCCGTATGTTCGGAGCCGCTTATGACAATGCCGACGCGAAGCTGCGGCCGAAATACGGAGCATTGAACCATCTCCGGCGCGTGACGGGCGGTTCGCCGCGTTTCGGCTCCGCTCACCTGCGGCTGCGACCTCACGTCCTGGCCCGCACCACGTTCTGCTATCCCGACAGCTACCTCGATCCAGTCGATTTTGGTGTGGCTGATCGCATGAGCCTCATTGCCTTGGCAGAGGAGGGAAGAGCTTCGATAGACGTGCTCGACAATTACATCGAAGCCCACCCGATGACGTCGAAGCCATTGTGCTCGATCCGTGCTATCGCGACACCAGGATTGAAGCCGTGGCCACGACACTTCCCTGTGCCTTCGAATGGCACACCGGGTTTCGTATGCCGGTCAGCAGGGTTGAGGACTGCGTGGCCTACCGCGGGCTGGAATTTGCGGAGTTGGCAGCCTCCATCTCGACTGACGGTTATGTGACGCCCCGCGAGATTGGCCTGGCCCTGAAATCCAACAGAGCCGACCCGCAGTCTCTCAAGCGCGTGTGGCACTGCGTGGCGAAGTTCGGCAGCCCGGTTGCTGGTAAAAAGTCCACCTGTGGGCGCGGCGGGCGAGCTCTACCATAGGAACCATCACTTCAAGCACGAGTTGGCCGGTCGATCGTCAATGCGCTGATCCACACGCGTGAAGCTTGAGGAGTTCGACAATGGGCCTTGCTCAATACGCGGTCGTGCCGGTTCAGGACGAATGGGGCGTGCTGCACGACGGTAACGTCAACGGTAGATACGCCACCAAGGAATCGGCGTTCGAATCGGCAGTCGCCGCCGCCTCGCTGGCACTCCGACAGGGTCATGAGGTCCATGTCAGTGTGCCCGGCCGCGAAACGCGCGAGACCGCGCTCGGCAGCTAGCGTGATCGCACTTCACGCAGAGCACGAAAGGAGGTCGCGATGACCAAGCCTCGTGAGCAAAACGGCGTCGAGCCGCCTCTGTCCGAAGACGACATCCAGCGCGATCAACTCGGTCCGCGCGGCGTGCCCGGTGCGCCTGATCCCGCCAGGATGACGCCTCAGCGCGAGAAGAAGACGCCCAAGCATATCGATCCCGGCCACGTTTCCTGACATCCGGTCTGCGGCTGGCGCTGCGGTGCCATTCGGAACCGATATTCCCGGCCGTCGCATCCGGGGGTAAGACTGCCTTACGGGCGTGATCCGCGCCTGCCGGGCAGGCGACGGTTGGAATGCGGTTTCTGAAATCTGACAGCAGGCTCATTGGTGTCCTGCTGGTGCTTGCGGTTACCCAACTGGTCGGATGGGGCACGATCGGGCTTCCCGCCATCGTCGGGCGCGATCTCGCGGCCGATCTCGGCATGAGCCTGCCGGTGGTGTTCGCCGGGACGTCGGTCCTCTATGTCTCGATGGGGCTGTGCGCCCCCTGGCTGGCAAAATCCTTTGCGCGGCTTGGCGCACGAAACGTCATGATATCAGGCACGGTCGTCGCCATACCCGGCTACGTTCTCCTGTCTTTCGCCCGCGAACCATTGCTCTATTTCGCCGCCTGGGTCGTCCTCGGCATGGCCGGCAGCGCCACGCTCTCGACCGGCGCCTATATCATGCTGAACGAGGTCGCCGGGCGGGGGGCCAAGAACGCCATCGGCGCGCTCATGCTGGTGACGGGCCTCTCCAGCAGCATCTTCTGGCCGACCACGTCGTTCCTGAGCGGTCTGCTCGGCTGGCGCGGGACGTGCCTCGTCTATGCAGCCATGATGCTCGTCATCAACCTTCCGCTCTATGCGTTCCTCGCTCCGCGCCGGAAGATTGCGACGGATGATGGTGACGAGCCGGTCAAGGCCGCGCCGCCGCCTGCGATCCCGAAGAGCACCTTCAGCCTCGTCGTTGCCGCGATCACGATGAATGCCTTCGTCAATTTCGGCATCGGCGCCATTCTGATCGAGTTGTTGAGGGCGGAGGGGCTCGCGCCGGCCCAGGCCCTTGCATTCGGCTCGATGCTGGGCGTGATCCAGGTCAGCGCCCGCGGGCTGGATTTCCTCGGCGGCGGGCGATGGGACGGGATCACGACCGGGCTCGTCGCGGGCACCGCATTGCCCGTGGCCATGCTGCTGCTGATGATGAGCGACGGCGCGACCTGGGCGGTCGCGGCCTTCATCCTGCTTTACGGCGCCGGCAGCGGTGCGATGGCGGTGGCGCGGGCGACGATCCCGCTCGTGTTCTACGACCAGGCCGAGTTCGCCAAGGCGATGTCGATGATCGCGCTGCCGCTCAATCTGGCGTCCGCGATCTCTCCGCCGCTCCTTGTCGGCTTGCTCACACAGTTCGGCAGCCGCGGGGCGCTCGGTCTCACCTTTGCCTTTTCCTGCGCCACGGTGCTCATCCTGGTCCTGCTCGGCCGCCGGCGTCCGCAAATCGCCGCGGCGGCCGCGACCTGAGCACGGTAATATTCACGGCGCGGAAATTCGCGGCCAGGGGATCGCGGCTGCCCGGCGGAGGATGGCCGTATTCCCGGAGTGCAGTGCTCAGAAGGCCAAAATAGTGTATCCGCAGGAAGCGCGGTCCGCTTCGAGCGCGCCGCGCCAATATCAGTTTCCGGAGGAAATCGACATGTCGGCCTTGCCGCTTTCAGGCATCAAGATCCTTGACCTCACCCGCGTGCTTGCCGGGCCCTTGTCGGCCCAGATGCTGGGCGATTTAGGTGCGGAGGTCATCAAGATCGAGCGGCCGGGCACCGGCGACGACGCGCGCGCGTTCGGCCCGCCTTATTTGACTGACCCCGAGGGCAAGGCGAACAACAACAACTCGTTCTATCTCTGCGCCAACCGCAACAAGAAGTCGGTCACCGTCAACATCGCCAAGCCCGAGGGGCAGGCGATCATCCGTGAGCTCGCCAAGGACGTCGATGTCTTCATGGAGAACTACAAGGTCGGCGATCTCAAGCGCTACGGCCTCGATTACGAGACGATCAAGGCGCTCAATCCCCGCATCATCTATTGCTCGGTGACCGGCTTCGGTCAGACCGGCCCCTACGCGCCGCGGGCCGGCTATGACGCCATCCTGCAGGCGATGGGCGGCCTGATGAGCGTCACCGGCCATATGGACGGCGAACCGGGCGAGGGCCCCATGAAGGTCGGTCCCTCGATCGTCGACTACATGACCGGCATGAATACCTCGATCGGGATTCTCTCGGCACTCTACAATCGCGACGCCAATGGTGGCGTAGGACAGCATCTCGACGTCTGCCTGTTCGACACCGTGATTGCCTCGCTCAGCCACTGGCTCCAGATCTATCTCGTCAACGGCAAGACCCCGCCGCGCCGCGGCACCTGGGGCAACGGCGGCATGCCGGCCGGCGTATTCCGCTGCACCGACGGCGAGCTGATGCTGGTGGTCGGCAATGACGGCCAGTTCCAGCGCACCTGTGCGGTGCTCGGCGAGCCCGAGCTCGCCAATGACAAGCGCTTCATCAAGAACAACGACCGCGTCGTGCACGGCAAGGAGATCATGGCGATCTTCGCCGGCCTGTTCCTGAAGAAGCCGGTGGCCTACTGGCTGGAAAAGCTGGAGGAGGCCGGCGTGCCGTCTGGTCCGATCAACAATTTCGAGCAGGTGTTTAGCGATCCCCACGTCGAGTCGCGCGGCATGCGGGTGAAGACCGAGCACAAGTTCGAGCCGGAGCTGTCGCTGATCCGCAACGCGCTGACCTTCTCGGAGACCCCGATCAAGACCTACCGCGCTCCGCCGCTCTTGGGTGAGCACACGCAGGAAATTCTCGGCGGCAAGCTCGGCTATGATGCCGACAAGATCGAGACGCTGAAGAAGCAGGGTATCATCTAGCGCGTTCTTACCCTCTCCCCTTACAAGGCAGGGCTATCGCATATGACGGTTGAGAGGCTGCCGAACGTGCTCGGCCTGCATGGTTCGAGACGCCCGCCTCGGCGGGCTCCTCACCATGAGGTTTGATATCTCGCCGCGAAACGCGACCTCATCCTGAGGGCCCGCCGTAGGCGGGCGTCTCGAAGGATGGCCGCAGGCGAGCTTCCCGCCACGCTTTTCCCCATGTGCGATAGCCCTGCCTTACAAGCGGAGAGGGTGGCTCGCCGCCCAGCGGCGAGACGGGTGAGGGGGCTGGCTCCGCTACTACCGTTCACTGAGTTTGCGGATACAGACCCCTCATCCGGTGCCGCCGGCCGATCGGATTTGCGTACGCGACACGGTGTTCAGCCGGTCCAAGAGCAGTTTGGCATCCTTCAAGTCAGGCGTGTCGAAACCCTCGACGAACCAGAGGTAAATCGGCTCCAGAAGGGAAATGGCTTCACTATATCTGCCGTCGTCATGCCAATGCCTCGCAAGGCTGGTGGCGGCGCGCAGTTCCCACCAACGGGCCTGCTGCCGCCGCGCAATCGTCAATGCCCGCTGCAGTTCGGCTTCCGCATCGCGCTTCTCGCCCAAACTCAAGCGAATCTCTCCTCGCAAACGATACAGTTCTGCTTCGAAAAACCGTTCGCTTGTTGCTTCGGTCTGTTGAACGGCTTCGTCCAACAAGGCGAGGCCAACTTCAGGCTGACCAAGGCTCGCATGGGCAGAAGCGATATGGCACAAATAAAGAGTGCGCCGGTTCCATTCAGAGTTCGAATCGGCCGCCGCCAAAGCACTTCGCATGAGCTCGATGCCAAGTTGGAGATCACCAGCCTGGGCTAACAGGGACCCTCGAAAGAAACGTGCTCTTCGAACGAGAGCAGCGAATTCGTTGTCGACGCCGAGGGTTATCGCTTCATCAGCGTGGGCCAAGGCCCGCTGCGGATCGCCGCCGATCGTGCCGAGGACAGCCATGTTAGTGAAGGACAAGGCGGTCGTGAAAGTGCGTCCTATCGCTCGGGCACGCTTCTCGGCTTGTTCCGCAGCGGCGGCGGACTGCTCTGGACAGCCAAGCAGCAACAGCACTGATGCGAGCATCGACAGGGTATTGACCTGATCGTCGACACCGAAGCGACGATACGTCGCGACCGTATCTGGATTGGTCGCGCACAGTGTGAGCGTTCGCTCCAGATGAACGCGTGCATCGACGAGCGCGCCCATGTAATGCAAGGTCTGGCCCATGAACCGGTTTGCCAGCGCCGACACCCCAGGATGATCATGCTTTGAAGCCAAGGCTAGGCATTGCTGGGCAACCTCCAGCGCCGCGGTATGTTCCGCTCGCATGCTGTGAGCCAGGTAGGTGCCCCAGAGGATCGTCATCTGTTCTTTCAACGTGCCAGTGTCGCCGAGCAGCTCGCGAGCCCGTGAGAAAACCCTGGACGTTTCGTGCGCGGCATCGCCCTCGGTTGCCGCCACTGCCGGTCCAAGGGCAAGGTAAAAATCCAGTTCTTTGCGAACGCGTTCGGGCGATTGTGCCGATTGCCGAGTCAGCTCTATTCCTCGTCTGAGATGCTTGACGGCTTCACCGTTCGCCGAGCGGCTCAACGCACGATTACCAGCCTTGAGCCAGTAGTTGGTGGCGAGGTCAATGAAGCCGGCTTCAGTGAAATGGTACGCCAGGATTTCCGGCTCGTTCATCACGACATCCGAAAACTTTTCCTCGAGTGTGCGCGCAATTTGACCATGCAGTTGCTGCCGCCGTCTCTTGAGCAAACTCTCATACGCCGCATCGCGTACCAATGCGTGCTTGAAGCTGTAGACGGCCTCCGGCGGCTCGCCGTGGCGGTACACCAGTTCCGCCTGCTCCAGCTCGGTGAGTGCATGCTTCAACACGGTCTCGTCGCGTGGGATCACCGCACGGATCAACGAATATGAAAACTCGCGCCCGATGGTGGCACCAACTTGGGCGATCTGCTTCACCGAATGCAGGCGGTCGAGCCGCGCCATCAAGGAATCCTGAAGGGTTTCCGGGATCGCCAGAGGCGGAAGCGGCGTATCGAGTCGATAGCCGTCGGGGAGCTCAACCAGGATGTCCGCTTCGAGAACAGCCTTGGTGAGTTCCTCGACGAACAGCGGATTTCCATCGGTCTTTGCTACGATCTGTGTCAGCACTTCGGTGGGGAGCGCGCGGCCGTTGGCCACCTGTGTAACTATACGTTCGACGTTCTCACGGTTGAGCCGATCGAGCACCAAGGTACCGACATTGGCGAGACCAGCCCAAGGTGGCTCAAACTCGGATCGGGAGGTGACCAGTGCAAGGATCGGCAATTGGCGTGCTCGCTCGACGATGAGATCGAGCAGCTCCAGTGAGGTATCGTCGGCCCATTGCGCGTCTTCGATCAGCAACAGGACGGGTTGCCGGCGCGCATGAAATTCGAACTGATCGAGCAGCGCTGCGAGCGTCCGGCGGCGCTGTTGCGCGGGGCTGAACATCAGTTGGGGATATCGGTCGCCGAAGGGGATTGACAGCAATGCGGCAAAAAGCGGAGCCACAGCCTGAACCTGCGTTGTGCCTGAGGCGAGTAGGGCTTCCAGCTTGTCGAGGCGTACCCCGGGCGCATCCTCTGCTTTAAACTCCGCCGCTCGTTCCAACTGGTCAATGACTGGACGAAGCGCGCTATTGGCATGGTAGGGTGAGCACTGGTAACGAAAGCGCGTGTGCGTCTGCCGGGCGAGACGATCGGCGAGAGCTGCTGCAAGACGGGACTTGCCGATTCCAGGTTCGCCTGAGATCAAAATGATTTGCCCTTCGCCCTTCCAGGCCAGGCGTTGGCGTTCCAGCAGGAAAGCCATCTCGGCCTCGCGACCGATGAGATCGGACAGGCTGGTCGGACGGACCGCCTCGAAGCGGCTATCGGGAGCCGACGGGCCCTCGACCGCCCATGCCCTGACAGGTTCGCCAATACCCTTAAGCTCGTGCTGGCCAAGGTCGCGCAGACAGAAAAGGTCGCCCAGCAGCCGGCGCGTGGACTCCGCGACGACGACGGTATTCGGTTCGACTAACGTTTGCAGGCGAGCCGCAAGGTTCGGCGCGTCGCCGACCACAGCGTGCTCCCGCAGCTTGCCTTCGCCACCAACGTCGCCCACCACGACCAGGCCGGTAGCGATGCCAATGCGCACCGAGAGAGGTTCTCGAGCGCGCGTTTCGAGCCGCGCAACAGCGGCAATGATATCGAGCCCTGCTCGAACGGTTCGCTCGGCGTCGTCCTCGTGCGCGCGGGGATAGCCAAAATAGGCCAATATCCCGTCTCCGCGGAAATCAGCAATAAAACCGTCATAGGATAGCGTGATACGGGCACAGGCGGCATGATAGGCGTCGATCACGGCGCTCATGTCCTCTGGATCAAGTCGGGCCGTCAGGGCTGTCGAGCCGACCAGATCGCAGATCAGCATCGTGAGATGACGGCGTTCGGCATCGTGTCGGCGCGCCCGCTCGGCGACCAATTCGGCCCGATTGATTTCGGCGATCACGCGCAGCATTTTACGGCGATGGCCGAGCAGGACCCCGAGCCTGTCGAGGTCGTCGTCCGTCAGTTCGGGAAGGACGCTAACATCGATCCCATTCTCGGCAAAACGCTGCGCGTATTGCCCAAGCCCAAGTTCGTCGAGCCAGTCCGCAATCTGCTGCATTGGCTCTGCCCACGAGCGTCTCCGCTATGTTTGTGGTTTTGGCTGGCGAAATGGTTCAAGTCATCGGCTGCAGTCGCCGAGGTCGCGATGCTAGCTTGCATGGTCGGCGGTAAGCGGGTGCACGAGCATGACCGGGTCGCCATTCTCCTGGACATAGTCAAAATGCGATATGCCCGCGCTGAGCTCAACTTCCGCTATGACCTCACACACGGACCTCGCCCGATCTGACGAAAACTGCGGTAGATTTCGTCCCGCTGCGGCCGGAAAGGAGGCTCTCGTGCCCGGTCCGCCGCCTGAACACCCACATCTCCGCCTGCTCAAGGGCAATCCCGGCAAACGCCGCGTCCGCGTGCCGCCCGAGCCAGCGCGTGCCGAGGAATGCCCTTCGGCGCCGCGCCATCTGATGTTCACTTGCCGTCACCGCGACGGTGCGGCAGGCTCAACGAGGGACGCCGCCGAAGGGTACGAAAATGGGCAGACCAGTAGCTGGCGCGCTCTACGCCGTGGTGATGGCAGCGTGATAGTCAGTGTAGATCTAGCGTTCTTCAGAAACCGCTTCTGGGAACGACTGATGGTGAATGTTGGCATTGTCTTGGTGTTCGCAGCATTCTACTTGAGATTCTTCAGGCGTTTATGACGACGCATCAGCTAGATTATTTCCGCTGAACACTTTCCCGGAAGGGGAGAAGGAAGAGGGCAGCGGTCGCGTTGAGTATACGGGCAAGGGGCACTTCACATGACTACTGGTAAGACCATCATCACCTGCGCGATCACGGGCAACCTGACAAAGCCCGAGCAGTCGCCTTACTTGCCGATCACGCCAGAGCAGATCGCGACATCCGCGCTGGAAGCGGCCGAGGCCGGCGCTGCCATCGCCCACATCCATGTGCGCGACCCCGCGACCGGCCGGCCCTCGATGTCGATCGACCTCTACCGCGAGGTGGTGGAGAAGATCCGCGCCCGCAACAAGAGCCTCGTCATCAACCTCACGACCGGTCCCGGCGGGCGCTTCGTGCCCTCGGTCGAGGATCCCCGCGTTGCCGGTCCCGGAACCACGCTGATCCAGCCGGAAAAGCGCGTCGAGCATATCGAGTTGCTCAAGCCCGACATCTGCACGCTCGACCTCAACACCATGAATTCCGGCGGCGAGGTCGTGATCAACACGCCGCGCAACGTCCGCATCATGGCCGAGCGGATGAAGGCCGCCGGCGTGCTGCCCGAGATCGAGCTGTTTGATTCCGGCGACTGCCATCTCGCGCGCGACATGTTCGCCGACGGCACGCTGAAGGGGCCGGGCCTGTTCTCCCTCGTGCTCGGGGTGAAGTACGGCTTCTCCGCCACGCCGGAGACGATGTTCTATGCCCGCAGCCTGTTGCCATCAGGCGCGATCTGGTCCGGTTTCGGCATTGGACGCGCCGAATTCCCGATGGTGGCGCAGGCCTGGCTGCTCGGCGGCCACGTCCGCGTCGGCATGGAGGACAATCTCTATATGTCGAAGGGCGTGCTGGCGAAGACCAATGCCGAGCTGGTCGCCCATGCCGCAGGCATCCTCAGGAGCCTCGGCGCGACGGTCGCGACAGCAGAGGACGCGCGCGCCATGCTGGGGCTGGCGTAAGGCTGCTACTCGCGCTGCTCGCGCCACACGCATTTCGCCGCCTCGCGAAAATCGGAAGGGCGGCTGCCGAAATGGCGGCGGAAGGCGCGGTTGAAGTATGAGACGTCGCCAAAGCCGCTCTCATGGGCGATCTGCGCGATGTTGAGATGGCCAAAACTTTGGTCGACCAGCATGCGGTGGGCCTTTGCCAGCCGCTCGGCGAGCACGAAGGCCGAGAACGACGAGCCGTCCTGCTCGAACAATTTGCGCACGTAGCGCGGCGAGATGCCGTGGCGGATCGCGATGGCTTCCGTCGAAAGCCCGCTGTCGCCGAGCGCCTTCAGGATGTCCGACTTGATCGCGGTCAGCCGTGCGGCGGTGCCGCCGCGCGAGCGTGCGAACTCCGCATGGTCGCCATGGGCGCCGAGCGCGAGCGCGGCGAGGTCGAGCGTGTGCTCGGATACGCTGCGCGCGATCGCCGGATCGGTCGCCGAGCCGTCGGCGGCGACGATGTCGACGTAGCGGGTCAGAAGGCGCAGCGCGGCGTTGGAGCTCGGAATCGGCCGGCCGAACGCCTGTGTATAGTGCGGAGCACGGCGCGCGATCGTCGGCAGAGGCAACAGCAAGGTGACGAAGCTGCCTTCCGTCAGCATGGTGCTGGTCGAGGGATCGAGCGGGGCGATCACGCTGGCGCTGCCGACGCCGGAGATCAGCTCCCTGCCGAACTGGGTGGCGCTGGCACGGCCTGAGCGCAGCACGCTCACGACGATGAGATCCTTGGCTCTCGTCGCGAGCTCCCTGGAGGCGCGGTAATGCGCCGGCGAGCGCGAGCCGGAGGCGATGCTGACGCCGTAGAGCTGGCTGAAGGTCACGTCCGCGTGGAACGGGGTGTCTCCGATCGGCTCGATATCGACGGTGGCGATGCCGCGCCCATAGACTTCGCGCCACATCTGAAGCCGCCTTGCTTCCGGAAAAGCGTCAGTAGAGATTCGTGCGCGCCGAAGCGATCCCGTGTTCTGCATTGGCCCCCGCCAGAAAACATCGCGTCGAGCCCTTGGACGCGCCGTCGCGTCTTTGCGTTCGAAGCCGTTCCGTCTAGGACGATATTTTCCGCGAGATGGTGGCGCGAAGGCCACAGGTATTTGAAGAAAACTCACAGCTGTGCCGCATGAGCTGATGCGGTGCCGCCGAGGCCAAGACAGTCAGAACCTCCCCGGGTCAAGTGGGCCGCGCGGCTGCTTCGGCTGCAAGACTTTGAGCTGCAAGACTCGGGAATGACTGATGAAAACGACGATCGGCCGGACGCGCCATGGGCTGCGGCCACAGGCGACATTTGACGCGCGGCAGTCCTTGAGCCGATCTTGGGCAGGGCTGACGATCGCTGCGTCCCTGTCGGTGGTCGCCTTCGCCAGCCTGGCGCCGGCGCCGGCCATGGCCGCCTGCTTGCAGGCAGGCAATGTCGTCACCTGTAGCGGGGCGAGCGGCACCGGCTTCGGCACTGGCGTCGAGACCAACCTGGCCGTGACCGTTCAGTCCGGCGCCTCGATCACGGTCCCCTCGAACGTCAACGCGATCAATCTCGGCAGCGGCAACACCGCGACCAACAACGGTGCGATTTCGGTCGGCGACAACGCGTTCGGCATGGCGGGGACCGACAACAACGTCTTCACCAATACCGGCACGATCGCGATCGGCTCCAATGCCGCCGGTATGTTCATGCAAGGCAGCAACAGCACGGTGTCGAACACGGGTTCGATCAGCGGCGCGACGAACACGGGCGTCGGTATCGACGTTCTCGGCGCCGGCAACGTGGTGACCAACTCCGGCTCGATCACCATGACCGGCACTGGCTCGACCGGCATCGCCGGCAACGGCATCGGCAACACCATCCAGAACTCCGGGACGATCACGGTGGGCAGCGCCACCGGCACCAATGGTCAGGCCGTCTTCCTGATGACCGGCAACTCGTTCGCCAATAGCGGAACCGTCACTGCCGTCGGCATCAATAGCGTCGGCCTCAGTGTGTGGGACACCGGCAATACCGTGACCAACAGCGGCACCATCATCGCGACCGGCATTAACGGCATCGCGGTCGGCCTCGCCGGCAGCGGCAATACGATCGTCAACAGCGGCCTCATAAAGGCCACCGCTAACGGCTCTTCCCTGTTCTCCTTCGGCACGACGGGCAACGTCATCACCAACAACGGGACGCTCGACGGCGCCATGACCGTGATCGGCACCGGCAACAGCCTGACCAACAACGGGCTCATCATCATTACCGATCCGGCGACGCCGCTATTTCCGGCCAATATCGGTTTCGGCGGCACGTTCATCCAGAACGGGCAGGGCGTTCTCGCCCTCCGCGTCGACAGTGCCGGCAATCGGGACGGCCTCTACGCCGTGGATGCCGCCCAGCTTGGCGGCACCTTCCGTGCCGTGGTGCAGGCGGGCCTTTATCAGTCGACGACGACCTATACGAACGTGGTCCTGAGCGGAGGCGCGGTGACGGGGCAGTTCTCGAATGTCACCTCATCGTCCGCGTTCTTCACGGCAGCTGCGACCTACAACGCCAACTCCGTCGATGTGACCCTGGCGCGCCAGGGATTTGGTGCGGTTGCAGGGGAAACGGCCAACCAGCGCGCGGTCGGCAACGCACTCGAGGCCGGCTATTCGCCGGCGCTCACCGGCACGGCGGCAGCGTTCTATTCGCAGCTGCTGGCAGCCGGATCGGTGGGCGTGCTCGACAAGCTTTCGGGCGAGGGCACCAGCGGCACCCAGAACACCGCCTTTGCCGCTGCCGCCATGTTCGGCCAGACCATGGACGGTCAGATGAACGCCTGGCGCACCGGCAGCCGCGGCGGTGCGGCGGGATCGGGCGCGCTCGGCTATGCCGAGGCCCGGCCGGTGACCTCGGCGTTCAACGCCCTGAAGGCACCGCCGCTCGTGCAGCCGCAATGGCACGCCTGGGCCTCCGGTTTCGGCGCGGGGCAGTCGCTTACGGGCGATGCGGCGACCGGCAGTGCCGGTTTCAGCGACCGGATCGGCGGCGGCGCGGTCGGCGTCGATCGCCTCGTCAATCCTGACCTTCTGGTCGGCATCGCCGCCGGCGGCTCCAGCGCCACCTTCAATGTTGACGATCGCGCCACCTCGGGCCGGCTCGACGGCGCCCATGTCGGTGCCTATGCGATGCAGCGTCTTGGCGCGACCTACGTGTCCGCGCAGCTCGCCTACAGCCATTTCAACAATTCGACGACGCGCACCATTGCCGGCGTCGGCCCTGATGAGATCGCCAAGGGATCGTTCGGTAGCGACCAGTTCGGCGGACGGGTGGAGATCGGCCACACCTACGATTTCAACACAGTCGCGGTGACGCCGTTCGCCGCGATGCAGGCCGCAAGGCTATGGCAGGCGGGCTATACCGAGACCAGCGTCACCGGCGCAGGGCCCGGCGTGCTCGGCCTCAGCTATACCGCGCGCAACGTGTCGTCGCTGCCGCTGTTCCTCGGCAGCAAGTTCGATGCGCGCTACGACCTCGGAGGCGGCCTGATGTGGATGCCGTTCGCCAACGTCGCCTGGGTGCACGAGTTCTCGCCGACCCGCAGCGTCACCGCAGCGCTGATATCGTTGCCGGTTGCCGGCTTCAACGTCGAGGGCGCGCGTGCGGCAAGCGACGCGGGCCGCGTTGAGCTCGGCTCGCGCCTCGTGCTGAACGCCTGGTCGGAACTGTCCGCGCGCTTCACCGGTGAGTTCTCGAATGTGAGCCAGAGCTATGCCGGAACCGGATCGTTGCGGATAAGTTGGTGACGTCAGCGTGACGCCCGCGCGGCTTTCCCGAGGCTTGCGCGGAATCCCGATCCGTACTCGCACAGGCTTCCGCTCCGCGCGCGACTCTGATTCCATCCCTCCACTGGGTTTGGGAGGGAAGCGCATGTCCTACACGATCGGGTTTCAGGCCAAGGACCAGAAGGCAATTCTGGCGACCGAGGCGGCAACGGCCAATCAGGCTGTCGCCATCATTGCCGCGCTGCGGCAAAGCGCCGACGAAATAAAATTCATCCGCTCGCCGCAGGAAGGCGACATGGGCATCGAGATGCTGCTGCTGCTCGCCAAAGAAGAGGCCGAGGAGATGCCGCAGCGGGCTTAGCCCGCTGGCGCGCACACTTCGGTCAGAAGCGAAACATGCCGGCTGCAAGATGATGTAGCAAGGCGCCACTCTCGCTCGAACCGATGGTGGCCGCCCATGAAACGCCAAGCGCTCCGCGTCGAACCGATCTCGACATTTCTCGATCGGTGGAAGGCGCCGGCCTCGCCAGTGACGCGCGCCGGCAACATGATTTTTGTGTCCGGCCTGCCGCCGTTCGACCCGGACACGGGCGAGATCGCGTCTGTGCCGATCGAGCGGCAGAGCGAGATCGTGATGGAGCAGATGGAGCTGTGCCTGGAGGCGGCGGGCGCGAGCCTCGACAACGTCATGAAGTGCAACGTCTACTGCACCTCCACAAGACATTTCGCCGCGTTCAATGCGGTTTATGCGCGCTACTTCCCGCATGATCCGCCGGCGCGGATCTTCGTTTGCACGCCGGAATGGTTCGGCCCGTTCGACGTCGAGATCGACTGCATCGCGATGACGTGAGGGCTGTCAGTTACTTTACCTCGCCCCGTAAGAACGGGCGAGGGAGCGTAGCGTCGGCGTGGCGACGGACTTGCGCTAACGCGCAGCAAGCCTTGACGGCGCCTTTGTCTCCGTCCGTCCCGCCGTCAGCGCCATCGTCGCCACGCTGACCACGCGCGCGACGACGTCCTCGACGTCGTCGAGATCGCATTTGCCTTCCGACAGTTTCGTCAGCCGCTCGCTCTCGCGGATGGTGTGGTGCGCCATCGCGAGCGCGAAATTCAGCCCCCAGTAGATATCGACGTCGCTGCGGTCGGGCAGGGAGCGGCGCATCGCGCCGACGAACTTCCGCAAGTGATCGATCTCGCGGTTCTTGATGCGGCGGATCGGCGGCACGGATTCGATCGACGCCCGGATCATGAAGCGTGCCGCGGTGGAGCGCTGGTTCTCAGGTCCCAGGCAGCCGCGCAATGTCGGGCCGACGAGCGCGCGCAGGATCACCTCGATCGGTGCGCGGCCGCCGCCTTGCTCTTCCGCCGCCTTCAATTCGTGCAGACGTTCGCGGTTGGTCGCGATCGAGCGGGTGACGAACAGCTCCGCGATCAACTCGTCCTTCGAGCCGAAATGATAGTTCACCGCCGCAAGGTTGACATTGGCCTCCGCGACGATGTCGCGCATCGTCACGTCGCCAAAGCCGCGATCGGCGTAGAGCCGTTCGGCGGCGGCGAGAATGGCAGACCGGGTATGATCGCTGGCCATGGGTGCCCTCAGGGGAGGGAGTTGCAATTCAAACACTTGTATGAAACTATCGTTTGAAGGCCGGAGAAAGTCAATCCGCAATCGAGACTCGTTCGCAATTCGCGAACGGGTTCCGGGGCTCGCAAAGCACGCATTCGCGCTTGCGGGCCGCGCGATGCGGGAGGACAGTCCGGCGCAAAACAGGCTTTCAAAGCGAGACCGAGGAGCGTCCCATGGACTTCGATATGTCGCCCAAGCAGAAGGAATGGCTCGACCGCGTGCAGTCCTTCATGAACAAGCACGTGCGTCCGGCCGTGCCTGTTTACAACGAGCAGGACAAGAGCGGCGACCGCTGGAAGGTCATCCCGATCCTGGAAGACCTCAAGAAGAAGGCGAAGGCCGAAGGCCTCTGGAACATGTTCATGCCGCCGAGCGAGCATGAGGACGACGAATTCCGCGGAGCGGGATTGACCAATCTCGAATACGCGCTGCTGTCGGAGCAGATGGGCCACATCTCCTGGGCCTCGGAAGTGTTCAACTGTTCGGCGCCCGACACCGGCAACATGGAAGTGTTCATCCGCTACGGCTCCAAGGAGCAGAAGCGCAAATGGCTGCGTCCGCTGATGGACGGCGAGATCCGCTCGGCCTTCCTGATGACGGAACCGGCAGTCGCCTCGTCCGACGCCACCAACATCGAGACCCGCATCGAGAAGGACGGCGATCACTACGTCATCAACGGCCGCAAATGGTGGTCGTCCGGCGTCGGCGATCCCCGCTGCAAGATCGCGATCCTGATGGGCAAGACCGATTTCAACGCGGCCAAGCATCAGCAGCAGTCGCAGATCCTGGTTCCGCTCGACACCCCCGGCATCAAGGTCGAGAAGATGCTCCCGGTGTTCGGCTTCGACGACGCGCCGCACGGCCACGCCCAGGTGCTGCTCGAAAACGTGCGGGTGCCGAAGGAGAACATCCTGCTCGGCGAAGGCCGCGGCTTCGAGATCGCGCAGGGCCGTCTCGGACCGGGCCGTATCCATCACTGCATGCGCACCATCGGCAAGGCCGAGGAAGCGCTTGAGAAGATGGTGAAGCGGCTGATGTCGCGCACCGCCTTCGGCAAGAAGATCGTCGAGCATTCGGTCTGGGAGCAGCGCATCGGCGAAGCCCGCACCAACATCGAGATGACGCGCCTCTTGTGCCTCAAGGCTGCCGACATGATGGACAAGGTCGGCAACAAGACCGCGCAGGCCGAGATCGCCATGATCAAGGTCGCAGCGCCGAACATGGCGCTGAAGATCATCGACGAAGCGATCCAGGCCTTCGGCGGCGCGGGCGTGTCCGACGAGGCGGGACTTGCCAAGGACTATGCCGGCATCCGCACGCTGCGGCTCGCCGACGGTCCGGACGAGGTGCACAATCGCGCCATTGCAAGGCTCGAAGTTCGGAAGTATGCAAATTCTCCCAAGCATTAAGAGGGAGAGTCCTGCGGCGCTCCCGATTTGAAGAAACGACAGGGCATGATCCGCATTCGGAATGACCGCTTGACGCAAGTGCGCCAGCGGTTACCGATTAGGATCATGCTCAGACTGAAGAGGGAGCGTCACCGTGGCTGACGGCGTCAGGAAAGACGAAGAATTCTCGGGCACCAAGCCGGTCGAGGAGCGGCATCGTTTCGACGAGCTGCGGCTCGAGGCCTGGATGCGCGACAACGTCGAAGGCTTTGAAGGCCCGCTGGTCGTCCTGCAGTTCAAGGGCGGCCAGTCCAACCCGACCTATCGGCTCAACACGCCGAAGCGCTCCTACGTGATGCGCAGAAAGCCGTTCGGCAAGTTGCTGCCGTCGGCGCATGCGGTTGATCGCGAATACCGCGTGATCGCAGCGCTTGGAAAGCAGGGCTTTCCGGTCGCGCGCGCCTATGCGCTTTGCCAGGACGATGGCATCATCGGCGCCGCCTTCTACATCATGTCGATGGAGGAGGGCCGCGTGTTCTGGGATCCGACGCTGCCAAGCCAGGATGCCGACGCGCGCCGAAAGATCTTCACCAGCAAGATCGAGACGCTGGCCAAGCTCCACATGTACGATCCCGTCGCGATCGGCCTTGGCGATTTCGGCAAGCCCGGCAACTATTTCGCGCGCCAGATCGACCGCTGGACCAAGCAGTATCGCGCCTCCGAAACGCAACACATTCCGGAGTTCGAGAAGGTCGCCGAATGGCTGCCGAAGACCGTGCCGGATCAGGCGCGCGTCTCCATCGTCCATGGCGACTATCGACTCGACAACATGATTTTCCACGCGACGGAACCTCGCGTGCAGGCCGTGCTGGACTGGGAGCTGTCGACGCTCGGCGATCCCATGGCCGACTTCACCTATCTCTTGATGCAGTGGATCATGCCGGGCCTGGAGGGCGCCGACCTCAAGGCGCTCAACATCCCGAGCGTGGAGGAAGCCGCGCAGATCTATTGCAATGTCACCAAGATGACGGTGCCGGATCTCAACTGGTACTTCGCCTACAATCTATTCCGCCTCGCGGGCATCACCCAGGGCATCGCCGGCCGCGTCCGCGACGGCACCGCGGCGAATGCCAAGGCGCTCGAATCCGCCAAGCGCACCGTGCCGCTGTCAAAGGCCTCATGGGAATACGCGCAGAAGGCAGGCGCGGTTTAGGAATAACGAAGGCACGGCTGTCGAGGCCGCGCCTTTTTTCTTTGTGGTGCTTGCGCGTCTCTCGTGTCCCGGACGCGGTGCAGCACGAAGTGCTGCTCCGCAGAGCCGGGACCCAGTTACGTCGCCAAGGTATTCAGCTCGTCCGTGAGATCGCGCCAGTCCGGATTGAGATCTTCGATCAGCTTAAGCTTCCAATCGCGTCGCCAGCGCTTCAGCGTATGTTCGCGCGCGCGAGCTTCGAGTACTGACTCGAAGGTTTCGAAATAGACGAGCAAGCTTACTCCATACTGCCGCGTGAAGCCGGGTATGAGTTTGGCCTTGTGCTCCGTCATTCTGCGAGCGAGGTCGTTGGTGACTCCGACATAGAGGGTCCCGTTTCGTCTGCTCGCAAGGATGTAAACGAAGAACGACATGGCTCTGCAACCAGCGCTGATAGCGACACCACCTAGGGCGGCATGTTTCGATGCTGTCGCCAAGCGCTCTGGGTCCCGGCTCTGCAGCGCGTCACTTCGTGCCGCACTGCGTCCGGGACATGAGACCGGTGTTTCCTCCGCGGCCAATTCCGTAGTCGTAGGTTCGTCTCGTGTCCCGGACGCGCTGCAGCGTGCAACGCTGCTGCGCAGAGCCGGGACCCAATCAATTGCGAACTCCAATCACGACGCCGCACAATACGCGATCAGCCTCTCCACGAACCCCGCACACTTCTCCAGCTCCGCCATCTCCACAAACTCGTCCGGCGTATGCGCCTGCGCGATCGAGCCGGGGCCGATGACCACGGACGGCACGCCGGCCATGCTGACGAACAGGCCGGCCTCGGTGCCGAAGGCGACTTTTGCGTGGTCGTTGCGGCCGGCGAGACTCTTGGCCAGCGTGACGATGGCGGCGTCGGGCTTTGTGTCGAGCGCGGGATAATCGAGTATCTCCTCGAAATCGATGCCGCACTCCGGATGCTTCGCTTTCATCGCCGGCTCGAGTTCGGCCTTGGTCCAGGCGATGATCGCATCCGTCACCTGCCGGGACTCGGTGATGCCGATGCCGCGGCATTCGAAATCCACCGTGCAGGTATCCGGCACGATGTTCAGCGCCGCACCGCCGTGCACGATGCTGGTCAGCAGCGTCGAGTGCGGAACGTCGTAGAGGCTGTCCTGCGACGCCGCGGCCGCAAGCCTTACCGCGCGGCGGCGGATCTCGGTGATCATCTCGGCGGCGTATTCGATGGCGTTGACGCCATCGGGCGCGATCGAGGAGTGGCGGGCGAGCCCCCTGAAGGTCGCGCGCACGCCGTGCTTGCCCTTGTGGCCGATGATGACCTGCATCTGCGTGGGCTCGCCGACGAAGCAGCCGAGCGGCTTCACGCGCTTTTTCGCGACCTCGCGGAGCATCGGCCGCACCCCGACGCAGCCGATCTCCTCGTCATAGGAGATCGCCAGATGAATCGGCGTTGCGAGCTTCGCCTCCAGCATCTCCGGAACCATGGCGAGGCACACCGCCACAAAACCCTTCATGTCGGTGGTGCCGCGGCCATAGAGCTTGCCGTCGCGCTCGACGAGCTCGAACGGATCATGGCTCCACTCCTGGCCCGCGACGGGCACCACGTCGGTGTGGCCCGACAGTACGAGGCCGGGGCGATCCTCGGGTCCGATCGTCACCCAAAGCGAAGCCTTTTGCCCGGTCTCGTCGACAATGCGTTCGCCGTTGACGCCGAGCGAGGCGAGATAGCCCTCGATATGGGCGATCAGGGGCAAGTTGGTGCGGTCGCTGACTGTGTCGAAGCCGACGAGGTCGGCGAGCAGCTTGCGGATACGGTCGGGTCTTGAGCTTTGCATCAGAGGTCACGGAAAAAGAGGAGGTTTGCCGGCGCGTGCAGCATAGCAACAGCTTCTCCTGACGGGCAAATGTCAGCGCCTGGCCTTGCTGCCTGCGATTTGTTCCACGGCCGCCAGGTCATGCGGCAGAATCTGCTTGAACAGCGCGAGCGACCGGCGGCCCTCCGAAGGCGGCAGGATGAGCGCGTGGCGCACCGCGGCGGCGATCAGCACCATCGTCAATTGCGAGAAGGAGGCTAGGGCGGCCGCCGGGACGTTTGGCGCGACGCGTCGCAGAGCGTCGCAGAGCAGGCCGGCGAGAAACGCGACGTCGTCCTCGTCGATCTTCTGCAGCGTCCTGTCGGCCTGCGTCGCCTGCCAGATGTGATGCATCACCGGATGCTCGCGGAACATCTGCTCATAGCCGTCGGTGATGCGGCACAGCGTGGCGTGCAGGTCGGACAGCCTCTTCATCTCGGCGAGGTCGCGCTGGACGCAGTCGCGGCCGATGGCATTGCAGCGCTCGGCCAGCGTCCCGATCACGGCGCTCTTGTCCGGGAAATATTGATAGAGCGAGCCGAAGGCGATGCTGGTTCGCTCGACAATGTCGCTCATGCGGAAGGCGTCGCTGCCCTTCTCGGTGAGGATCTCGGCCGCAGCGGTCAGGATGCGATCGAAGCGCTCCCGGCTTCGCTCCTGCGTCGGCACCAGCGGCGTGCGCCGCGCTGCCGGGCGCGTGCTCTTGTCCGTCCTGCCTTTCCGTTCCGGCATCCGTAGTTCCCGCTGATAGTGCTTGACGGTTAAAATAAGGGAGTTTATCGCATTTATCAAATACGAGAGATTATCGTATTCTGAGGAGGTGCGGCATGCGTCAGGTTTTCACGACCGGGCTTCTCTGGTTTTCGGCGATCGGCTGCGGCCTCCTGGCCGGCATCTATTTCGCTTTTTCGACCTTCATCATGATCGCACTCGGCCGCCTCGATCAGGCCGCCGGCATCGCGGCGATGAACGCGATCAATGTCGACATCGTGCGCTCGCTGTTCATGCCGCTCTTCCTCGGCACGACAATGGCGGGCGCGGTATTGGTTGTGATGGGCGCGATGCGCGTCGGCGAGCCGGGGGCGGTGAGCATGATCGTCGGCGGCGGACTCTACGTCATCGGCATGTTCGTTGTGACGATGGTCTTCAATGTTCCGCTCAACAATACGCTCGCTGCCGTGGGGCCGTTAGGGCCAGAGGCAAGTGCATTGTGGGCGACGTATCTGAAGGACTGGACGTTCTGGAACCACGTGCGCACGGTCACGTCGGCGGTGGCGAGCGCGCTGTTTATCGCGGCGCTCACTTCGTAGCCGGGTGAGCGAAGCGATACCCGGGACAGCCGCGACAGGAATCCCGGATATCGCTTCGCTCACCGGGCTACAACACCTTGCGTTGCCCGACGGGCAAAACACCCAAACCATCGGTCAACGCACCTCACCAAATATATTCCGCTTTACCGAATTTCGGAAATGGCGTATCTGTCGCCTCACTCCGGCCCGAGGAGGAGGGGCGTATCGCGATCGTCACGACACGCGGGCCGGACGGCGGTGGACGTGGGCCATATCGGCGCGATTGGCTTCGCAGGGCAGGCGACTGTGAGCGGAGACCTCGCGCGCACGACCGGTGTGATCCGCGTACGGCCAAAATCGTGTGGTCCTGGCGCCCGGAGTCTGTGCGTCAAGTCTTGCGGTGATGTTGCGGCCCGACCGGACCGCGCGCGTCAGCCATCCGCGAGGTGACGGGGGCAATAGTGCATCGCTCTCCGGGGAGAGCGCGACATAAGCCGTTCCAACCATCCGCGCAGGGAAGGCCGGGATGTCTCCGGTTGCCCTGTTTCCCACCGTGCATTGTAGCGCAATCTGCTCTTGGCATGGCGGTCCATGGGAGCCAGCCGGCTCCCGGTCTTCCCTGCGCCCTTGTGTCCTGAAAATCTGCCAGAATGTGCGAACGGGC
>NZ_LGHL01000059.1 GCF_001908205.1 Bradyrhizobium sp. NAS80.1
ACGAATCATCGGTGACCACCGCAAAGCCGCCCGCCCGCTACGGCGCTATTGGAGGGCGCGCGTGCGGACGGCTTTGCTCTACCGAGCTACACCATCACTGGGGACACGACCTGGTCCCATCAGGGACGAGACGCTGGTTGCCCGCCCGCTGGGCCTGTTGCGCATGGTCAACGCTGCCAGTCCCGCCTATCTGGCGCGCTATGGCGTCCCTCGATCGCTGGAAGATCTCCAGCGTCAGGAACATCGGACAATTCATTTTTCGACGATGCTGGGCGCAAAACCTTATGGATGGGAATATCCGGACGGCGACAGTTACGCGACGCTTCAGTTGCCAGGTGCGCTACACGTCAACAGCGCGCAGACCTACGAAGCCGCTGCCCTCGCCGGGCTTGGCCTGATTCAGGCGCCACTCTTGGGGATTGGCCGATACCTAGAGAGTGGAGCGCTTGTGGAGATCATACCCGATTTTCGTCGCCGGGCGCTCGCCGTGTCCCTCGTCGTAGCACACCGGAGCAATCTGTCGCACCGAGTCCGCGCATTCATGAAATGGATCGAAGATGTGCTGGCGCCGTATCTGGAATAGCGAGACGAACATCTTCGTCCGGCCCTCGAAATCAACATTCTGAAGTTATGTCTGTCGGTTTGGGAGCGGCTCACTTTGCCCAGGAACAGCGATGATGGGCGCAAACCAGACCCGCCGATTTGCACACCATTCGACGCTATAGCCCTCCCACCCGTTGAAGGCACTTTACATACTCCGCGGATTACGCGCAGATCGGTTCTGCGAGCTACCCGAGAACGCGCACATAGAAGAGCCTCCGAGCCAGTGACGAAGGGATCGACAGAGCGGTAGCACGGCAGCGAAAATCGCCGCCCAAACTACGCTGTCGCCGCCGGTTGTCCCCTACTCCCACTCGATTGTCCTGCATCGACCTATCACCATGATTTTTAAAACACAAATCGACGCGGCCACTCCGAAGCGCCGACGACCAGACCGCCACAACCTGACCCTTATGAATCCACAGCAATATTTCTTTGGCCACTCCGAGCGCTCGACATCGGCATCTATCGACGGCAATCGCATACTTCAGCTGAACACTTTCTGCGCTTGCCTCCAAGGCTGCTCAAACTAGGTCGATGCATATTCCGAAAGCAGACATTGCGGCGCTCGCTGCGAAGGTCAGCGAAGGTCAATAGAAGTGTGAATATGGACGCCATGTGGGCCTGAGAAGGGACAGTGCGCGATTTGGACGACAACGCGCGTCTTGCCGGCGACGCGCCCCTCACTCGGGCAAGGGCCATCGCGCTCGATCCTGAGTTCGCCTCAGCCCATGCCATGGCGGCCTGGTGTCATTGCTGGCGCAAGATCAACGGATGGATGATCGATCAGTCGGTTGAGATCGAACCGGCTGGAGCGAGCGATGCAGATGCTGCGCGAGACGGAAGCGTCGGTCGTGACGATCGCCGCTGCGCTTGGCTACGCCTCCTAGACTGCTTTTGCGGCCGCATTCAAACGGCTGACCGGCGATATCCCGACCGATTGGCGTCGCCCCACGCGTTAACAGCAATCGCTCTGCAATGGCCGCAATGGCGCTGGGGCACCGGGGCACCAGACTCGCTAGCTGAGCACCGTGCCCATGCCAACACAGGAGAAACAATGGCCTGGAACGTTCCAATGAATTCCTCGATTTCAAGCGCGCTGGCGATTGTGCTTGGTCTCGGGCTGGCGTCCGGGAATGGTGCGTGGGCGCAATCAGCGGCGGCGCCCGGAGAAGCGGGTGCAGCCTACCAGGAGATGCCGGCGATCGCCCCGATCGGCGTCCGCGTGGACCGGTATCTGCCGCTCCCAAACTCCGCGGCAGTGCCGCCGGTGGATCCCGCCAAAGGGTACCGCCTCCAGCAGCTGGGCGATGGTCTCTACATGGTGACCGACAATGCATACCAGTCGATGTTCCTGGTCTACGACAAGGGTGTCGTGGTGGTGGATGCGCCGCCCAGCTATTCAGCACATCTGAAGCAGGCGATCGCGGACGTGACGGATCGGCCGATCACCCATTTGATCTACAGCCATGCTCATATCGACCATATCGGCGGCGCGGCATATCTGGGGGGCACCCCATCGTCATCGCTCAGGAGGAAACACGACGCCTGCTCGTTCGAGCAAATGATCCGAAGCGGCCCGTGCCCGCGATCACGTTCAAGGATCGATACACGCTAAAGGTTGGCAGCCAGGTCTTGGAGCTCAGCTATCACGGTGTCGCCCACGAGCCCGGCAACATCTTCATCTGGGCGCCGGCGCAGAAGGTGCTGATGGTGGTCGATATCGTCTTCCCGGGTTGGATGGCGTGGTCGGGCTTCGCCGACGCACAGGATGTGCCTGGCTATTTCGAGCAGGTTGCCGAGATCGACAAGATTCCGTTCAAGACCTTGGTCAGTGGGCACGTGGACCGCGTCGGGACCCACGCTGACGTGCGCGAACAGCTCGAATTCATGAATGACGTCAAGTCGGCCACCAGGACGGCGCTTCAGACCACCCCCCGTTCGTCGGGATGGCTGATGCAGACAAGGCCAACCCCTGGGCAGTGGCTGACAACTACATCGACCGCGTGGTGGTCAAGTGCGTCAACGCGGTGACGCCCAAATGGCAGTCGCGCCTGGCGGCGTACGACGTTTTCATCTGGTCTCAGTGCTTCGCCATGCAGCAGAGCCTTCGGATCGACTGAACGCTCGTTCCAGGTGCGCGTTCGACACCACTGCTCGAGTGTCCAGAAGATCGTTGAACCGGCGCGCGAGGCGTGCGCCGGCGTTGGGTTCGAGCACCGTTATACCGCCCGCTGACTGGGCGTTGGAAAAGGAGGATGACATGGATATCGGGTTGAAGGGACGGCAGGCAGTAGTCTGCGCGTCGAGCCGGGGGCTCGGGCGGGCCTGTGCGCTGGAACTGGCGCGGGCCGGTTGCAGGGTGGTGGTTAACGGCCGCGACCAGGCGACGCTGGAGCGGACCGTCGACGAGATCCGGACCGAGACCGGGGCGGAGGTGGTCGCCGTCGTCGGCGACGTCACCACCCGCGCTGGCCAGGATGCGCTGATGCAGGCCGCGCCCCAGGTCGACATCCTGGTTAACAACAATGGTGGCCCGCCGCTCTGCGACTTCCGCGAGATCGATCGCGAGGCACTGCTGGCCGGCGTGGTCGGCAACATGGCGGCGCCGATCGAGTTGGTGCAGCGGGTGATCGACGGCATGGTCGAGCGGCGCTTCGGTCGCATCGTCAACATCACCTCGGCCTCGGTGAAGATGCCGATAGCAAGGCTCGACCTGTCTAGCGGCGCCCGGGCCGGGCTGACCGGCTTCCTTGCCGGCGTGGCGCGGTCGGTGGCGCATGCCAACGTCACCATCAACTTCCTGCTGCCAGGGGCGTTCGAAACACGCCGGCGCCGCTCGAACGAGCAGGCAGCAGCCGAACGGCGCGGTGTTCCGATCGAGACCGTGCGGCAGGAGAGCCAAGCCGACATTCCCGCCGGGCGCTTCGGCGACGCCTCCGAATTCGGTGCTGCCTGCGCCTTTCTGTGCTCGGCCCAGGCCGGCTACATCACCGGGCAGAGCCTCCTGATCGATGGCGGCGCCTACCGCGGGATTTTGTAGAGTCAGACAGAGCGCCGCATCGTCCAGTGCCGGTGCGAGGCGCTTGCCTCGGCCGACCCAGAGTAGGTGACGAAGCTGTAGAGCGGCAAGCGACCTTGGAACGAT
This sequence comes from Bradyrhizobium sp. NAS80.1, assembly GCF_001908205.1. Classification (GTDB taxonomy): domain Bacteria; phylum Pseudomonadota; class Alphaproteobacteria; order Rhizobiales; family Xanthobacteraceae; genus Bradyrhizobium. The sequence continues at coordinate 3,749 of NZ_LGHL01000059.1, forward strand.
GCGACACTGTATGGGCTTGCACATGTAGTAACGGAGAACGGAATCGAGCGATACGTAACGGTCCGCGTACGACGCCCCCCTACTCCCACTCTATCATTTCAAACAACGTTTCGTTGTTGATTTACAAGCACAAATTTTTCAAGTCTGACGGACAAATGCCGACGGTATGCCCGCCGCAATTTCCCGGTCTTGAATTCACAGAAAAAGTTGCTCCTCACGAAGCACTGGCAATTCCGCGACCTATCGAGGTCTATCGACTGGATGGCGCGCCGCGTGCGCAATCAAGACCGACACCGCCCGCACTGGTAGATACCGTCAGCGATCAGGGAGAGATCTTTGGTTCCGGCGCTGCTCCTCCCGCTGAGGTGCGGCAGCCATACAGGTCCGCTCCGCATTCAAAAGCCGCCCTCTCCGTCAGTTCGGTTCGTGCCCCAAAGCGGTCACTTGATTTAACGACCATTTGGTCTATATTTCTCCAATGAGCAACCGAACCTCAGTGCCGTTGCCCCGCGGCCGCCCGCGCAGTTTCGATGCCGAAGCCGCTGTCGAACGCGCGATGGGTGTGTTCTGGTCGCGTGGCTATCATGCCACGGCTCTGCCAGACCTTCTTCGTGCGACGAAGCTTTCGCGTGGCAGCCTTTATGCTGCTTTCGGTGACAAGCACTCGCTCTTCCTGCGCGCGCTCGATTGTTACATTGCCGATGCCGTGACACGGATGGATATCGAGCTTGACCCTCGCAAGGAGCCGGTGGACGGCCTGCGGGCCTACCTTGCTGGATATGTTGACCGCGCGAGCGGCGCCCACGGTCGGCGCGGATGTCTGGTGATTGCCACAACAATGGAACTGGCCGGGCGTGATGCTGATGTTAATCGTCGCATCGCGAGCTTTTTCAAAGTCATGGAGGCGCGGGTGGCGGATGCACTTTCCCGTGCGAAGGCGGCGGGCAAGTTAGCCGACGGTGTCGACCCTGCAAATGCTGCCCGCATTCTCGTCTGTTTCGTTGAAGGGCTGCGAGTGATCAGCAAAACGGCGCCGACGGGGACCATAACCCAAGCCGCGGCTGACGCTCTGCTCGATCGTTTCATCAGGTAAGCAAACCCGGGCCCTTCCTCACGGTCGGCGCGCCGATATCTAGACCGATCAGTCTTTAAAGGAGAGTACACCCATGTCCGCGATCCAGATTGTTTGCGCGGTGGCCGTTCCTTTGCTCTGGGGTTATCAGTTCGTGGTCATCAAACTGGGCGTTGCAGAGTTTCCGCCGTTCTTCTTCCTTGCGCTGCGTTTCCTCGCCACCGCGCTCCTGCTTATTCCGTTCGTCAAAAAGCCCACGCGTGAACAGTTGCGTCCTATCGCAGCTATCTCGCTTTTTCTCGGTGGACTGAACTTCGGGCTCTTCTACGTTGGTCTTGGGCTCGGCTCGGGAAGCACGACGGCTGTCGCATATCTACTCTCCACGCCCTTCACGGTGCTGTTGGCCTGGCCGCTGCTGGCGGAGAGGCCGTCTCTCACTACCGTCTCAGGAGTAGCGCTTGCATTCGCCGGCGTCTTTGTGTTGAGGGCGGAGCCCGGCCTGTCGTCAAACGGGCTACCACTACTGCTGGTGATCGGAGCTGCCTTCGCGTTCGCGGTATCCAACGTCTTGACGAAACGCTACGGCCCTTTTGACCCCTTGATGTTGATGGGTTGGTCGTCGCTGTTCACGGTGCCGCAGGTGATGTTGATGTCGTTGCTCCTTGAACATGGACAACTGGCGAGACTCGTTGCTGCGGATGAACGTGGCTGGCTGGCACTCGCCTACACAATTTTTATCGGAGGAATTGTTGGATTTGGCCTTTGGTTCTGGCTGATCGCTCGCTGCTCTATAGGGCGCGTTGCCCCGTTCGGCCTACTGCTGCCGGTGTTCGCCTTGATGTCGAGCGCGGTATTTCTTGGCGAGCCGATGACTCCGAAGTTGATTATTGGTGCGCTCCTAGCGATCTCTGGTGTTGCCTTGACACAGTTTAGGCCGAGCGCTCGACCGGTTTGAATCCGAAAGCTGCGTCGTAGCGCTGCCGCGCGTCAGTCGCGCGATATGGACAGTCCCGCCAGAAGCGGTGCGTACGCTGCGAGCCTGCGGGATACGAACTCGGTGAAGAGCCGCACGCGCTTCGTCTTGCGTGTCTCCCCCTGGGTGAGAAGCCAGAGCGTTCCGTACATGTGCAGGTCGGTGCCCGGCACCCTCACCAGGTGGGGGTCGGCATCGCCAATGAAGCACGGCAGTGTCGTCATTCCGATCCCTTGCCGTGCAGCAACAATCTGCGCCTCGGCGTCCCTGGTCCTGAACGGAACCCCCGTGGTGCGCACTTCACCCTCGCTGGCCCAATCCGGAATTCCATGCATGCTGATGACGATCCACCGGATGGGATCAGGCGCGCCCGCACGCCACGCGGCCAGTCGATCGCGGGACATGTAGACGCCGCCGAACACCTCCGGCCCCTTCATGCCGTGAAGATTGAGCGGCATGGTCTTGCGGTCGTAGAGACGCGGATCGCGACGTCGGCCTCTCGGTTGGTCAGATTTGCCAGCTCGCCGGATGACAGGATTTCCATCTCGATGTCCGGATGCAGACGCACGAAATCGGCGAAGTCCGGCATGAGCAGGTGTGCCGCAAGGGGTGGTGCCAGCGTCACCCGCAGACGCCCACGCACGCTCTGGTCGCGCCCGAACACCCGCGTCTCCAGCAGATGCGACGACGCTTCCATCTGGTCCGCGAACTCGAGGACCTCTTCGCCCGCAGCCGTCAGGCGGTAGCCCGAAGGCAGCTTTTCGAACATGTGCACCCCGAGGCGTTCCTCGAGCTGGGCGATGCGTCGCAGCACGGTCGAGTGGTTCACACCGAGGCGCTCGGCGGCAGCCCGCACCGAGCCTCCGCGTGCGACGGCTAGAAAGTGGCGAACGTCATCCCAGTCAATCATGGTGCAATCCGGCACCGCCGCGGTGCCCCTTCCAAAGCTCGTATCCGACACATCGAGCAGCATCTCGTATGTGGGTAGCACGGGCGGTAATCATAGCCGACGCCGACAAACGCGGCCCAATTCCGAACGGCGGACACCGATCGTCGCGACTGGCGTCAATCGTCCAGCCGGATCGATTTCGCACCACCGATGTGCGCGCTTCCGCACTCCACACCTGACGCCGGCGGACCTACGTCGAGGGCCTCGGGGACTTCCCCGAATGACCAAAGGCGGAGCCTGAAAGGAGAAGTCGTGGGTAAGCTTGAAGGTAAGGTTGCAGTCATCACGGGCGGATCGAGCGGGATGGCGCTGGCGAGCGCCAAGCGATTCGTCGAAGAAGGCGCATATGTTTTCATCACGGGCCGGAGGCAGGAGGTGCTCGACGAGGCCGTCGAGCAGATCGGCCGGAACGTGACTGGCGTGCGCGGCGACGCGTCCAATCTCGACGACCTCGACCGCCTGTTCGACACGGTCAAGCGGCAAAAGGGCAAGATCGACGTCCTCTACGCGAGCGCCGGCATGGGCGAGTTCGTCCCATTGGGCGAGATTACGGAGCAGCACTTCGATGCGGCCTTCGGCCTGAATGTACGCGGCACGTTGTTTACGGTCCAGAAGGCGTTGCCGCTGTTCAACGATGGCGGATCGATCTTCATGACCGGGTCCGTTGCTTCGATGAAAGGTTACTCTGGTTTCAGCGTGTACGCGGCGAGCAAGGCGGCGCTGCGCGCATTCGCACGCGGGTGGCTCAACGAACTGAAGGGCAGGAATATCCGGGTGAACGTGCTGCACCCGGGGCCGATCGCCACACCGACCCAGGACCTCGTCCTCGACGAGGAGGGGAAGCGGTTTTTCGAATCGCAGATCCCGCCGGGAAAGATGGGGCGTCCTGAGGAAATTGCGACGGTCGCGCTGTTTCTTGCTTCAGACGATTCGCGCTTCGTGAACGGGGTGGAGTTGGCTGTCGACGGCGGCCTGTCGGCCATCTGAAATCGCGCCGGTCGCCGCGCAGCGAAGCATCTAAGGGAAGCAGCATGTCGAAATTGGAAGGCAAGGTTGCCGTGATCAGCGGCGGAACGACGGGCATCGGTTTAGCGATCGCTCAACGGTTCGTCACGGAAGGCGCTCACGTCTTTATCTTCGGCCGTCGCAAGGCACAGCTCGATGCGGCCGCCAAACTGATCGGACACAACGTTACCGCGATCCAGGCCGACGCCGCGAAGCTCGATGACCTTGACCATGTCGCTGCGGCAGTACGGAAGGAGAAGGGTACGGTCGACATCGTCGTGTCGAACGCGGGTTTCACGGAGCAGGCTTCGATCGACACCATTACGCCTGAGCACTTCGACAAGGCCTTCAATCTCATGGCGCGCGGCCCTGTCTTCCTGGTGCAGAAGTTGCTGCCGCTGATGACGGGTGGCGGGTCGATCGTCCTGGTCTCCTCGGCCATGCACCTGATGGGCATTCCCGGTCATACCGCCTACGCGGCGACCAAGGCGGCGTTGCGCTCCTATGCGCGTACCTGGGCGGCGGAGTTCAAGGATCGCGGCATTCGCGTCAACGTGCTCAGCCCCGGCGTCACCGACACCCCGATACTCGACTCTCAATCGGCGACACGTGAGGAGTTGGTGGCCATGTACCAGAGCATGGTCCCAATCGGTCGCCTCGCTCGAGCCGAGGAGATGGCCAGCGCGGCGCTGTTTCTCGCGTCCGACCAGAGTTCCTACGTGACGGGCGCGGATCTGATGAGCGACGGCGGGATCGGCCAGGTCTGAGAACCGAGGATCGCTGTCAATGAGTCGCCGGAACGGGCCGGTAGCTTCCGTCCGCTCAAGCGACGATCAAACTAATCAAACTCAGGAGAGTATCATGAGCTATGCGATTGTAGGATTCGGCGCGGTAGGCCAGGCCCTCGCCCGGGCCTTCGCCCGTAAGGACATCAAGGTGGCCGTCGCGAGCCGCCGGCCGCCCGAGGCGTTGGCGCCGCAGGCTCGGGCGATTGGACCCACGGTCGTCGCCAAGTCGCTGCGGGAAGCACTCGAAGCCGACGCAATCATCCTGGCGGTCCCGTTCGGGGAGCATCGCGAGGTTGCGAAGGCCCTGCCGAGCTGGAAAGGCAAGACGGTCATCGACGCGATGAACGCGTTGATTCCTCTTGAGGAGATGGACGGTCTCCTGTCCTCCGCCTTCGTCGCGAAGGCGTTCACCGGCGCCAAGCTCGTGAAAGGCTTCAATCACCTGATTGCGGCCAAACTGGCTGCGGATCCGATCGTCGAGGGCGGGCACCGGGTCGTCTTTCTGTCGAGCGACGACGAGGACGCGGCCGCTCCGGTGGCGGCCCTGGCCAAGCAACTCGGGTTCGCACCCGTCAAGCTGGGAAAGCTCAACGAGGGTGGCGCGCTGGTGCACGCGCGCGGCCGCATTTGGGGTCCGCTCATCTTCCAGGATGTGTTCAAGAAGGAGCAGTGATCGGACGCCCGGCACCGGCCAGCTCGCAACGAATTTGCGTCGATCAGACGCGATCCGATGTAATGGAATGTTCAGAAGATCGACATTCTCAACACTCGCACTGTGCAAGGAGAGGTCCGATGGACGATGATATCAAAGTCCTCGAACGCATGTACGATCGCTTTAACGCCCGGGACATAGACGGAGTGCTGACCGCGCTCACCGATGATGTCGTCTGGGCCAACGGTATGGATGGTGGCTACGTCCATGGCCGCGAGGCCATACGCGCGTACTGGACCCGCCAGTGGTCCATGGTCAGTCCGCACGTCGAGCCTGTGGGCTTTCATCGAACGGCCGATGGCACGATCGTTGCGGAAGTCCGGCAGACCATCCGCGACCTCGAAGGCAAGCCGCTCCAGGGGCAGACGCACGGGCTTAAAGACAAGATGGTCGGACACATTTTCCGTCTTCGAGATGGCAAGGTGGCGCGCTTCGACATCCAGGATGCAGCCTAGCTTGTCTATCGATCCCAATAATATCGTACCGGGAGCCTGAGATGTCCAAAGCATTGTCGAACAAAGTCGCCCTGATAACGGGCAGTTCACGGGGGATTGGCCGCGCTGCGGCGCTGGCGTTGGCGAAGGAGGGCGCGAGCCTTATCGGCGTGCATTACGCGAGCAATACGGATGCGGCCCACTCGACCGTGCGCGAGATCGAGGCGCTCGGAGCAAAAGCCGTGGCGATCGAGGCAGACTTGAAGAAAGGCAAGGAAGCCACAGACGATATCTGGCAACAATTTAAGACGGCTGCGATCGCAACCACGGGGGAGCCGTGCCTCGACATTCACATCAACAACGCAGGCGTTGCCCCGGCACTTTCCCTCGCGCAAACGAGTGAGGCTGTCTTTGACGAAACCCTGGCGATAAATCTGAAAGGGCCCTTCTTTCTTATTCAGGCCGTCGCTGACCATATTCGCGACAATGGACGCATCATCAACATTTCGACGGGGTTTACGCGCGTCGCCGCACCTACCCATCCCGCCTACGCTGCGTCAAAAGGTGCGCTTGAAACTCTGACATTGGCGCTTGCTCCAGAGTTCGGCCCCCGTGGCATCACGGTGAACACGGTCATGCCAGGAGTCACGGAGACCGACATGAACGCTGCGTGGATGGTGATACCGCAGGCGCGTGCCGGTGCGGAAGCGATGTCCGTGTTCTCGCGTGTCGGTCAACCTGCCGACGTGGCCGACGTTATCGCCTTTCTCGCGTCCAATAAGGCGCGCTGGGTGACGGGACAGGTAATAGACGCAACGGGCGGTACTCGGCTCTAGCTTCCCATTCGCCGACACCGGCGTCGGTCGGCTCCGCGCCAAGAGCGGTCTTTTGGGTTAGCACCCAAGACCGGACCTTCGGGCCGCCCGGCCAATGCGTCCTCGGCATCAAAAAAGGACCCGTCTGCCTCCCGCGCTTGCGATCATCAACTCAAGGTAGCGAAGGCGGCCGGCGTGAAGTCGGCAATTTGGTCGAGGCGACCTTGCCGCACCTTCTCAAGCCAGGCCGGATCCTGCAGCAACGCGCGTCCGACGGCTACCAGGTCGAACTCGCCACGGTCCAGCCGCGCAAGCAGCCCATCCAGCGGTACGGATCGAGCGCTCTTGCCCGCAAAGGATTCGTTGACGTCGCCGGACAGCCCGACGGCGCCGACCGTGATGGCGGTGGCGCCCGTGAGCTTCTTCGCCCAGCCGGCCAGGTTCATCTCCTCGTCGATTTCGGGGAAGGCAGGCTCCCTAACATTCATCTGCGAGAAGTGGAAAGCATCCGCGCCAGCTTCGACGAGAACGCCGAGCCACTGCTCCAGCGCCTGCGGTGTCTCGGCGAGCCGTGCATTGATGTCTTGGGGCTTCCATTGCGAAAGGCGCAGAATCACCGGGAAGCCTGAGGTCACAGCCGACCGTATCGCGTTCAGGATCTCGATTGCGAAGCGGGAGCGCTCGACAAGCGTCGAGCCGCCATACCGATCGCTGCGAAGGTTCAACTGGTCCCAGAAGAACTGATTGATCAGGTAGTTATGGTTGCCGAGCAGTTCGACGCCGTCGAACCCGAGCCGCTCGGCATCGGCCGCTGCACGCGCGAAAGCGTCGATGGTGTCCGCTATATCGGCCTCGCTCATAGGCTGCCCCACGGGCTCGCCCGTCATCGAGAGCCCCGAAGGACTCTCGTAGGGCGCGGGCGGCGTCCAGTCAGGCGCCCTATTCGAGCGCTTCTGCCCCACGTGAGTCAGCTGCGGCGCGATGCGCCCGCCCGCCGCGTGAACCTCGTCCACCACCATCTTCCAGCCGGCCAGCGCCGCCTCGCCACGGAATTGGGGCATGTTAGGGTCGTTGAGTGCGGCCGGGCGGCCGACCCCAGTTCCCTCGGTTATGATGAGGCCGACGCCTTTCTCCGCGCGGCGGCGATAGTAGGCGGCGACCTCGGGGGTTGGCACGCCGCCTGGAGAGACATATCGACTCATCGGAGCCATGACGACGCGGTTCGGCAGATTAAGGGCGTTCAGCCGATAAGAGCTGAACAGGATGTCGAAAGTTGGCATGGGATACCCAGGGTTGGAGCAGGATTTGCTATGGGCCAGCGCTGGTCGGCTGTCCTAGCGGGACACGCAACAAGCGTTTCCGTCTGGGGGCCGCCCACCGGTCCGGTCCTTGCCGGTTAACCTGGGGTCGCAAGCGATGAGGCGTTATTTGCGATTTCTCGACAACGGCTTTGCATCGGCGCACCGCCCCGGATTGGTCGTGCTTGGCGGTAGTCGCGGTTGAGCACGTCTGCGCCGCAACACTGATAGGCCAAATACGGAATGTGCGGCCGCGGGAGGAGCAGTTGGTCGCGGAGCCCGCAGAGCGCGGCGACATGCAGGAGACCACAACACGAATGGAAGAGCCCCGGATATCGCTACGTTCATCCGGGCCCCACTTGCCGATCCGCCCTCGCGCTGGCCGCGCGAGAGCGGTTGTTCGCAGACGATCTCAAGCAGATGCCTCGGTCGTCTCGGACATCGTTATCCGGTTCTTGACGCTGGGACGCTCCTGCATCCTTGCGTACCATGCCAGAAGAGCCTCGCACTCCACCGGCACCGGCACGTTCACGAGTCCCGCGAAGATCAAGCCGCCTATGAGGGTGATATCGGCCATCGTGAACGCCTCGCCGGCGACGAACGGCTGTTCTTTCAGAATGCCGTCAAAGTAGTGCATCCCCCTGAGCGCCTTGTCGCGCTGGCGGAATCCCCATTCGGGGTTCTGATAGATCTCGACATGAGGCCCAAGACCCGGCGTGGCGTGGTGGAAATAGACACTGATGGCATCGAGCACTTCCAGTTCGGCGCGCTTGCTCATCATGTGAATCACGCCCTTTTCGCGTGGGGTCCTGCCGGTCAGCGTCGACGCGCCATCGAACGCATCAAGGTACTCGGTAATTGCCGTGCACTCGCCAATGAAGGTCCCGTCGTCGAGTTCGAGCACCGGCAGCGTGCCGGAGTAGTTCTTGGCGAGGAATTCGGGCTTCTTGTGCTCGCCCTTGTAGAGATCGACTAATACGAACTGCACCTGCGACCGCAGGTTCTTCTCGGCCAGGGCGATGCGAACGCGGGCCGGATATGGACCCGTTGGCCAATCGTAAATCTTCATCACGACTCCTGTTTTGTCTACCTGTCACTTGGTAGGCCCGATATGAAGACTTCCAATCCGGCTGGTCAAGCCCTACCTGTCACTTGGTAGATAACGAAGCAGTGAGGCGACAAAGTGAGTTCAAGCGCTCGGGAGGCCATCTTGGCGGCAGCAAAGCGGACCGCGCAGGCGCACGGCTATGGCGGCCTGAATTTCCGCGATCTCGCGGACGAAGTCGGCATCAAGGCCGCCAGCATCTACCACCATTTCCCAAGCAAGGCCGATCTCGGCGTGGCCGTCGCACGGCGCTACTGGGAGGACACCGCCGCCCAACTCGAGGCGATGCTGGCAGAAACGGCGGATCCTGTCCGCTGTCTGCGTCGATATCCCGATGTGTTTCGCAAAGCGCTCGAGAGCGACAATCGCATGTGCCTCTGTAGCTTCATGTCCGCTGAAGTCGAGGACCTGCCGGGCGCAGTAAAGAAGGAGGTCCAGACATTTGCCGACGTCAACGTGGCGTGGCTGAGCAAGCTGTTGGTGGCTGCGGGCCTGGTCAGTTCGAGAAAGAGCGAACAGCGGGCCCGCGCCATCTTCGCCGCCGTCGCCGGCGCGCAGCTCATCGCCAGAAGCCGCTCCGATATTTCGCTATACGACTCGACGATCGACAACTATCGCGCCGCGGGTCTTCTGCCAGCATAGATGGTCCTAGACCGCCTGAGAAAATACCGTCAGCCTCCCAGACAGCAAATATCACCCTAAGCTGGCGCAAATCGGAGACCGCTTTGCCGATCAGGCCTCGATGAACTCCTGTATGCGATCCGCCACGATCCGTCCTGCGCGGCTGTTCAAGTGCACACCGTCGGTGTGAAATAGCCACCCGTTTCTGCGCGCGACTTCGTCCGGAGACTGTCGTAGCACCACTACGCGAAACGCATCGCGGTAGAATGGCAGAAATTTGAAGGCTATGAAGGCCCGACCGGGCGAAGCGCGAATTGCTTCGCTGATCGCTTCGTAGAGCGAAATGCAGCTGCAGCCTTCCGCGTCCGCGACAGCCGCCACGATTGCAGAATATTCTTCGACCCGCCGATTGAGCTCGCTTTGAAACGGATCAGCCGAGTCCAAGGCCTCTCCAATCGGACAAAGCGAGCAAAACCCTATGTCCGCCTCGGTCTCGCTCTTCAGTGTGCGGGCTATTTCGGCGAGGTTCTCCCGGAACCAGCTCGGCGACGGATTGCATGGGAGACGCTTCGAGAATACGAAGAAGCGCCGTGCCTTGCTTGACACAAGCGCGAGAACGTCATTGCCCCCAACCCACACGACGACCTTGCTAGGGCGACAAGCGAGCACGTCCGGCAGCCGCTGCAGCGCGTTATAAGCCAGGTCACCACCGACTCCGAAATTCCGAAACTTAAATTGGCCATTGCGCGGTCGGCGGCGAAGCTCGGCGATCCAATCAAATGCTTGCCCCTTGCCCGCCGTGCTGCTCGATCCGAGACACGCTATGATTTTTGGCGCAGAATTCATCATAGTGACATCGCAATTCAGCACTCAAATGCGATTGAAGAAATCGAGGTAGTCAATCGAATACTATCAACTGACCGCTGCTGGCGATCCCTATCCCCCGCTATCCCAGGCCCATCCTCTTCTACTACTCCTCACTCCCACTCAATCGTGCCAGGCGGCTTGCTCGTCACGTCGTACACCACCCTATTGACGCCCTTCACCTCGTTGATGATGCGCGTGGCGGTCTCGCCCAAGAACTTCATGTCGAACTGGTAGAAGTCCGCGGTCATGCCGTCGGTTGAGGTGACGGCGCGGAGGCCCACGACGTAGTCGTAGGTGCGGCCGTCGCCCATGACGCCGACGGTCTTGACGGGGAGCAGCACCGCAAAAGCCTGCCAGATGTCGTCGTAGAGGCCGTGCTTGCGGATCTGGTCGATGTAGACGGCATCGGCCTGGCGCAGGATGTCGAGCTTGTCCCTGGTGATGTCGCCGGGGCAGCGGATGGCGAGGCCCGGGCCCGGGAACGGGTGGCGGCCGACGAAGATTTCGGGCAGGCCGAGCTCGCGACCTAGCTTGCGAACCTCGTCCTTGAACAGCTCGCGCAGGGGCTCGACGAGCTTCATGTTCATCCGCTCAGGGAGTCCGCCGACATTGTGGTGCGACTTGATCGTCACCGAGGGGCCGCCGGTGAAGGAGACGCTCTCGATCACGTCGGGGTAGAGCGTGCCTTGCGCGAGGAAGTCGGCGCCGCCGATCTTCTTGGCCTCCTGCTCGAACACCTCGATGAAGAGGCGGCCGATGGTCTTGCGCTTCACTTCGGGATCGGTGACGCCTTCGAGCTCGCCGAGGAATTGCTTGGAGGCATCCACGTGCACGAGCGGGATGTTGTAGTGGTGGCGGAACATGTCGACCACGGTCTTTGCTTCATCGAGGCGGAGCAGGCCATGATCGACGAAGACGCAGGTGAGCTGGTCGCCGATCGCTTCGTGGATCAGCACGGCCGCAACGGCCGAATCGACGCCGCCGGAGAGGCCGCAGATCACCTTGCCCTCGCCGACCTGCTGGCGGATCTTCTGGATCTCCTCCTCGCGGAAGGCGCGCATGGTCCAATCGCCCGAGAGGCCGGCGATCTTGCGCACGAAGTTACGGAGGAGTTTTGCGCCGTCCACCGTGTGCACCACTTCGGGGTGGAACTGCATCGCGTAGAATTTGCGCTTGTCGTCGGCGATGACGGAGATCGGCGAGCCCTGAGCCTTGGCGACGCCGCGGAAGCCTTCAGGCAGCTTGGTGACGCGGTCGCCGTGGCTCATCCAGACGTCGTAGCGGCCGCCCTTCTGCCAGACGCCCTCGAACAGCGCGCAGTCGTCAGTGACCTCGATGGTGGCGCGGCCGAACTCGCGGTGGTGGCCGGCCTCGACGGTGCCGCCGAGCTGCTGCGCCATGGTCTGCTCGCCGTAGCAGATGCCGAGCACCGGGATGCCGGCGGTGAGGAGCGACATGGGAGCGGCCGGGGCGTTGTCGTCGAGCACCGAGGCCGGTCCGCCCGAGAGGATCACCGCCTTCGGCTTCATCTCCTTGAAGGCCTCTTCGGCCTTGTTGAACGGGACGATCTCGCAATAGACGCCGTCCTCGCGCACGCGACGTGCAATGAGCTGCGTCACCTGGCTGCCGAAGTCGACGATGAGAATCTTGTCGTGCGCCGAGGCCACGGAGGGCGTCGACGCGGAGCGGTCGTTCTGTGCTGCTGTCATGGCAAGCAGATACGCGACGGCGCCCCTCCCCGCAACCGCGTGTGTGCGCGGGCCCACATTCTTCTTCGGGCATGGACAAATGGATATAGATCAGTATCATTGACCTAATTCGGGCAAGCGCATCTGCGAGTATCTGCGCCTGAATGCGGCGGGGCTGATCGTGCAGGGATCGGCGAACCATCTGCCGCACTGACGTCACCCATCCGGCTAGCTCCATCAGCGCCTGCGCGCACCGATCTTCCGGACCTTCGTATCGGACCATGTCAGCGGCTGGCCAGTCCGCGACGGCAGCACGAGCTGCCCGACCGGCTGGCCCGCCCGGTCCACCAGGTCGGAATGCGCCTCGCCCCGGGCGAAGAGATGCGCCTCGCCCCATTGGCGCAAACCGACGATGACGGGAAACAGGTCGCGTCCCCGCTTCGTCAGCGCGTATTCCTGATACGCGCTCCCATCGGAGGCCGGGACCAGCTCGAGCACGTCGAGCTCCACCAGCTTGTGCAGGCGCGTGCTGAGCATCCCCTTGGCGATGCCAAGGTTCTTCTGGAAATCGCCGAACCGGCGCAGCCCGTCGAAGGCGTCGCGCACGATCAGGAGCGACCACCAGTCCCCGATTGCGTCCAGCGCGCGCGCCACGGGGCAGTCAGCCTCGGAAAAACCGGTCCGCTTCATGTTCCTCTCCAAATTGGTTCTAAAATAAGACTAGACAGCGCCGCGCGCAACTGGTCCTATTATAGGACCAAGCAGAAACTGCCGGAGACTACGGATGACGAGCGACGACCTCGCCAAAGAGAGCCCAAAGACTATTGCCGGAACGGCGGGGCGCGGGCTTTCCCCCGCAATGGCGCTGCTGCTCGCGCTGACCTGCGGCCTGAGCGTCGCCAACATCTACTTCGCGCAGCCGCTGCTCGACGCAATGGCCCACGACCTCGGCATCGCTCCCGCCGCGATCGGCATGGTCGTGACCTTCACGCAGATCGGCTACGCGTTCGGCCTGATATTGATCGTGCCGCTCGGCGACCTCTGGGATCGCCGCCGCCTGATCGCCGGGCAGATCGCGCTGTCAGCCATCGGCCTCGTGATCGTCGGCACCGCATCGCACGCCGCAGTCCTGCTCACGGGACTGACTCTGGTCGGCGTGCTCGCCGTCGTCGTCCAGGTCCTCGTCGCCTTTGCCGCGACGCTCGCGACACCGGACGGCCGCGGCCGCGCCATCGGGACCGTCACGAGCGGCGTTGTCGGGGGAATCCTGCTCGCGCGCTTCGCCTCGGGCGCGCTGGCCGATGTCGGCGGCTGGCGCACGGTCTACCTGGTCTCGGCCGGCCTCATGCTCGCCATGGCCGTGTTGCTGCTGTGTGTCCTGCCCCGCAGACCGCAAGCCACAATGGCCGCCTCCTCGTATCTGTCGCTGTTGCGCTCGACGGCGGCGCTGTTCGTCGAGGAACCGATCCTGCGCGAGCGCGCGCTGTTTGCGTTCCTGATCTTCGCCGATCTCAACGTGTTCTGGACGTCGATCGTGCTGCCGCTTTCGGCGCCGCCTTTCGCGCTGTCGCACACGACGATTGGACTGCTCGGGGTCGCCGGGTTCGCCGGAGCCCTCGGTGCGCGCAATGCCGGGCGCCTCGCCGATCTCGGATGGGCCAAACGCACGACCGGACTGTCGCTGATGCTGATGCTTGCCGCCTGGGCCGCGATAGCCTGCCTGCACATCTCGCTCTGGTTCGTCGTTGCCGGCGTGATCATGCTGGATCTCGGGCTCCAGGCGGTGCATGTGACCAGCCAGAGCCTGATCGTCGCAGCGCGTCCCGACGCGGCAAGCCGGCTGGTCGGGGGCTACATGGTGTTCTACTCGATCGGCAGCGCGGTTGGCGGAATCGCGTCGACCATGGTGTATGCCGTGGCCGGCTGGACCGGCGTCTGCATGCTGGGCGCCGGAATCAGCGCCGCCGCGCTGCTGGCATGGGTCGTCACCGCGAGTAGGATGCGGGAGCCGGCCGGCTGCGCGCTGACGCCCTAGAGCCATTTCCGTTCCGATGGGATCGGAACGGGGCCCTAGATTCTTGTTTTGACGCGTTTTCTTTACGCGAACCGCTATCCACTTCGCTCGAAAACGCTTTAACCGCCCACGCAAAGACGCAGTGAAGCAGGATTCTCACCATGAAACTCCCGACCTCCCCCTTCACCGTCACCGACTGGAGCAAGGTGGAGGCGACCGTGCATCCCGGCGAGACCGGCCATGCGCTGTGGCGGACGCTGAACATCGGCGATCTCCGGGTGCGGATGGTCGAGTATTCGCCGGGCTATCTCGCCGACCACTGGTGCGATCGCGGCCACGTGCTCTACGTGCTCAAGGGCGAGCTCGACACCGAGCTGCGCGACGGGCGGACATTCAAGCTGATGCCGGGGATGAGCTACCAGGTCTCGGATTTCGGCGATGCCGCGCACCGGTCCTCGACAGTGACGGGCGCGACGCTGTTCATCGTCGATTGAGGCGCGCGGGACGGTTAATTTGCACCGCAAAATAGAAACTTTTGGCGGAATCCCGATCAACGGGTGGTGCCTTGAAGAAGCCCTAATAACTCGCTAGATTGTGATCATCGATATTGGCCGAACGACTGGGCCGCTTCGCTTCGTTGCAGACGGGCGCGCACGCTTCAGATGATTTCCCCAACCATCGACTGATCAGGATCAAGGGCGCAATGGTGCGTACCGGTCTGCGTGCGTACCTTCTCTAACAAAGGAAATTCCCATGGCTATGGGCACCGTGAAGTGGTTCAACACCCAAAAGGGTTATGGTTTCATCCAGCCGGATGACGGCAACAAGGACGTGTTCGTGCACATCAGCGCGGTCGAGCGCGCCGGCCTCTCGACCCTCAACGAGGGCCAGAAGGTCTCGTTCGACGTCGTCGCCGATCGTCGCAGCGGCAAGTCCTCGGCTGACAATCTCCGCGTCGGCTAATACCGGCGCACTGCGCTCTGACCACGGACGTACCGGCAGAGCGCAACCAATACAGGCCCCGCGACCGGGATTCGGTGCGCGGGGCTTTCGTTTTGGGCGCCTGTAGTTGTCATTCCGGGGCGCCCGCAGGGCGAACCCGGAATCCATCGCGCGGCGGTCGCTGCGGCTCCATGGATTCCGGGCTCTCGCTTCGCGAGCCCCGGAATGACGGCCGCGCGAGATCAGCCCGTCTTCTTCAGCACCGAGACGAAGAACCCATCCGTCCCCGTCCGCCGCGGCGTCATCAGCCAGCCCTCCGGCGATTGCAGCGCGGCCTCAGCGAAGGCCTCCGCCTTGTCCCAGAGCACGCTCGCGGTCTGCTCGGGCGGCTGCACCGTAAACTCAGGATGGCGCTCCACGAACGCCCTCACCTGCTCGCCGTTCTCCTCCGCCAGCACCGAGCAGGTGATGTAGGCGATGCGGCCACCTGGCTTCACCAGCGGCACGGCGCGCTCCAGCACCTCGGCCTGGTCGCGCAGCCGGATCTCCAGCGCGCCCGGCCGCATACGCCACTTGGCGTCGGGGTTGCGGCGCCAGGTTCCGGTTCCCGTGCAGGGCGCGTCGATCACGACGAGGTCGGCTGAGGCGCGGATGTCGGCAAGCGGATCCGCCTCGCCCTTGGGCGTGCGGACATCGGCATTGTGGACGCCGGCGCGCGACAGCCGCTCGTGGATGGGCGCAAGCTGGCGCTTGTCGCGGTCGGTCGCGATCAGCCGGCCCTTGCCCTGCATTAGCGCGGCGAGCGCCAGCGTCTTGCCGCCGGCCCCGGCGCAGAGATCGATCACCTGCTCGCCGGGTTTGGCCGCAGTGAAGCTGGCCGCGAGCTGCGATCCCTCATCCTGCACTTCAATCGCGCCCTTGATGAAATCCTCTTCGGCCTGGATGCCGGGATTGCGCGCATCGGCCGAAAGCTCGATGCGCAGGCCCGTTGCCGACCACGGCGTCGGTTTCGCGTGAAGATGAGCAAGCGCGCGCAGCACCTTGTCGCGATTGGATTTTAGCGTGTTGACGCGCAGGTCCAACGGGGCCCGGCTCGCCATCGCGGCGGCCTCCGCGGCACGGTCCTCGCCGAACACTTTTGCCAGATATGGATCAAGCCATTCGGGGTAGTCGCCGGCGACGGCTGCGGGGGGCGTCCTTCAGCGAGCGCGAGGCGAGCGCGGCCTGCTCGACCCCCGTCAGCGGCTCGGGCGCAAAGCGGCTGCCGTCGAACAATGCGGACATGGTCGCCGTGTCCATGTCGCGCTCGAGGCGCAGCATGCCGATCAGCCGCGCCCGCGCGGTATCGGCGTCCATCAAGAAGGCACTCGAGGCATAGCGGCGCAGCACGTCCCAGACGAGGCCGGCAATGGCGGCGCGGTCGCCCGAGCCGGCGAAGCGATGCGCGGTGCCCCATTCCTTCAGCGCCTTGGCCGCAGGCACGCGGTCCCTCTCGATGGTGTCGATCAGTTCGATGGCTGCGGACAGCCGGGCAGCGGGGGTCATTTGAATCTTTCAGATCAGGATTGGCGAGCAAGCGCCCACAGCAGGCGTCCATTAGCCGTCACCGTTGCCGCTGACAATCAGCCCGCTCAACCGGCGTTCCAAAGGGGGGCGACCAACTGCCGATAGTTAAAGCGATTTTCCGCGCCTTTCGGGGCGCAAGGCGAGATCGACACGATTCGCTACCGCGTGTTGTGGTGTCATTGTTCCGACGCCTGGCCGGGCTATGATCAGCCCATGTCCGAATTTCGCCTGACGCAGATCTCCGACACCCATCTTGGCCAGCGCTTCCCCGGACTGATCGCGAATTTCCACCGCATCAGCGAGCATATCGACGCTGGCAGGCCCGATCTCGTCGTCAACACCGGCGACGTCTCGTTCGACGGGCCGACCAGCCGCGACGACGTCGCATTCGCCAGGCGCCTGCATGACGCCCTGCCCGTCGCCTGCCGCTACCTGCCGGGCAATCACGACATCGGCGACAATCCGACAGTGATCGGGCCGGCGCCCAAGCCGCCGGTTGCGGAAACGCACCGCCAGCAATTCTGCGATATCATCGGCGATGACCATTGGTCGTTCGAGGCCGCGGGCTGGCGCTTCATCGGCCTCAACTCGCCGGTGATGAATTCAGGGCTCGCCTTCGAGGCCGAGCAGTTCGACTGGCTGTCCCAGGAGATATCGCGCACGAACGGCAGGCCGGTCGCGCTGTTCCTGCACAAGCCGGTGTTTCTCAACCTGCCCGACGACCCCGAGACGGCGGAAACCTCGATCCGCTACGTGCCGCAGCCGGCACGGGCACGGCTGATCGAGATGCTTGCGTCAGTCGATCTGCGCCTCATCGCCAGCGGGCACGTTCATCAACGGCGCGATTTCACCTATCGTCACACAAGGCACGTCTGGGCGCCGTCGGCCGGCTTCAAGATCAACGACGCACGCCAGGACCGGATCGGGATCAAGGAAGTCGGCCTCGTCGAATATCGCTTCCGGCCCGACAGCTTTGAGGTTCGCCACATCCGCGCAGCGGGCCAGGTCGATGTCGATATCGAGGAGCTCTTCGCCCAGATGGGCGGCGAGCATTAGCGACGGTCTTTACGCGACGCTCTTCAGATCCTGCTGGATCGCGGCGAGCAAGGACTGCAGCGCTTCGCTGTTTACCGGCGTGGCCACCGCGTCATTGGCAGGCGGGACACTGTCGGTCTGGGCGGCTTTGAATGGACGTTTCGGAAATGGCGGCGGAGGCGTCGGCATCACTGATGGTGCGAACGCGCCTTCGTCCTCGCTGTGCACGAACTTGCCATGGATCACGTCGTGGCGCCCCATGACGTACATCGCCGCCCAATATCCGGCGGCCAGAAGGATTACGCAGAAAATACCAATCTCTAACATCGCAACACCTAAAATATGCGCGATGATTCAATGCCTTCGCCCGGACGTCAATGAACCGACGGTCACACCTGCGGGTTTTACGGGCGGGTGTGGCCGATCGGTGACGCTTTCTTAACCATCAGCGCCGGGACTGTGGCGCCGGTGCAACGAATACTTAGCTCTAGGCCTTGTCCGGCCCCACCCGCACCAGCTGCTTGCCGAAATTGGCGCCCTTCAGGAGCCCCATGAAGGCGCTGGGCGCGCTCTCCAGACCCTCGGTGACGAACTCCTTGTACTTGACCTTGCCGTCGCGGACCCAGCCCGACATGTCGCGCAGGAAGTCGCCATGGCGGGAGGCGAAGTCGGAGACGATGAAGCCGCGGAAGGTCAGCCGCTTGGTCAGCGTCGCGCGCATCATGGACGCCGCCCATTTCGGCGGCTTGGCCTCGGTGTCGTTGTAGTGGGCGATCAGGCCGCAGACCGGGACGCGCGCGAACGGATTGAGCAGCGGGAAGACCGCCTCGAACACGGCGCCGCCGACATTCTCGAAATAGACGTCGATGCCTTTCGGGCAGGCGAACTTCAGCTTGGCGGCGAGATCGGTTTCGCGATGATCGAGACAATCGTCGAAGCCGAGCTCTTTCACCACGTAGTCGCACTTGTCCTTGCCGCCGGCGATGCCGACCGCGCGTGCACCCTTGATCTTCGCGATCTGGCCCACGGCCGAGCCGACGGCACCAGAGGCACCGGCGACGACGACGGTCTCGCATGCCTGCGGCTTGCCGATATCGAGCAGGCCCGTATAGGCGGTCATGCCGGGCATGCCGAGCACACCGATCGACGTCGAGATCGGCCCGAGCTTCGGATCGACCTTGATCAGTCCCTTGCCGTTGGAGATGGCGTGCGTCTGCCAGCCTGACCGGATGCGCACGATGTCGCCCTTGGCGAAGTCCGGATTGTTGGAGGCTGCGACCTCACTGACCGCCTCGCCTTCCATCACGCCACCGATCGGTACCGGTGCGGCGTAGGACGGACCCTCACTCATGCGCCCGCGCATATAGGGATCGAGCGAGAGCCAGATCGTGCGCAGCAGGACTTCACCCGCGCCAGGCGTCGGGACTGCGAATTCCTCAATGCGGAAATCGGACGACTTGGGCTCGCCGACAGGGCGTGCGGCGAGAACGATGCGTTTGCCTTGGGACATGATGGCTTCCTCCGGATTGTCTTTCGCCGCGAACCGAAGCGGAGGGAGCGAAGCGCGTCAATACAAAAGCGACGGAGCGGTTAGCGGCAACGACATGCGCCCCCTCTCGTGTCCCGGACGCGCTGGAGCGCTCTTGCGCTGCTGCGCAGAGCCGGACCCAGATGGCCACACGCGACCAAGCGCAAAGATGGGCCCCGGCTCTGCAGCGCACCGCTGAAGAAGCGCTGCGCTGCGTCCGGGGCATGAGAGCGGAGCGAGACTAACCCCCGCCCGGATAGTTCGGCGCTTCGCGCGTGATGGTGACGTCGTGGACGTGGCTTTCGCGCAAGCCGGCGCCGGTGATGCGGACGAACTGGGCCTTGTCGTGCAGGTCCTTCATGTCCTTTGCGCCGACATAACCCATCGCGGCGCGCAAGCCGCCGGCGAGCTGGTGCATGACGTTGCCGACCGGGCCTTTGTAGGGCACCTGGCCCTCGATGCCCTCGGGCACGAGCTTGAGCGAGTCCTTGATGTCCTGCTGGAAGTAGCGGTCGGCCGAGCCACGCGCCATCGCGCCGACCGAGCCCATGCCGCGATAGGCCTTGTAGGAACGGCCCTGCCACAAAAACACTTCGCCGGGCGTCTCGTCGGTGCCCGCGAGCAGCGAGCCGACCATGGCGATGTCGGCGCCGGCGGCGAGCGCCTTCGCGAGGTCGCCGGAGAACTTTATGCCGCCGTCAGCGATGACGGGGATGTCCGACTTCTTCGCGGCTTCCACCGCATCCATGATCGCGGTGAGCTGCGGCACGCCAACGCCGGCGACAATGCGTGTGGTGCAGATAGAGCCCGGACCGATGCCGACCTTGATGCAGTCCGCCCCTGCATCGATCAACGCCTGCGCGCCATCGGAGGTCGCAACGTTGCCGGCAACGACCTGCACGGAGTTGGAGAGACGCTTGATGCGGTTCACCGCATGCAGCACGTGACGGGAGTGGCCGTGCGCGGTGTCGACCACGACGAGGTCGACACCGGCATCGATCAGGCGCTCGGTGCGCTCGAAGCCGGTGTCGCCGACGGTGGTCGCGGCGGCAACGCGTAGGCGGCCCTGCGCGTCCTTGCAGGCGAGCGGATGGGCGACCGCCTTCTCCATGTCCTTCACGGTGATCAGGCCGACACAGCGATACTGGTCATCGACGACCAGCAGCTTCTCGATGCGGTGCTTGTGCAGCATCCGCCTGGCTTCATCCTGGCTGACATTCTCGCGCACCGTGACGAGGTTCTCGTGCGTCATCAGCTCGGAGATTTTCTGCTGACGGTCGGTCGCAAAGCGCACGTCGCGGTTGGTGAGGATGCCGACCAGCTTGCCCGGCGTGGACTTGCCCGCGCCGGTGACGACGGGAATGCCGGAGATGCCGTGATCGCTCATCAGTTTGAGCGCGTCGTCGAGCGTGGCCTCGGGGCTAATGGTGAGCGGGTTCACCACCATGCCCGACTCGTACCGCTTGACCTGCCGCACCTGGGCGGCCTGCCCTTCGGGATCGAAATTGCGGTGGATGACGCCGAGGCCGCCGGCCTGCGCCATGGCGATCGCCATGCGCGCCTCGGTGACCGTGTCCATGGCGGACGCCATGATCGGGATGTTGAGCGGAATGGCGCGCGTGACGCGGGAGCGGATGTCGACTTCGCCCGGCATGACGTCCGACAGGCCCGGCTTCAACAGCACGTCGTCGAACGTAAAGGCTTCGCGGATGCCTTGAAGTTGCACCGTGGCCATATGCCAACTCCTTCCTGCGGCCGTGCCGCAAATAGCTATGGATGAGCGCCGCCCTCGGCGTACCTTGCGGCATCGCCGGAGAATCGGAGCCCATCGGTGGGGTTGACGCGGGTCGATAGCACGGCCGGATGACGAATCAAAGCAATTCGGACCGCTGGCCAGCCATGCACAGGCACTTTTTACGTAAATTCAGCGTGGATAGCCCATGCGCACCGTCATTCCGGGGCGCGACGAAGTCGCGAGCCCGGAATGACCGGGAGCCAGAGGCCCTGCCCCCTCACGCCTCGCGGCAGCGCGGCAAGCAGATAAATCATCGCGGGTCTCCAGCAGCGAGCGCAACCGCCTCCGGGATCACCTTGGGGGTCACACCGTTGTTACGCAGGATTTAGGTGCTATGCATTGATCCGCAATGGTCCCGGTCCGGCGGCGATGATAAGCCGCAATTCACCCTCGCTTCTGATTTCCATTACCAATCTGTCATGGTCGACAAGCAACGCATCATTCCGCTGATCGTCGCCACCGCGCTTTTCATGGAAAACATGGACTCGACGGTGATCGCCACCTCGCTCCCGGCGATCGCGGCCGACATCGGCACGAGCCCGCTGACGCTGAAGCTCGCGATCACCTCCTACCTGCTCTCGCTCGCGGTGTTTATCCCGGCGAGCGGCTGGACCGCGGACCGCTTCGGCGCCCGCATGGTGTTCGCGATCGCGGTCGGCGTGTTCATGGTCGGCTCGGTCGGCTGCGCGCTTTCGACCTCGGTGACCCACTTCGTGTTCGCGCGCATCCTCCAGGGCATGGGCGGGGCGATGATGACGCCGGTCGGGCGTCTCGTGCTCTTGCGCTCGGTCGACAAGAGCGCGCTGGTCAATGCGATGGCCTGGGTGACGATC
Source organism: Bradyrhizobium sp. NAS80.1 (assembly GCF_001908205.1). GTDB lineage: Bacteria > Pseudomonadota > Alphaproteobacteria > Rhizobiales > Xanthobacteraceae > Bradyrhizobium. The sequence continues at coordinate 25,789 of NZ_LGHL01000059.1, forward strand.
CCTGCCCTCATTGGCCCCGTGATCGGGCCGCCACTCGGCGGCTTCATCACGACCTATGCGTCGTGGCACTGGATCTTCCTGATCAACATCCCGATCGGGCTGCTCGGCATCTTCATGGCGCTGCGCTTCATCGATCCCATCAAGAGCGAGACGCAGGAGCCGTTCGACCTCTATGGCATGGTGCTCGCCGGCATCGGGCTCTCCGGCATCGCGTTCGGGCTTTCAGTCGCCGGGCTCAACCTCCTGCCATGGAGCACGGTCGCGGCGCTCGTCGTCGGCGGGGCGATCTCGATGACGCTCTATGTCATTCACGCCCGGCGGACGGGATCGCCGGTGCTCGACTTTTCGCTGCTGAACCTGCCGACGCTGCGCGCGGCCATTTTCGGCGGTTTCATGTTCCGGCTCGGCATCGGCGCGCTGCCTTTCCTGCTCCCGCTCCTGATGCAGATCGGCTTCGGGCTGACGCCGTTCCATTCGGGCCTCGTGACCTTCGCCTCCTCGCTCGGCGCCATGGGCATGAAGACGCTGGCGGCGCGCATCATCCGCGCCTTCGGCTTCCGCAACCTGATGACGGTGAACGCGATCATCAGCGCCTTCTTCCTCGGCGTCTGTGCGCTGTTTACGGTGTCGACGCCGCTGCTCATCATCATGGTCATCCTGGTGGTCGGCGGCTTCTTCCGTTCGCTCGAGTTCACCGCGATCAACACGGTGGCATACGCCGACGTCGAGACCGCACAGATGAGCCGCGCCACCACGCTCGTCAGCGTCAACCAGCAGCTGGCGGTCTCGGCCGGCGTCGCCGTCGGCGCCGCCTCGGTCGAGACGACCATGTGGCTCAGCCATGTCAGCGAACTCAACGCCACCGTGTTTGCTCCCGCCTTCGTCGTGGTCGCGCTGACCTCGGCGGCATCGAGCTGGTTCTTCTGGCAGATGCCGGCCGATGCCGGCCACGAAATATCCGGCCGGAAGGCAACTGAAATCGCGAGCCGCAAGGGTGCTGCGAAGAGCGCGGCGACCGCCGCCGTCAAGACGGCGACGGAGGATACACAGGACGTTCGGGATCAGCGGCTGGGGTGAACCTTCCGTCATTCCAGGGCGATGCGCAGCATCGAGCTATGACGCGCAATTGCGCATCCGAGAATCCATTGTGCCGCAGGAACGCTGGGAGAAATGGATTCCGGGCTCGCCTCTTCGAGGCGCCCCGGAATGACGGAAATCGTGGCTACGCTTTCGCCCCGCCCCGAAACCCCGTCGCCAGGACGTAGCGCTCGGAGGAATCCTGCCGGCTCGCGGCGGGCTTGACGTGACGCACCGTTGCAAAATCGCGCTTGAGCTGGGCGAGCAGCTCGGCGTCGGCGCCGCTCTGGAACGTTTTTGCAAGGAACGTGCCGCCGGGCTTGAGCACATCGCACGCAAACGCGGCCGCGGTTTCGACCAAGCCGACGATGCGGAGCTGGTCGGTCTTGCGATGGCCGGTGGTGTTGGCGGCCATGTCGGACATCACGATGTCGGCGCCGCCGCCCAGCATCGCTGTGAGCTTGTCCGGTGCGTCGTTGTCCATGAAATCGAGCTGCGCGAAATCGACGCCGGGAATCTCAGGCATTTCCAACAGGTCGATCGCGACGACCTTGCCCTTGCCTTCCGCGGAGCCGACGCGCTTGGCGGCGATCTGGCTCCAGCCGCCGGGTGCCGCGCCGAGGTCGACCACGGCCATGCCTGGTTTCAGCAGCCGGAACTTGTCGTCGATCTCCAGAAGCTTGAACGCCGCGCGCGAGCGATAGCCCGCAGCCTTGGCTTTCGCGACATAGGGATCGTTGAGCTGGCGCTCCAGCCAGAGCTTTGACGACAATTTGCGCTTGCCGCCGGTCTTGACCTGGACGTGCAAGCGGCCGGTGGTGTCCTTGCCCATCTCACCAGCTCCTGAGCGCGCCGTCTTCGCGCATCATCTCGACCAGCATGCCTTCGCGCAGGCCCCGGTCGGCGACGCGCAGGCGCGGCAGCGGAAAGGCACGGCGGATCGCATCGAGGATGGCGCAGCCGGCCAGCACGAGATCGGCACGCTCGACGCTGATGCAATTGTTGCCGGCGCGCTCCGCGTAGCTCATGCCGAGCAGCCTGTTGATGGTCGCGGTGATGTCGGCATCGTTCATCCAGATGCTGTCGATGCGGCGGCGATCGTAGCGCAAGAGATTGAGATGGATGCCGGCGAGCGTCGTCACCGTGCCGGAGGTGCCAAGCAGATGCATGTCCGTGAGATCGCGGCCGTGCTGTTCGGCGAACGGCGCGACGTGGCTGGCGACCTCGCGCTCCATCGCCGCGTAGATGTCCGTCGTCACGTCGCGGCCGCCGAACTGCTCGGCGAGCGTGACCACGCCGTACGGGATCGACATCCAGGCTTTGATGCGCGGCTCCGGATCTTGCCCTGTCGGATCGCGTTCGATCCGCACCAGCTCGGTCGAGCCGCCGCCGATGTCGAACAGGATCGCACCGCGCCCCCTCGGGTCGACCAGCGGCGAACAGCCGAGCACAGCGAGCGCAGCCTCGGTCTCGCGGTCGATGACCTCGAGCTCGATGCCGGTCTCGGCCGCGACGCGGCTGCGGAAACCTTCCGCGTTCGAGGCCGCGCGGCAGGCTTCGGTCGCGATCAACCGCAACCGCTTGGCCTTGCGCAAATTGATCTTGTCGCGGCAGATGCTGAGCGCCGCGATGGCACGTTCGATCGCGCCCTCGCTGATGCACCCGGTTGCCGAGACGCCCTCGCCGAGCCGGATGATGCGCGAGAAGGAATCGACCACGCGAAAGCCATCGCTGGTCGGACAGGCGATCAGGAGCCTGCAATTGTTGGTGCCGAGGTCGAGCGCCGCATAGACGCCGGTTCCCGGCGCTTGCGCGCCGACGGCCGGTTCGGAGGCCAACGCCACCGCCGCCATCGACCCATTCAGCTCACCGTGCGGCGCATGGCCGTCGCGGAGCCGCGTGTGGTCATTCATACAAATTGTCTTTCCGCGGCCGGTCGGGCCGATCAGGAATTGCTTTTTCGCCTGAAACATTAGCAGCGCGGCGGGCCTGCGCAACAACGCATCACATGGGACCATGCCCATTCGTGCGTTGTCGTGAACGGGGTGGTGGGTTATCTGAACGGGGTCCGGTCCTCCGCTGCCGCGAAAATGCGCAAATGCCGGCTTTTCAGGTCATTTCCATGCAAGAACACACAAAATCGTCGTCGCTCGAAATCGCTATCGCACTGCAAAAATACGGCGTCGGGCAACCGGTCCGCCGCAAGGAGGACGACACGCTGGTGCGCGGCAAGGGCCGCTACACCGACGATTTCAACCTGCCCGGCCAGGCCTACGCCGTGATCGTCCGATCGACCCATGCCCATGGCGTCATCCGCGGCATCCGCACCGAGGCCGCCAAGGCGATGCCGGGCCTGCTGGGGGTGTGGACCGGGACGGACCTCGATGCCGCCGGCTATGGTCCGTTCACGTGCGGTCTGCCGCTGAAGAGCCGCGACGGCTCGCCCCTGCTCCAGACCAACCGCCAGCCGCTTGCGACCGACAAGGTCCGCTTTGTCGGCGATCCCGTCGCCTTCGTGGTGGCCGAGACCCTGGCGCAGGCGCGCGATGCGGCCGAAGCCGTCGAGCTCGACATCGACCCGCTGCCGTCGGTGACGGACCCCGAGGAAGCCGCCAAGCCCGGCGCGCCCCTTCTCTACGACCACATCCCGAACAACGTCGCGCTCGACTACCACTATGGCGACATGGAGAAGGTGAACGCGGCTTTTGCCAGCGCCGCCCACGTGACCAAGGTCGATATCGAGAACACCCGCGTCGCCGTGGTCTCGATGGAGCCGCGCGTGGGGCTTGCCTCCTACGACAAGACAACCGAGCGCTACACCATCCAGATGCCGACGCAGGGCGTCGCCGGCAACCGCGCCAACCTCGCCAAGAACCTGAAAGTGCCGAACGAGAAGGTGCGCATCCTCACCGCCAATGTCGGCGGCTCCTTCGGCATGAAGAACGTCAACTATCCCGAGTACATGTGCATCCTGTATGCGGCCAAGGCGCTGGGACGTCCGGTGAAATGGCTGGACGAGCGCTCGACCAGCTTCCTTTCCGACAGCCACGGCCGCGCGCAGAAGATCCATGCCGAGTTGGCGCTCGACGCAGAGGGACATTTCCTCGCGGCGAAGCTTTCCGGCTACGGCAATCTCGGCGCCTACATCACCGGCGTCGCGCCGGGGCCGCTCTCGCTCAACACCGGCAAGAACTTCTCCAGCGTCTATCGCACGCCGCTGATGGCGGTCGACATCAAGACGGTGTTGACCAACACCACGCTGATGGGCGCCTATCGCGGCGCCGGCCGGCCCGAGGCGAACTACTACATGGAGCGGCTGATCGACCGCGCCGCCGACGAGATGGGGATCAACCGGCTGACCTTGCGCAAGCGCAATTTCATCAAGCCGAACCAGATGCCCTTCCCGGCCTCCTCCGGCGTCACCTATGACAGCGGCGACTTCCAGGCGGTGTTCAACAAGGCGCTTGAAATCTCCGACCACGAGAATTTCGTCAAGCGCAAGAAGGAGAGCAAGAAGGCCGGCAAGCTGCGCGGCATCGCTGTCGGCTCCTATCTCGAAGTCACCGCACCGCCGAGCGTCGAGCTCGGCAAGATCGTGTTCGATCCCGACGGCAGCGTGCAGCTCATCACCGGCACGCACGACTACGGCCAGGGCCACGCCACGCCGTTCGCACAGGTCCTGTGCGCGCAGCTCGGCGTGCCCTTCGAGAACGTGAAACTGGTGCAGGGCGACAGCGACATCGTCCACACTGGCAGCGGCACGGGCGGTTCGCGCTCGATCACGGCGAGCGGCATGGCGATCGTGCAGGCGTCAAAACTCGTCATCGAGAAGGGCAAGCGCGCCGCCGCGCACATGCTGGAAGCGTCCGAGGCCGACATCGAATTCGCCGACGGCAGTTTTACGATTGCCGGTACCGACCGCAGCATCGACATCATGGAGCTGGCCAAGCGCCTGCACGACGGCAAGGTTCCGGACGGCGTGCCCGACAGCCTTGACGTCGACCACACCAGCGAGCCGGTGCCGTCGGCCTTTCCGAACGGCTGCCACGTCGCCGAGGTCGAGATCGATCCCGACACCGGCGTGGTGCAGATCGTGCGCTACAGCGCGGTGAACGATTTCGGCACGGTGATCAACCCGATGCTGGTCGCGGGCCAACTCCATGGCGGCGTCGTCCAGGGCATTGGACAAGCGCTGATGGAGCAGATCCGCTACGACGAGAGCGGCCAGCCGATCACGGGCTCACTGATGGACTACGCCCTGCCGCGCGCCGAGGACGTCCCGTTCATGACGGTCGGCGATCACCCGGTGCCGGCCACGACCAATCCGCTCGGCAGCAAGGGTTGCGGCGAAGCCGGCTGTGCCGGCAGCCTGTCAACGGTCGTGAACGCGGTGCTCGATGCACTGTCCGATTACGGCATCAAGCACATCGACATGCCCCTGACCCCGGAGCGGGTGTGGCGGGCGATCCAGGACGCAAAGGGGGCGGCGTAAGGCCTACGCTCTCGGAGAGTCGCGCGCCGCGTCCACACCCACCGCTGTCATCGCCCGCGAAGGCGGGCGATCCAGTATTCCAGAGACGGCGCGGCAAGAGCCGAGAAGCTGCGGCGTACTGGATGCCCCGCCTTCGCGGGGCATGACACCGTCTTTTGGGGCAAGTGCGTACTACCCGACTGCCTCCGACCCGCGCCTTACGCCGCCGCCTGCTCGCGCGGCTGATAGATCGCCGTGTGCTGGCAATGCGCCAGTGGCGTCGTGCCGTTGGCGACGACGAGCGCGTCGAGCTCGACGAAGCGGTGGCCCTTCTTCTCGTAGTTCGCGGTGACCCGCGCCCGCGCGGTGATCTCGTCGCCGGCGCGTGCGGCTGACAGCAGCTGCATGCGGCTGCCGACGTGGATCCACGGCCCCAGGATCGTATTGTCCACCAGCACGCGGTTCATGACGCGCTGGATCAGGCCGGGATGACCGAGCCCTTCGCGCGCGAAGATCGGATCGGCCTCCCTGATATCGGCGAGATAATCGGTCGCCTCCTGTCCGGCCCAGCGTCGGGGCGTCGTGCCCAGCCTTTTGCCGGTCTCGAATGTCGCGGGACTCACGGGCTTGCGCTCGGCGACCGCAGCGACCTCGACGTAGTCGCCTAGCGAAACCGCAGGCGCGACGGCCGGCAGCGAGGCCGTTCCCGTTGCGCAGAGCTCGGTGCGGCTGAACACCTCGATCGTGAGAAGCCCGTCGTGCTCGGTCGCCTCGACATCGGAGGTCTCGCCGTCATAGACCGGCTTGATGAAACGGGCCTCGATCAGCCCGCGCGACAGGAAATCGCGGCCCCAGCGCGCCACCGGCACATGCATCATGTAGGCGAAGACATCGACGCCCGGGACCAGCCCGCCGGAGAAACCGAAGCGGCGCGCCACCGTGTTGTCATGCATCTTGTTTTCGGATTGTTTTGCGGTGTTGTAGGCCTCGACGCGGTAGGTTTCGAGCCGGTTCGGCATGAGGTCATCTTCCCTTTGTTCTTGCTATTTCGCCCCCGATGGTAGGCCCTGAGGAACTGGGGTCAATCCCCTCGCCTTTGCGGCCCGAATGGGGTACCACGCGGCGAATGACTGACACCCCCACCCGCATCTATGTCGACGCCGACGCCTGTCCGGTGAAGGACGAGATCTACCGCGTCGCGATCCGGCACGGCGTGCCCGTGAGCGTGGTCGCCGGCAATTTCATCCGCGTGCCGCAGGATCCGCTGATCGAGCGCATCGCCGCAGGCGCGGACATGGACGCCGCCGACGACTGGATCGCGGAGCGCGCTCGGCCCGGCGACGTAGTCGTGACATCAGACATTCCGCTCGCCAGCCGCTGCGTGAAGACCGGTGCGGACGTGATCGCACCGAACGGAAAGCTGTTCACGGAAGAATCGATCGGGATGACGCTGGCGGTCCGCAATTTGATGACGGATTTGCGCTCGGCGGGCGAAGTCACGGGTGGACCAAGGTCCTTCGCGCCACGCGACCGCTCCGCCTTCCTCTCGGCGCTCGACCAGACGCTGCGCCGGATCCAGCGCCGCCGCACTGAACAGGCCGCAATGAGCCAGAATTCGAGCCAAGGCTGATTCATGGCGCCGCCGCTGATCCAACTGAAAGACATCAAGCTGACCTTTGGCGGTACGCCGCTCCTGAGCGGCGTCGAGCTCAATGTCGCACCGGGCGAACGCGTCTGCCTGATCGGCCGCAACGGCTCGGGCAAGTCGACGCTGCTGAAGATCGCAGCGGGCATCGTCGAGCCCGATGCCGGCACGCGCTTCGTGCAGCCGGGCGCTACCGTTCGCTATTTGCAGCAGGAGCCGGATTTCGGCGACCACAAGACCACACTCGCCTATGTCGAGGCAGGCCTTGCGCCCGGCGACGACCATCATCAGGCGCGCTATCTGCTGGAGCAGCTCGGGCTCACAGGCGACGAGAACCCGCAAAAACTCTCCGGCGGTGAAGCGCGCCGCGCGGCGCTGGCGTGTGTGCTGGCGCCCTCGCCTGACATCCTGCTGCTCGACGAGCCGACCAACCATCTGGATCTCTCCACCATCGAATGGCTGGAAAAGGAGCTCGACAGCCGCCGCAGCGCGCTGGTGCTGATCAGCCACGATCGCCGCTTCCTCACCAATCTCTCTCGTTCGACCGCGTGGCTCGACCGCGGCAAGATCAAGCAAATCGATCGCGGCTTTGCATCATTCGAGACCTGGCGCGACGAGGTGCTGGCCGAGGAAGAGCGCGACCAGCACAAGCTCGACCGCAAGATTGTCGACGAGGAACACTGGCTGCGCCACGGCGTCTCCGGCCGGCGCAAGCGCAACGTCAAGCGGCTCGCCAACCTGCATGCGCTGCGCGACCAGCGTCGCAACTATCGCGGCACGGCTGGCAGCGCCACGCTCGCCGCCGCCGAGGCCGAGCAATCCGGCAAGCTGGTGATCGAGGCGAAGAACGTCACCAAGGCCTATGGCGAGCGCAAGATCATCGAGAACTTCTCCACCCGCATCCAGCGCGGCGACCGGCTCGGCGTCATCGGGCCGAACGGCGCCGGCAAGACCACGCTGGTCAATCTGCTCACCGGCGGCGCGGAGCCGGACTCCGGCACGGTGCGGCTCGGCGCCAATCTGGAGATGGCGACACTCGACCAGCACCGCGAAAGCCTCGATCCCAAATCGACGCTTGCGGAGGCGCTGACCGGCGGCCGCGGCGATCATGTCATGGTCGGCGGCAAGCCGAAGCACGTCGTCGGCTACATGAAGGACTTCCTGTTCGCGCAGGAGCAGCGCGGCACGCCGCTCGAGGTGCTCTCCGGCGGCGAGCGCGGCCGCCTGATGCTGGCGCGCGCGCTGGCGAAGCCGTCGAACCTTCTGGTGCTGGACGAGCCGACCAACGATCTCGATCTCGAGACCCTCGACGTGCTCGAGGAGATGCTCGGCGATTACGAGGGCACGGTGATCCTGATCAGTCACGACCGCGATTTCCTCGACCGCGTCGTCACCTCGGTGATCGCGCCGGAAGGCAATGGCAAGTGGATCGAATATGCCGGCGGCTACAGCGACATGCTGGCGCAGCGCGGTGCGGACCTCAAGCGCGAGACGGCGAAGGCGCAGGCCCCCGCCGAGAAGAAGGAGGAGCGTCTAACCGCTCCCGCCGCCGCGCCAAAACGGCGACTGAGCTTCAACGAGAAGCATGCGCTGGAAACCTTGCCGAAGAAGATGGAAACGTTGCACGCGGACATCGCAAAACTGCAGCGCGTGCTCGACGATCCCAACCTCTACGCCAAGGATCGCAAGAAATTTGACGACACCTCGGCCGCCATCGCCAAGGCGCATGACGAACTGTCCGCAGCCGAGGAACGCTGGCTCGAACTGGAAATGCTCCGCGAAGAGATTGAACAGGCTTAAATCGTAGGATGGGTAGAGCGCAGCGAGACCCATCGCGCAAAGGGAATTGGTTCTGATGGGTTTCGCTTCGCTCTACCCATCCTACAGGGCCGAAAACAGAGAGATCACATGACCACTCCCCTCGCAGCAAAGATCGCGCGCGAATACGGCACGCCCTGTGCCGTCATCGACATGGACAAGGTCGAGCGCAACATCGCGCGAATCCAGAAGGCCTGCGATGACGCCGGTGTCGCCAACCGCCCGCACATCAAGACGCACAAGAACCCGACGATCGCGAAGATGCAGATCGCAGGCGGCGCCAAAGGCATCACCTGCCAGAAGCTCGGCGAGGCCGAGATCATGGCCAATGCCGGCATCGACGACATCCTGATCAGCTACAACCTGCTGGGCGAAGAGAAGATGGCCCGCCTCGGCGCGCTGCAGGCCAAGGCGAATATGACGGTCGCCGCCGACAACTCGACCGTCGTCGCTGGTCTGCCCAAGGCTGCTGCGGCGTCGGGCCGTCCGCTCTCGGTCGTGGTCGAGTGCGACACGGGCCGCAAGCGTGCCGGCGTCGAGACGCCGGCCGAAGCGATTGCGCTGGCGCGCGAGATCGCCGCATCCAAGGGACTGCAATTCGCCGGCTTCATGATGTATCCGACCGAGACCGGCTGGGCCGACGCGCAGAAGTTCTATGACGAGGCGCTGGCCGGCGTGCGCGCGCACGGGCTGGACGCGAGGATCGTCTCGACCGGCGGCACGCCGAACCTGAAGAATCTCGGCAAGCTCAACGGTGGTACCGAGCATCGCTTCGGCACTTACATCTACAACGACCGCATGCAGGTTGCGGCCGGCGTCGCCAGCTGGGACGACTGCGCGCTGCACATCTATTCGACGGTGGTCAGCCGTGCCGCGCCCGAGCGCGGGATCCTCGACGCCGGCTCGAAGACGCTGACGTCGGACACCGGCGGGCTCGACGGCCACGGCCTGATCCTGGAGCACCCCGAAGCCAAGATCGCCCGCTTCGCCGAGGAGCACGGCTTCCTCGATCTCTCCCGCAGCAACACGCGTCCCAATGTCGGCGACGTCGTCCGCATCGTGCCGAACCACGTCTGCGTCGTCGTCAACATGATGGACGAGGTGGTGATGGTGCGCGGCGAGGAGATCATCGGCACGCTCCCGGTCGCGGCGCGGGGGAAGCTGCGGTAGGCGGTTCGTAGGATGGGTAGAGCGAAGCGAAACCCATCGGCACTTGGCGGGTGCTGGAAATGATGGGTTTCGCTTCGCTCTACCCATCCTACAAGTTGAGCCACCTCAACACACCCCTGCCCGCCGCGGCGCCGGTCGCAAACGAGGCCTGGAGCAGGTAGCCGCCGGTCGGCGCCTCCCAGTCCAGCATCTCGCCCGCGGCGAACACGCCAGGCAGTTTGCGGATCATGAAGTCAGCGTCGGTCTCATCGAACGAAACGCCGCCGGCGCTCGATATTGCGCGCGCGATGGGAGCTGTGCCGGCGAGCTTGATCGGAACAGCGTTGATGAGCTCCGCCAACTGCGCCGGCGGCATCGCCGACAACGATTGCCCCGCACCGATCCTGGCTTCCTGCAACAAGCCGACGGCCACTGGCGCAAGCTGCGCGGCCTTGCGCAGGAAGTTCGAGAACGACTGCTTTCCGCGCGATGCCGACAGCCGCCTGACCAGCTCGGCGCGACCGACATCGGGGCGCAAGGCGAGGTGCAGGACCGCCTCGCCCTTCGCGGCAATCGCCTCGCGCAGTTCGGCCGAGAGCGCATAGATCGCCCCGCCCTCGATGCCCGCCTGCGTGACGATGGCCTCGCCGCGCAGGCTGTGCGGGCCAAAGGTCAGCGCGATCCCCTTGAGCGGCTGGCCTTCAAAGCGCGCGCGGAAGACATCCGACCAGGCGACGGTGAAGCCGCAATTCGCGGGCCGTAGCGGCGCGATCGAAACGCCCTTGTCAGCCAGAATGGTCGTCCAGCCGCCGTCGGAGCCCAGGCGAGGCCAGCTTGCGCCGCCGAGCGCCAGCACGGTGGCGTCGGCCGCGATGGCAGGCGCGCCGCCGCGTGTTTGAAACTGTAGCCGCCCCTCTTCATCCCAGCCGGTCCAGCGATGACGAAACGCGAACCGCACGCCGGCGGCATCGAGCCGCCGCAGCCAGGCACGCAGCAACGGCGAGGCCTTGAATGCCTTCGGAAACACCCGTCCGCTGGAGCCGATGAAGGTCGGCTCGCCCAGCGCCTCGCTCCACGCGCGCAAAGCGTCCGGCGAAAACGCGGCGATCGCCGCTTGCAGCTTTGGTGCCGCCCCGCGATAGCGCGCCATGAAGTGCGGCAGCGGCTCGCTGTGGGTGAGATTGAGTCCGCCCCGGCCGGCCATCAGGAATTTTCGGCCGGCGGACGGCATCGCGTCGTACACGGTGACACGGGCGCCGCCCCGTGCCAGCACCTCCGCCGCCATGAGCCCGGCGGGACCGGCGCCAATGACGGCGACATGGTTTTCCGTTGTGGTCATGGCGGGAGTTTAGGCCAGATTCTCACGCCAGAAAGAGGCCTGTCATTCCGGGGCGCGCCCGCTTGGGCGCGAGCCCGGAATCCATTGGGCGGCGGATTCTGTGGCACGATGGATTCCGGGCTCGATGCTGCGCATCGCCCCGGAATGACGGCGCGATTAGAGCTTGATGCCCGCCCTCGCCGCGGCCTGCGCCACATATTTCTGCGTCTGCTCGAACGCGCCCTGCAACGCCCTGGCCTTCGACATGTCGCTGATCTCGGCGAAATGCGCGGCGACCGCGTCCGGCGTCCACTCGGACTCCGGCAGGTTGATGCCCTCGCTCTCCAAAATCTTGATCACCGCGAAGGAGCCGGCACCTGCGCCCATGATGGTGCGGGTCGGCGCGTCCTCGCTCAGCATGTATTCGACCGCGGGCGTGATCGCGTTCGGCTTCATCAGCTGCAGCGCCTGCGGCGGCAGCAGCTCTTCCGTCATGCGGGTCGCCGCCGTCGGCGAGATGATGTTGACGCGGATGTTGTTCTTGCGGCCTTCCTCGGCGAGCACGTTCATCAGGCCGACCATGCCGGACTTCGCCGCGCCGTAATTGGCCTGGCCAAAATTGCCGTAGAGGCCGGAGGACGACGTCGTCAGCACGATGCGGCCGTAGTTGCGGTCACGCATGCCGGCCCAGGCCGCCTTGCAGCAATAGAAGGTGCCGACGAGGTGCACGTCGAGCACCTTCTGGAAATCGGCGGCTTCCATCTTGCCGAACGACTTGTCGCGCAGGATGCCGGCATTGGCGCACATCAGGTCGACGCTGCCCCATTCCTTGGTGGCGCGCTCGACCATGGCGGTGACCTGCTCGAAATTCGAGACATCGGCGCCATCGGCCATCGCGGTGCCGCCAGCCTTGCGAATCTCCTCGACCACGGCTTCTGCCGGCGACAGCGAGCCGCCGGTGCCGTCGCGCGCGCCGCCGAAATCGTTGACGACGACCTTGGCGCCGCGGCTCGCCAATCCCAGCGCATGCGCGCGCCCCAGACCATTGCCCGCGCCGGTGACGATGGCGACGCGTCCGTCGAACCTGATTGCCATGAGTGCTTCCTTTCTTCCTTCGCCCCTTGTGGGAGAAGGTGGCGTAGGCGGCCTACGGCCGCCGTTCTTAAGAGAACGCCGACGCGTAGCGTCGGCTACGGCGCCGGATGAGGGGTATCTCGCGGCAGCCGAGATCGTGGAGAGAGACCCCTCACCCGGCTTCGCGTTCCGCGAAGCCACCCTCTCCCACAGGGGGAGAGGGTAAGAGCGCTCCGCGAGAGATTTGGACAGCTTTTGAGCAGCGATGGATGGCCGGGTCAAGCCCGGCCATGACGCCCCGACTTAAGCGAAATAGATCAGGCCGAGCCACTCCGCGACCAGCGCTGGCTTGTCCTCGCCTTCGATCTCCACCGTCACATTGGTGCGGGACTGCAGCTCATTCGGCTTGCGCAGTTTGGCTTCCGCCAGCACGAAACGGCCGCGGACGCGCTTGCCCGAGCGCACCGGCGAGATGAAGCGCAGCTTGTCGAAACCATAATTGACACCCATCGTGGCGCCGGCAATCGCGGGCATCACCTCGTAGGACATGATCGACAGCAGCGACATCGTCAGGAATCCGTGCGCGATGGTGGTGCCGAAGGCGGTCTCCTTCGCACGCTCGGGGTCGACGTGGATGAACTGGTGATCCTCGATCACGTCGGCATAGGTGTCGATGCGGGGCTGATCGATCAGGTGCCACGACGATACGCCAATCTCCTTGCCGACCATGGCCTGATAGGCCTCTAGCGTAATCGGCGGCTTCTTCCAGACTTCGTTCATTGATAACTCCTAGTGCCGTCATTCCGGGGCGATGCGCAGCATCGAACTATGATGCGCAATTGCGCATCTGAGAATCCATCGCACCGCGGTGTGTGCTGCGCAATGGATTCCGGGCTCGCGCTCCGCGCGCCCCGGAATGACGAGCGTACTTTGATCAGGTCTCACCCCTGGGTTTCGACAGCTCCGGAAAATCCTCTTCCCGGAATTCGCGACCGCGCAGGGCATCGTTGCGGTCGTCGTCGCGCTCTAACCGTCTGAGCTGAACGCGGCGGATCTTGCCCGAGATCGTCTTCGGCAGCTCGGTGACGATTTCGAGGCGGCGGATGCGCTTGAACGGAGCAAGACGCGTGTGCAGGTGCTTGAAGATGGAGAGCGCCGTCTCCGGCGTCCGCTCCGCGCCCGACGTCAGCAGCACGAAGGCCTTGGGGATGGCGAGGCGGATCGGATCCGGGCTCGGCACCACGGCGGCTTCGGCGACCAGTTCATGCTCGAGCAGCACGCTCTCCAGCTCGAACGGGCTGATGCGATAGTCGGAGGATTTGAAGACGTCGTCGGAACGGCCGACGAAGGTGAGATAGCCGTCCTCGTCCGCGAAGACGACGTCACCGCTGCGATAGAGCTCGCCCTCCGCACCCGAAAGCTTGCCGTCATCGCCCTGATAGCCCTGCATGAGGCCGGCCGGACGGGCGGCGCCCAGCACCAGCGCCACCTCACCTTCTTTCGCCGGATGGCCGTCGGCATCGCTGACCTGCACGCGAAAGCCCGGCAGCGGCCGGCCCATCGAGCCAACCTTGATCTTTTGCCCCGGCGAATTGCCAGCGAGCGCAGTCGTTTCGGTCTGGCCGTAGCCGTCGCGGATGGTGAGGCCCCAGGCGGCCTGCACCTGGTCGATTATCTCCGGATTGAGCGGCTCGCCGGCGCCGCACACCTCGCGCAGTGCGACCTTGAACGACGCAAGATTCTCCTGGATGAACAGCCGCCACACCGTCGGCGGCGCACACAGCGTGGTGACGCCGCAGCGGCCGATGATGGCGAGCAGGCCCTTTGCGTCGAAGCGCGGCTGGTTGACCACAAACACAGTCGCGCCCGCATTCCACGGCGCGAAGAAACAGCTCCAGGCGTGCTTGGCCCAGCCGGGCGAAGAGATGTTGAGGTGGACGTCGCCGGGCATCAGCCCGATCCAGTACATGGTCGAGAGATGGCCGACCGGATAGCTGCGCTGGCTGTGCCGGACCAGCTTCGGCTTCGCCGTGGTGCCCGAGGTGAAATAGAGCAGCATCGGGTCGTCGGCCTTGGTCGGGCCATCAGGCGTAAAGCTCTCCGGCGCTTTCGTCGCCTCGTCATAGGCAAGCCAGCCATCGGAGACTGCGCCGACCACGATCCGCACGAGCTTTTCGGCGCCGAGCGTCGCAAATTTCGGGACCTGGTCCTCGGCGGCCACCACCGCCTTCGCCTTGCCGCGATCGAGCCGGTCGCGGAGTTCCTCGGCCGTCAGCAGCGTGGTCGCGGGAATCACGACGACGCCGAGCTTTATCGCAGCTAACATGGTCTCCCAGAGCGGAACCACGTTGCCGAGCAGCAGCAGGAGATGATCGCCGCGCTTCAGGCCCTGCGCGCGGAGGAAGTTTGCGACCTGGTTGGAACGCCGCGACAGCGCCGCGAAGGAAAGCTTTGTCTGCCCGTCCTGTGCGGCGTCGACGATCCAGAGTGCGGGCCTGTCCTTGCTCTTCGCGTTCGTCGCCAGCTCGTCGAACCAGTCGAGCGCCCAGTTGAAGGGAACCGGATCGGGCCAGCGGAAGCCTTTGACTGCTGCCTCGTAGTCCGTGCGGTGTTGCAGAAGGAACGCGCGCGCTTCCTGAAATGTCGTCATGGTCCGAGCCCGTCGAATTGAGCTTCGAGCGTAGCGCGGATGGAGGGCAAAGCGCAAACCGGGACCCGGCTACGCAATTGGCAGAAGCTGTCCCGGATTTCGCGCAGCCTGCCATCGGGCGGCGCTTCGCGCCGACCCGTCGGCTCCATCCGGGCTGCGAGCAAAGCCCCGCTATTTTCCAGCGAGGCTGCGAACGTGCTTGATGATTCCGGAAAAATCCACCCCGCCCTGGCCGGCTGCGTCGAAGGACTGATAGATCTCCTGCGCATGCTTGCCGAGCGGCGTTGCCGCGCCAGCGGCCTTCGCGGCATCCTGCGCCAGCGTCAGATCCTTCACCATCAGTGCCGAGGCGAAGCCCGGCTTGTAGTCGTTGTTGGCCGGCGAGGTCGGCACCGGGCCCGGAACCGGGCAATATGTGGTCAGCGACCAGCACTGGCCCGACGAGGTCGAGGCCACGTCGAACAGCGCCTGGTGCGAGAGACCGAGCTTCTCGCCGAGCGCAAACGCCTCGCTGACTGCAATCATGGAAATGCCGAGGATCATGTTGTTGCAGATCTTCGCCGCCTGGCCTGCGCCCGCGCCGCCGCAATGCACGATCTTCTTGCCCATCTTCTCAAGCACGGGCTTTGCCGCCGCAAACGCGTTCTCTTCGCCGCCGCACATGAAGGTGAGCGTCGCGCCCTTGGCACCGCCGGTGCCGCCGGAGACCGGCGCGTCGACCGAGAGCACGCCGTGCTTGGCGGCCAGCGCATGCGCCTGCCGCGCGCTCTCGACGTCAATGGTGGAAGAGTCGATGATCAGCGCGCCCTTGGTCATGGCGGGAACGATCTCGTTCCAGACGCCGAGCACGTGCTTGCCGGCCGGCAGCATGGTGACGACGACATCGGCGCCCTTCACTGAGCCCGATGCGCTGTCGGCAATGCTGGCGCCATCGGCCTTGGCCTGATTGCGGGAGGCTTCGACGAGATCGAACGCCACCACCTTATGGCCGGCCTTGACCAGGTTGGCGGCCATCGGGCCGCCCATGTTGCCGAGACCGATGAATGCGATCGTGGCCATCTTCATTTCCTCCGCTGTAGCGTTGTTAGTTGAACTTCAGCTCGTCAGCGCCGATCTCGGCGAGATACGGCGCCAGCATCTGCGGCGTGACATCCTCGATGCGTGGCGGCGACCAGGTCGGATTGCGGTCCTTGTCGATGACGGCGGCGCGCACGCCCTCGCGGAAATCGTCGCTGCGGAAGACTTCCAGCGCGGCACGATACTCGCGCACCAGGCACTCCTCCAGGCTCGACGCGGTGCGCGCGAGCCGCAAAAGCTTCAGTGTCACCACCATGCCGCGTGGCGACTTCTCATTGAGCGTCTTCAACGTGCCTAGCGCAAACTCGGAGCCGTCGCGCTTGAGCGCGGCGAAGATGTCTTCCATCCGGTCAAAGCCGAACAGTGCGTCGATTATCGGCTCTTTCGCGGCGACCGGCCCAGCGGTCTCACCGGTCGCAAAACCGTTGATGAGCTTGCTGACGTCGGCTGCGGTTACGCCCGGACGAACCTTGGTCAATGCCTCGCGCAGCTCCGGCCATTTGGCGGCCGGCACAACGGCGTCAGCGAATTTCGCGTGGATCGCGTCGGGGCCGTTCATGATCTGGCCGGTCAGCCCGAAATAGGTGCCGATCTCGCCGGGCGAGCGCGACAACAGCCAGGTGCCGCCGACATCGGGGAAGAAGCCGAGCCCGACCTCGGGCATTGCGAGCTTGGTGCGATCGGTGACGACGCGATGGCTGGCATGGCCTGATAGCCCGACGCCGCCGCCCATCACGAGGCCGTCCATGAATGCGACATAGGGCTTCGGATACTTCGCGATCCGCGCATTCATGATGTATTCCTGGCGCCAGAACCGCGCGCCGAGATCGCCGCCCTCGCGCGAGCTCTCCCAGAGGCCGCGGATGTCGCCGCCGGCACAGAGCCCCCGCTCGCCGGCGCCCTCCAGCACGATCACGGCGACGTCGGGATCGGTTTCGAACCGGTCCAGCGCCGCGTCGATACCGATGGACATCTCCAACGTCATGGCGTTGATCGCCTTGGGACGGTTGAGGCGGATCACGCCCGCCGCACCCTCGCGGCGAACGATGAGATCGCCCTCCTCCACTACATTCATCGCGCGCCCTCGATCAGTTTGCGGGCCACGATGAGCCGCATGATTTCATTGGTGCCTTCGAGGATCTGGTGCACGCGCAAATCGCGCACAATCTTCTCGATGCCGTATTCGCTGAGGTAGCCGTAGCCGCCGTGAAGCTGCAGCGCATGATTGGCAACCTCGAAGCCGACATCGGTGCCGAAGCGTTTTGCCATCGCGCACAGCATGGTGGCGTCAGGGTCTTTCCGGTCGAGCGCAGCAGCCGCCCGCCACAAGAAGGTGCGCGCGGCCTCGAGCTCGATCGCCATGTCGGCAAGGCGGAACTGCAGCGCCTGGAATTCGTCGAGGCGTTTGCCGAAGGCCTTGCGCTCCTTCATGTAGGCGCGCGCCTTGTCGAGCGCGGTCTGTGCGCCGCCGAGCGAGCAAGCCGTGATGTTGAGGCGGCCACCGTCGAGACCGGCCATCGCGATCTTGAAGCCGACGCCCTCCTCGCTCAGCCGGTTGGCAACCGGCACGCGGGCGTTCTCGAAGATCACAGCGCGGGTCGGCTGTGCATTCCAGCCCATCTTGCGCTCATTGGCGCCGAAGGACACGCCAGGCGTCTTGCCGTCGATCACGAGCGTCGAAATGCCGCCGGGGCCGTCGCCGCCGGTCCGCACCATTGCGACCAGGAGATCAGTTCCGCCGGCGCCCGAGATGAACTGCTTCTGGCCGTTGAGAATGTAATGATCACCATCGCGCACCGCGTGGGTGCGCAGTGCTGCCGCATCGGAGCCGGCGCCCGGCTCGGTCAGGCAGTAGCTCGCGATCAGCTCCATCGAGCAGAGTTTTGGCAGCCATTTGTGGCGCTGGGTGTCGCTGCCGAAGGCATCGATCATCCAGGACGCCATGTTGTGGATGGAGATGAAGGCCGAGGTGGTCGGGCAACCCGTCGCCAGCGCCTCGAAGATCAGCGCCGCGTCGAACCGCGTCATCGCGGAGCCACCGACATCGTCGCGGATGTAGATGCCGCCCATGCCGAGCGCGGCGGCCTCGCGCATCACATCGACGGGGAAATGCTTCTCCTCGTCCCAGCGCAGCGCGTGCGGCGCGATCTTCTCCGCCGCAAACGCCAACGCCATGTCGCGAACCGCGATCTGGTCCTCGTTCAGAGCGAACTGCATCGTTGCCGCTTACCCTTCTTGCCCCGCCGTCATTGCGAGCCACCGGGTCCGCGCGAAGCGCGGCCCGATGACAGGCTCCGCGAAGCAATCCAGACCGTCTCCGCGAAAGACTGGATTGCTTCGTCGCTACGCTCCTCGCAATGACGGGTTGGGCGACAGCCCTACTTCATCGTCGGGATCGAGAACTCCGCGCCTTCCTTGACGCCGGACGGCCAGCGCGAGGTCACCGTCTTGGTCTTGGTGTAGAAGCGGACCGAGTCCGGGCCGTGCTGGTTGAGATCGCCGAAGCCCGACTTCTTCCAGCCGCCGAAGGTGTAATAGGCGATCGGCACCGGGATCGGCACGTTGATGCCGACCATGCCGACATTGACCTTGGCCGCAAAATCGCGCGCGGCGTCGCCGTCGCGCGTGAAGATGGCAACGCCGTTGCCGTAGTCATGATCCGACGGCAGCGCCAGCGCTTCCTTGTAGTCGTGCGCGCGCACCACCGAGAGCACCGGGCCGAAGATCTCTTCCTTGTAGATCCGCATGTCCTTGGTGACGTTGTCGAACAGCGAACCGCCGAGATAGAAGCCCTTCTCGTAGCCCTGCATCTTGAAGCCGCGGCCGTCGACGGCGAGGGTTGCGCCTTCCTTGATGCCGATGTCGATGTAGCTCTTGACCTTCTCGACCGCCTCGCGCGTGACCAGCGGACCGTAATCGGCCGACGGATCGATCGAGGTGCCGATCTTCAGGCTCTCGACGCGCGGGATCAGCTTGTCCATCAGACGATCCGCGGTGGTCTTGCCGACGGGAACGGCGACCGAGACGGCCATGCAGCGCTCGCCGGCAGAACCGTAGCCCGCGCCGATCAGCGCATCGACCGCCTGGTCCATGTCGGCATCGGGCATGATGATGGCGTGGTTCTTGGCGCCGCCGAAGCACTGGCAGCGCTTGCCGGTCTGGGCGGCGCGCTCATAGATGTACTGCGCGATCGGCGTGGAGCCGACGAAGCCGACGGCCTTGATATCGGGATCGTCGAGGATGGCGTCGACCGCTTCCTTGTCGCCGTTGACCACGTTGAGGATGCCCGCCGGCAGGCCCGCCTCGATCATCAATTCGGCGAGCTTCATCGGCACGCCAGGGTCGCGCTCTGACGGCTTGAGGATGAAGGCGTTGCCGCAGGCGATCGCGGGGGCGAACTTCCACATCGGGATCATGGCCGGGAAGTTGAACGGCGTGATGCCGGCGACGACACCGAGCGGCTGGCGCATAGAGTAAATGTCGATGCCGGGGCCGGCACCCTCGGTGAACTCGCCCTTCATCAAATGCGGGATGCCGCAGGCGAATTCCGCGACCTCGAGGCCGCGCTGGATGTCGCCCTTGGCGTCGGGAACGGTCTTGCCGTGCTCTCGCGCAAGCAGCTCGGCGAGCTTGTCATAGTCGCGCTGAACCAACTCGACGAATTTCGTCATGACGCGGGCGCGACGCTGCGGGTTGGTCGCGGCCCATTCGGGCTGCGCGGCGCGGGCGTTCTCGACAGCCGCACGGACCTCGGCCTTGGAGGCCAGCGCCACCTTGGCCTGGACGTCACCAGTCATCGGCTCGAAGACGTCGGCGGTACGGCCCGACGTGCCCTTTACTTCCTTGCCACCGATGAAATGTCCGACTGCGCGCATGAAGTCCTCCCACGAAACAGGTTAGATCACTTTGACAAATCCTATTGACCTGCATTTTATAGGATTCAAGTCTGAGATATTGCACCATAGATGTGCGAAAATGCTGGATCAAGGTAGCATCGACTGGGACGACTTTCGCTTCGTGCTGGCCATCGTGCGGGGCGGCTCGGTATCGGCTGCGGCAAAACAGCTCGGTGTCGACCATGCGACCGTGATCCGCCGCGTTGACCGGCTGGAGAAGCATCTCTCTGCAAAGCTGTTTGACCGGCGCAAGACCGGCTACCTCCTCACCGAGGCCGGCCAGCGCGTCGCCGACAGCGCGGAGGCGATGGAATCGACCATCGTCGCCAACCAGGAGCAGGTCGGCGGCTCGGTGGCGCGACTTACCGGCACAGTACGGATCGGCGCGCCTGACGGCTTCGGTACCGCCTTCCTGGCGCCGCGGCTGGCCCCCTTCGCCGACCGCTATCCCGATCTCGATCTGCAACTTGTGGCCACCGCGCGGCTGTTCAGCCTCTCCAAGCGCGAGGCGGATATCGCGATCAGCCTGACCATGCCGAAGGAAGGCCGCATCGTCGGCCGCAAGCTGCTCGACTACCGCCTCGGGCTCTATGCCGCGCCGGCGTATCTGGATCGCTTCCCGAAGATTGCCTCGCGGCAGGACCTGCCGCAACATCGCTTCGTCGGTTACATCGAGGAGCTGCTGTTCACGCCGGAGCTCGACTATCTGCCGCAAGTGTCGCCGCGGATTTCCGCGCGCTTGCGTAGCGCCAATTTGATCGCGCAGCTCAACGCCACACTCGCGGGTTTCGGCATCGCGGTGCTGCCGCACTTCATGGCGAGCGACTACCCGCAGCTCGTTCCGGTGCTGCCGGAGGAAGTGTCGATCACGCGGACGTTCTGGATGCTAATGCACGCCGACAGCAAGGATCTCGCGCGGATCAGGGCCGTGGCGGATTACATCAGCGAGATCGTGGAGCGCGAGCGGGCGCTGTTTGCGGGAAGATGAATTCGCAGTTTCTCGTAGAGTGGGCAAAGCGAAGCGTGCCCACCACATCGATCGCAGTCGTGGCCAGATGGTGGGCACGGCGCTGACGCGCCTTTGCCCACCCTACGGCATCTGGCCCTACTGCTTCGGCTTCTTCGTTGCCGCAGGCTTGGCCGGCTCGCGCCGCGCGCCATCGAGCGCGCTGTCCCTGCCCGCCTTCAGCACCTCATCCGACAGTTCGCTGGAGCCGGCGATGCGCGCCAGCAGCATGGTGCCGGCCATCGTGGCCAGCGTCGCGATCGCCTGCTTGCGCGCGGCCTTGCGAGGCAGGTTCGGAATGAAATCGGTCATCATCTCGACCATCTCGTCGAGCTTGCCGGCAAAGGCCTTTCGCGTCTTCGGGCTCTCGCGGGCGATTTCGGCGCCGAGCGCTGGGATCGAGCAGCCATGACCGGGATTGTCCCGATGCAACGCCGAGAGATAGGTCTCGACGATCTGGGTGAGTTGCTTCTCGGGCGCGACCTGGTCCGACTGCTTGCGCCAGTGCTCCATCGAGCGGTCCATGGCATAGGCAAAGGCCTCGATCACCAGCGCCTCGCGGGAGTCGAAATGCGCGTAGAAGCCGCCATGGGTCAGGCCGGCCTCCTTCATGAGGTCGGCGACGCCGATGCCGTGGGCACCCTTTTCACGCAGCCGCACCGAGGCCTTCTTCACGATGCGGTCGTGGGTTTCCTGCTTGTGTTCCCGGGAATAGCGCATGCGCGTCTCATTGAATGTCGGAGATCATCCTATACCACAGAAACAGCCGGGACGGAGCATTAATTCATGTTAAGTTATTGCCGATCATGGAAAAGGTTGCAGTTGCATGCACCGCCAGCGCGCCCTTGCCGTCGCGCACGAAACCCTCGGTGTAGCTGGTCTGGCGCCCCAGCTTGATGATCTTACCTTCGGCCGAGATCAGCCCGGACCGGACCGAGAGCGGGCGCAAGAAGGTCATTTTCAGGTCGAGGGTCACGGACGATTGCCCCGCCTCCAACCGGGTCGAGATCGCGCAGCCCATGGCGGTGTCGATCAGCGCCGCGGCTGTCGCCCCGTGCAGCAGGCCGATGGTATTTTCGAGATCCTCGCGCGGCTCCAGCTCCATCACGATCCGGCCCGGCTCCACCACGGCCATGACGAAGCCGATCAGTTTTGCGAAGGGTGGCGGCGGCAGCCGGCCGTCGCGAATGCCGAGCATGGCGTCCATGCCGGACAAGCCCATGGCCACTTTCGCAACCGGCGCAGGCGCCAGCCAATCCACCACGCGCTCGCGCCGGTGCGCAGGTGAAAACAGGTCGAGTTGATCGGGTTGGGTCATGACGGCCTCTTTGTATGATGCATGTCATACTATGTCACGGACTTCGCACTGGCAACTCCGCCTCCCACCCGCTTGACAAGTCCGGCTTTTCGGCCCGGAAGTGGTCCCGACCGGCGCGCCACTGCGCATGTCCACGAAACCTTCGAGATGCCACGATGGAAATGCTCAACAACCACTGCGGCGTGACGCGCGATGCGCGCGGCGTCGTTCATGTCGCGATTTGCAACGCCGGCTCGCTGAATATCTTGGGCTCGCCCGTGACCGACGCGGTCCGCGAAGGCCTGCAACAGCTTGCCACCGACCGCAGCATCCGCGTCGTGGTGCTGCGCGGCCAGAGCGAGAAAAGCATGATCGGCGGCGCCGACATCAAGGAGATGGTGAAGCTCGACCAGAAGTCGGCCGAAGCCTTCATCAGCCGTCTGCGCGATCTCTGCGAGGCCGTGCGAGCCTTCCCGGCCCCCGTCATTGCGCGCATGCCCGGCTGGTGCCTCGGCGGCGGGCTCGAGGTGGCGGCGGCCTGCGACTTCCGGATCGCCGCGCATGATGCGCATTTCGGCATGCCGGAGGTTCGCGTCGGCATCCCCTCGGTGATCCACGCCGCCCTGCTGCCACGCCTGATCGGCTGGGCCCGCGCGCGCTGGCTGGTGATGACCGCCGAAAACATCGATGCGCCGACGGCACTGGCCTGGGGATTGGTCGACAAGGTCGCGGCAGCCAGCGGCCTGGATGCCGAGGTCGAGCACACCGTGAAGGCTCTGCTCGAATGCGGCCCCGAAGCGCTGCGGTCGCAGAAGGCGCTGCTGCGGCAATGGGAGGAACTGCCGCTCACGGAGTCGGTCAATCTCAGCGTCAAGGTATTCGGCGAGTCGTTCCTGACGGACGAACCGACGCGGCTGATGCAGGCGTTCGTGAACAGGAAGCGGTAGGGCGGCCGCCAAAGACGGTGTCATGCCCCGCGAAAGCGGGGCATCCAGTACGCCGCGGCCCCTCGATTCATCATAACCGTCTCGGAGTACTGGATCGCCCGCTTCTGTTTAGCCCGAACAGATCACTGACGGGTGTTCGGAGACATAGCTGACACATCAACATGGGCTGGATTGGTCGATTTGGGAGGCCGTCCATGCCCTGGAGTGAGGTGTCGGTAAT
>NZ_LGHL01000006.1 GCF_001908205.1 Bradyrhizobium sp. NAS80.1
GGGGGCTTCCGTGGCGGAGGCGGCGGAGGCGGCTTAAGTGGCGGAGGCGGTGGCCGGCGCTCCGATATCGCGCTGAAGCATGACATCGTCCTGCTCGGCCATCTCGCCAACGGCCTTGGCTACTATCGCTTCAGCTACATCGGCAGCGAAAAGGCCTATGTCGGCGTCATGGCGCAGGAGGTCGAGCGGGTGATTCCTGACGCTGTGACCCGCGGCAGCGATGGTTACCTGCGTGTCTACTATGAAAAGCTCGGACTGACTTTCCGCACATACCGCGACTGGCTCGCGGGCGGCGCGAGGATCCCTGCGGAGGTGACGCCATGACCGGTTTGAAATCGTTCCGCCGCGCGGTCCTCCCGGGGATGATGGCGCTGGCGCTCATGGGATCGGCGTCACAGGCACAGGTGGCCTACAAGACACCGGAGGATGCAGCCGCCGCGCTCGCCGCGGCGGTCAAGAGCGGCCCGGGCGACATCCTGAAGGTGCTTGGCAGGGACGCCGAGGACATCGTCTCTTCCGGCGACGAGGTCGCCGACAACGATATACGCCAGCGCTTCACGTCGATGTACGACGTCAAGCACGGCATCAAGGCCGAGGGCAACAAGACTGCGACCCTGATGCTGGGACCGGACGATTTCCCGTTCCCGATTCCGCTGGTCAACACCAAGACCGGCTGGGCGTTCGACACCGCCGAGGGACGGATCGAGGTGCTCCGCCGTCGCATCGGCCGCAACGAGCTCGATGCGATCCAGACCGCTCTCGCCTATGTGGATGCGCAGAACGAATATGCCGACAAGGACCGGGGCGAGGGCGCCGGCGTCTATGCGCAACGCATCGTCTCTTCGCCCGGCAAGAAGGACGGCCTGTTCTGGCGCGACGACAGCGATCCGAGCCCGCTCGGTGCGCTGGCGGCCGAGGCCTCGAAGGAGGGCTATCGCGCAGGCGATGTCGGGCCTGCGCCGTATCACGGCTACTACTTCCACATCCTCAAAGGGCAGGGCCCGAATGCGCCCGGCGGCGCGCTCAACTATGTCGTCAAGGGCAAGATGATCGGCGGCTTCGCCCTGATCGCCTGGCCCGCGGAGTACGGCAATTCCGGCGTCATGACCTTCCTGGTCAACCATGCTGGCGACGTCTACCAGAAGGATCTCGGCCAGCGCACGGAGTTCATCGCCGAGCGCACCACGCTGTTCGATCCCGACCAGACCTGGAAGAAGGTTGATGCCGCAAAACCGTGAACAGGCTAGGGCGTCGTGCCTGCGCGCGTGCCGGCTGATCGTGATCGTCCTGCTGGCGCTGGCGTTCGCGACGCCAGTCACGCCATCCTTTGCGCAGGCCGCCGGCCATGTCCACGCCAAGATCGTCAAGGCCGGCCTCCTGATCGGCGGTGGCGGCGGCAGCGGCGTGCTCACTTACCGCGGCAAGAACTATCCTTTCAAGATCACCGGCCTGAGCTTCGGCATCACGGTGGGAGCGACCGTTGGCCGGCTCGACGGCTGGGCCTCGGGCATAAGCGAGGTCAGTGACTTCGCTGGCACCTACAGCTCGGTTGGCGGAGGCTTTGCGCTAGTCGGCGGCGTCAACGGCGTTCACCTCCGCAACGAGAAGGGCGTCAACATCGTGCTTCAGGGTCCGAAGGCGGGAATGGAGCTCGCGGCTAACATTAGCCAGATCGCAATTGCCTTCAGATGAAGTCGATAATGGCCGGCTTCGGTGATCACATTGCGTTTTGGTCGCCTTTGGGCGAGGTCGATCGGTCGCCTGGTCGATCGGCGAGGGCTATGGGCTCAGAAAAACGGCTTGGATGGGATCGCCGCTCCCCATAAGACCAAGCGATTGCAGTTCGTCTCGATGAGCGTCTACCTCCAGAATCGTCAGGAGAAGTGCCAGCACGACCGCGGTATAGATCAGGGACCGTGACGCTTTGGCAGGCGCGGCCTCATGGTCTGGCGGTATCGCATCGCGAAGTGATCGCCACATCGAGATGAAATGCAGATACGCCTTGGGTCGTATTTGCATGACGTCGCCCTCGACGTTTCAGTCGGAGATGGGATCAGGCTAGGTCCGGTTCAAGCCGAGAACAGCCATTGCGGCATTGAGTAGCGGGCACTTTCTGTCATGCGGCGCAGCATGGAAACCGAACAGCGGCTTCGATCGTTGACGCGACCGAGCGAACGCAGATATCCCGCATGAGCGCCAGTAACCGCCCGGATCTACTGTAAAACCAGAGATGAATTGGGTCCCGAGTCTCAGCACCAGTCTCCACATCGTTGCCGCCTTGCTGGCGATCCATTCATCGCCGGTGCAAGCGCAATTAACAGGTCACGGTGGACCCGTGCGGGCGATTGCGGTGTCCAGTGATGGCAACAACGTTCTGTCGGGCAGTTTCGATACCGCCGCCATCCGGTGGTCGCTCAAGACCGAAGCCGCTGAGCAGGTCCTTCGGTTTCACTCTGATGCGGTGAACGCGGTTGCCTTCCTGAAGGACGGGCGAATGGCGACCGCTGGTGCGGATGCGAAGGTAGCGATCTGGACGGCCGGCCGGCAGCAGCCGGACCGGGTTTTCGAGGGCCATACCGCGCCGATCGTTTCACTGGCTGTCTCGCCGGATGGTGCAAGACTAGCCACTGCCTCCTGGGACCATACGGTTCGCGTCTGGTCGCTTGGCGACGGCGCGCAGCAGATTCTGGAAGGGCATGTGCAGAACGTCAACGGCGTCGCATTCACACTGGATGGTCGATCGCTGGTGAGCGTGGGTTATGATTGTGAGCTGAGGATCTGGCCGTTGGTGGAGGGCACCCCAAGCGTCGCGATGCTGGCTTCGCCCCTCAACGTCGTGGCGGTTGCACCGGACGGCGAGATCGTAACAGGTGGTGCCGACGGGAAACTACGCTTCCTGACGTCAGAGGGCCAGGGAAGCGGCGAGGTTCAGGCTGGCCAGACGCCGATTGTCGCGCTGGGGATATCTCCAGACGGCACGTCGGTCGCTACTGCGGGAATTGGCGGTGGCGTGGCGATCATCGACCGAAAGGCGCGGACCATCGCGCGAACGCTGGTCGATCCAGGTTCGCCGGCGTGGTCGGTCGCGTTCTTGCCTGATAACGCGGCATTGCTGACGGGTGGCGCTGACGGCAAAATCCGACGCTGGAATGCGCTGACTGGCGAGCCCAAGGGCTCATCGTTGCAAGCCACGCCGCGCGATCCGCTTGCCGCCTATGCAGGAGATCACGGCGCCGAGGTGTTCAGGGCGTGCATTGCCTGTCACACCCTGTCCGAGAAGGACGTGCAACGCGCCGGCCCCACGCTGGCCGGCTTGTACGGCCGCAGGATTGCGTCCCTGCCCGGCTATCGCTTCTCCGACGCTCTGAAAGGGATGAACATCGTCTGGACGCCTGAAACCGTATCAAAATTGTTCGAACTCGGTCCAAACGCCTACACGCCCGGCACAAAAATGCCGGACCAGCGGATCGGATCCGCGGAGGATCGCAAGGCGCTCACGGATTTTCTCGGACGCGCGACGTCGAAATAACTCTTTGCGTCAACCTAGTTCTTGGTTTCCCGTTGGCGCAAATAATCGTCGGTTGTACGCGGCGGCGTTCGCTCTGGAACGCCCTTGAACGGATCGAACTCTTGCTCGCTCATGGCGATGACGCGGCAATCCGCACACATTCTGACCACGTCCAGTCGCTTGTCGCCCATCGGAAACATCCAGTGCCGTCCTTCAAGCTTCGCGGCAATCTTGTCGATCGTACTTTTCACGCCGAAGGGCTTGTTGCAGCGGATGCAAAGCGCCGGTTCTTCTTCCTTGATTACGCGGGCCGCCGCTCTGGCGGCACCGAAATCGATCTGCGGCTTCAATGTAATCACCTTTTCCGGGCAGGCGCTTTGGCATAATCCGCACTGAACGCAGGCGTCTTCGACGAATTTGAGCACGGGCCGTTCGGGATCGTCGCGAAGGGCGCCGGTAGGACAGATCGAGACGCAGGACAGGCACAGGGTGCACCCATCCACATTGACGCTGATCGCTCCGAGCGGCGCGCCTTCAGGCAGAGCGATCACGTCGGTCGGCGCAGGTGCGACGCGGTGCAGTTCGTGAAGAGCGAAGCGAAGCAGATCGCGCCGCTTGCCGACTGTCTTGAAGGTTGCGGGAAGCTGCACGGCCGGTGCGGGCTCGATCGCCCGCAGCACTTCACCCAGAACATCCGGATCGTCCGTTTCGATGGCTGAAACGCGCTGGCCGGAAAGTCCGAGTCCGGAAACAATGGTATTGGCTATCGCGATCGTCTGCGACAGACCAGTGAGATCATGCAGCGGCTTTGCCCGCAGAAGAAAGCGGATCGCCGCCGCGCCATAGGCAAAAGATGCCGCGACGGCTTCCAGGCCAATCTGCGCCACCTCGTTGACAGCGAACGGTAGTACATTGGCCGGAAGCCCATCGCCGTGACGAGCAAGCGCGTCGATCAGCGCAGCGCCATGTTGGTCATCGTGAAACAGTACAATGGCATTCGCGCCACCGGCTTCCCGATAGGTCAGCAGCATGGCGCGCAATTTGTGCAGCAGCGTATCCGCTGGCGGCAGAGCATAGGAGGCTGCGCCTGTCGGGCAGGCCGCGGCACATTGGCCGCACCCGCCGCAGACCTCCGCGTTGATCTTGACGTGATCGCCGTCCGGCGTGATTGCCCTGGTCGGACAGAGATCGAGGCAGCGGTGGCAGCCCGTCTGCTTCGAGCGCGAATGGACGCAGATATCTGCAGTGAAATTGACGTATTGCGGTTTGTCGAAGCTGCCGACAAGGTCGCGGGCCTTCAGT
The DNA here is from genome assembly GCF_001908205.1 of Bradyrhizobium sp. NAS80.1. Taxonomy (GTDB): domain Bacteria; phylum Pseudomonadota; class Alphaproteobacteria; order Rhizobiales; family Xanthobacteraceae; genus Bradyrhizobium. Next base: position 4,811 of record NZ_LGHL01000006.1, read on the forward strand.
ACTGCGCGCAGCATGGCTGCCGGATCGCGTGGATCCGCCCGAAGATAACCGTCGCGCAAGTCGTGAGCGGGGAAAAGCGGCGTTCCGCCGGAAAGATCAAGGACGATGTCGCAGCGCGAGGTCAGGCCGCTGCGGGAAGCTTCGAAGACCAGTGTGTCGCGCGAGGAGGGGCGGGGCAAGGCGTAATTGTCGATTGCAAGCTCGAACGCCCCCAAATGGCCCTTGGCGTTGCGCACCGTTCCCTGGACGATCGGAAACGATGTCGTAGCCGGGGGGGGTCAGCTGCGCCGGCATTGTGAGCATGACCGTCACGTCGAGATGATCTGCAAGCAGTCGGCCGGCTTCGACCGCAGCTTCGTCGCGGCCGTAGATCAGGATCACACCTTCGCTCGATAAGGTGACAAATGGGAAGGCAGGCGCAATCTCGGACGCAGCTGCGAGCAGTGCCGCCATTTTGGGACCTGCCTTGGCCCCATCCACCGACCAGCCCGCCGTCTCGCGAAGATTGACGAATTCCAGCTTTCCGGAACGTCCCTTCGCCTCGTCGCCGAAAAGCGGTGCCTCCTGCGTGCAGCCGACGATGAGGGAGCCTTCCGCCTTCGCGGCGTTGCGAAAATGATCGAGCTCGGCGCGACAAAGCTGGCGGAACCCGGCGATTTCGCTCTTGCGGCATCCTCGCTTAAGGGCGGCCGTATCGAGGCGCATCGTGTCCTCGCACGAGCAGATCAGGATGGTTTTCGGCGGATCGACCATACGCAGTCATCTACCTCCCGAAGGTCAGGCAACGATATTGAGCGGACTCGCGTCGCTTCCTCTGCTCGATTAAGTTATTCTCGCGCGTGGAGAAAAGGAAGCTGGAGGCTCGCCTGACGTCAACAGCCCGCACCCGCTCGTCGGTCTCGGACCCGATCAATCTGCCTCCGCCGTTCACGCTGGTGAGGCTGCGCGAAAGTCGTGACGCCTTCACCCGCGCCATGGAGATTGCCGAAGAGAGCGGGGCAGGTACGCTGACCTATGTGGGACGGTTCGATCTCGCCGAGTTCGCGGTCGTGCTTGAGCCCGGGGAGCCCTTGCGCACCGCGTGCCGCGCTTTTTATGCGGGAATGGTGGCGCTCACCGACGCCTTGCGTGCCTATGCGCCGCCGAACAAGGAGATCACGATCGACTGGCCGGATGCGATCCGTGTTGACGGTGGTCTTATTGGTGGCGGGCGGCTCGGCTGGCCCTCACCTGCGAAAGAAGATGAGCCTCCGCACTGGCTGGTATTCGGCGCCATGATCAGGACAGTTGCGATGACTGACCGGGAAGCCGGCCTGTATCCGCTTGCTTCCGCACTGGATCAGGAGGGCTTTGGTGAGGCAGGCGCGGTTCAGGTGACCGAAGGCTTTGCGCGGCATCTGATGCGCGCACTCGACGCATGGCAAACCGACGGTTTCGACGGCATTGCACGCGATTTCCTGAATAGGCTGCTGCGCGAGCGGAATATCTCTCGCGCGATCGCCGACAACGGTGATCTTGTGGAACGCCGGATCGGGACGGACAGGACCGATCGGCGCGATTTGAGGAAGGCCTTGCTGTTGCCCTCGTGGCTCGATCCGAAGCTTGGAGGACCGCGCCAGTGAAGCTTCTGCGCACCATCGCGCTCGACCCCTCCGATACGTTCGTGTTCGACGTGCCGGCGGAGCCGGGCGATTGGGCGGTGTCGGGTGCGTTCCGCTTTTGCGATCGCGATCCGACGAAGCTGATCGGCAAGGATCGTTCGGCGTTCCGCAGCGGTTTTCTCGGAGTGCAGTCCTGGGGCTGGTCGACGCTGGTGCAAATCGTCCGCGCCACCGAGGACGATCGGCGGGCGGTGGTAGAGCTCCTTGCAAGGCAGCTGGTCGAACGGTTCGGGGCTCCGGATCTCGCTGCTGCGCGACTTGCCGCAGAAGATGAGGTTGCCTTTGCGCAATCGCTCTGCACGCATCCCCTCAGCGCGCTGATCGCGGTTCACCGTGCCGCAAGCGATGGCGAGATCCGCGAGTCATTCCGCAGATTGCAACTGCGCGAGGGCCAGCGTCATGGCAAGGCGTTCTCGTTCATGGAAGTGGAGGATGACGCCGAGGCCGACAGCACTCTCAACCCTGCGAAGGTGAGTGAGGAGCAGTGGCGCCGATGAAGGATTTTTGGACCGCCTGCGGCTATCATCTGCTCGATCACAACGCGAGCGGCGGGCTCGTTGTCACGGATGAGTTCTTGAAGGCCTATTTGGCGCGTCCGGAGCTGATGCCGCCGGACAATGCATGCGTGGTCGAACGCAGGCTGCACCAGCAACTGCTCGTAGACCCGCGCCGGACGGTTTCTGCAGAGGAGATAGCCGCGATTGCCGATGCGGATGCACGAGAGAACTGGCAATTCGTGCTTGCATTTCGCCAGCTCCTCATGCGTGAGCCTACGCTGGAAGCGGCGTATCTCGCACTGGTGCGTTCGGGATCCATCAGCTTGCCGCCGCTATTTGTGAACCAACTGGTGCAGGTGATCCTGCGAAACGCGCTTGACGGCTGTGAGGACCCGTTCGTGCTGCGCGCAGCCGAATTGTTCTTCCGGGCACAGCGTATAGTACCGCACGAACATTCGCTGCTGTTGGGAGACGAGGAAGTTGGCCACCGGGTGAGCCCGACGCCGGTATTGTCGCTGATCTCGATGTTGGGGGGCGCGACCAGCGCCGAGCTTGACGTACTGAGCGAGGCTAATGCCGACAGCTATTGGAGGCGCAGCGATCGGTTCGATCTTGCGCTCGAATTCAGCGTCGGAACGCGGGGCCCGGCTGAACTGGCAGGGGCCATGAGGCGCTGGATTTCACATTTGCTCGGAGTTGACGTCGTTATCGAACCGCTCACCGCCCTGCGCGATGCGGAGCTCACCTGGTATGTTGGACTCGATGCTGACGGCACGCGAATAGGTGACTGGCTTTGGCACGGAGAGACGCTCGATAACCGAACGATGGCACGCGTGCTTGCGTTGTTCCGTGTGACTTTCGCCGATGCCGGTCTGGTGGTCGATGCCGTAGGGCGCGAGCCGGTCTACCTGATACTTGCAATGACCTCCGATCGGCTGGTGCGCATGAAGCCGCAAAACCTGTTGACGGGACTGCCGATCAAACATCTGGAGGCTGCTACGTGAGCCCTGCAGCTCGGCCGCTGTTGCGCATTCCGGTCGGTGTCGTGGTCGAGCGCCGACAAGCGGATTCCCCATGGATCGATTTTATCTGGCGTGGCATCGGCGTGCTGCCGGATGAGCCGGAGATGGCGCCATGGACCATCATACGGGAGGAGGAGGGAACGACGCTCTTTTACGCGGGGAGTGCGACGGTGGATCTCTATCGTTCGGAAGCAGCGCGCTACCGCGACAATCTTGCCACGGGGGCTCCCAGTATCTGGGTCGTATTGATCCCTGCCGAGGGCACCTGGCCCTACGCGATCGGCGCCGTCACGGCAGATCCCGCGGAAGGGGAGGCATTCACGCAGGCAGGCGCCAATCTGGTCGAAGCCGTTCCAATGCCTGAGGCGCTGCATCAGGCGATTGAAAACTTCATTGCCGAGCACCACGTCGAGGTGGAGTTCGTCAAGCGCGAGCGGCGCCGTGCCGATCCGGAAGCGCTCGCGCGACGTCACCACGAAGGTGGGCACGAATGAGCGACGAGCAGTTTTTGGCGCGCTGGTCGCGTCGTAAGCAGGAAGCGGCCGGTCACGCTGAACCGGCGTCGGAAAAAGCCGCCGAGGCGGTTGGATCGGCGACGTCCGAGCCTGCCGCGGCAGAGCGTGGGGCGCCTGAGATGGAACTTTCGAACTTGCCCCCAATTGCTTCGATTGATGCGGCTACGGATGTCACGGCTTTTCTGCGCCAAGGCATTCCGCAGGAGTTGTGCCGGGCGGCGCTTCGTCGTGCCTGGAGCGCCGATCCTGCTATCCGTGATTTCGTGGGATTGGCGGAAAACGCCTGGGACTTCAATGATCCGAACGCGATGGCTGGTTTCGGTCCGCTTGACTATTCCGCTGAACAGGTTGACGCACTCGTTCGCCGCATTGTGGGCGGCGTCGCGGAGGCCGCTGAGAGGGTTCCCGATGCGCCCGCAGAGCTTGCCGAAGACGCTGCACGGTCGGCTTCCGCGGACGCCCGTGTCACGCAATTATCAGATCCAGTGAAGGTGATCACGAAACCTCGACTGTTCGACGAGTCCGCAGCCCGAGAGTTGCCGTCAAATTCTGCTGCATCGCAACCCGCGGCCGTGAGTGATGCGAATGCCGCAAGTGATGCGACCGAAGAGCCTCCTCTTCCGCGCCGCACACATGGCGGAGCGTTGCCTCGCTAGACTGCGACTAAATACGATAGCCTCAGGCTATGGCTGTTAGTTGACCGCTCCCGACCCGCGCCGTAGTCTTTTCCTATGCAAACGTAGTCAAGCGCTTGGCCCCTGGGATAGGAGGGCAGCGTGCGCGATGCAGGCCTTGAACGTGCCATCGATGCAGCGGGCGGCGTTGCCGAGCTCGCCCGAAAAATCGGCATTGCCCAGCCCTCGGTGTCGAACTGGAACCGAGTGCCCGCGCAACGTGTGATTGCGGTCGAACGCGCAACTGGCGTGTTGCGCATGGTGCTTCGTCCCGATCTCTATAGCGAGCCTGCTGTGACGGACAACGTGGTTGATCCGATTGATGGCGGACGCGCACAGGAATACGCGCTGCTCGCAACCTTGCTCTCGTCGGCGCCATCTGCTGCATTACTCATACAAATCGCGCAATTGAACGGTGATGCGACGGCGCTCGGGGGCGCCCACTCAGCCCTTGCAGATGCCGCCTCGATTGCGGTCGCAGGCGAGGTCGAGCGCGAATATTTCGACTTGTTCGTCGGTTTGGGCCGTGGCGAATTGCTGCCTTACGCATCGTATTACCTGACGGGATTTCTCAACGAACGCCCATTGTCGCGTTTGCGCGATGATCTCGCCGCGCTCGGCATCGAGCGGGTCGAGAGTAATTGTGAGCCCGAGGATCACGCGGCGACGCTGTGCGAGATCATGGCGGGTCTTGCGGCCGCGCGCTTCCAGGTGTCGCCGGAAGCGCAGCGCGCCTTCTTCGAGAAACATGTGTCCAACTGGATGGGACGTTTGTTTGCCGACCTGGAGAAGGCGGAAAACGCGCGATTCTACCGATCGGTCGGGACGCTTGGACGAGTATTTCTGGCAATAGAATCCGAGGCTTTCACCTTCGCCAACTGACCGGCGCCGCTGGTCCGGGAGAGATGCGATGAGAGACGACAAGAAATCGACAGCCGGCCGCCGCGACTTCCTTCGCAAGGTCGGCATCGGCACGGTCGGCGCCGGAGTGACGTTGGCGACACCCTTGATGACGCCCGCGCAAGCCGACAGCGAGACCGACCAGGAGAGGCGCAAGGCGCGCTACAAGGAAACTGAACATGTGAAAACGTTTTACCGCGTCAATCGTTATCCCAGTTGAGGGAGGCGGCCGTGCTGATCAAGAGAACACAACAGCGTTCCCAAATCGCTTCACGCGGATCAATTGCGGCAGGCATGGCCGGGCAAACCAATGGTCTCGACCGCCGCACGTTCCTGCGCCGATCGGGCCTTGCCGGTGGCGCGCTGGCTGCGTTAGGCACGCTGCCGCTTGGCAGCGTACGCACGGCGAAAGCTGCAGCTGCAGGTCCCCTCACATCTGGGGCGACCGTTCGCAAGAGCATCTGCACGCATTGCTCGGTCGGGTGCACCGTGACCGCGGAGGTCTTGAACGGGGTTTGGATCGGCCAGGAGCCGAGCTGGGAGTCCCCCATCAATCGCGGATCGCATTGTGCCAAGGGCGCGTCCGTGCGCGAGCTCGTGCACAGCGAACGCCGCCTGCGCTATCCGATGAAGCTGGTTGGCGGACAGTGGACGCGCGTCTCATGGGACACGGCGATCAACGAGATCGGCGACAAGCTGCTCGAAATTCGCCAGAAGTCGGGGCCGGATTCGGTTTACTGGCTCGGATCGGCCAAAATGACGAATGAGGGCTCCTATCTGTTCCGTAAACTCGGCGCATTCTGGGGCACCAACAACACCGACCATCAAGCACGCATCTGCCATTCGACAACTGTCACGGGCGTGGCCAACACCTGGGGCTACGGCGCGATGACCAACAGCTTCAACGACATCCGCAATGCCAAAACCCAGATCATCATGGGCGGCAATCCAGCCGAGGCGCACCCGGTATCGCTTCAGCACCTGCTCGAGGGCAAGGAGCTTCAAAAGGCCAACTTCGTCGTCATTGATCCGCGCCTGACGCGCACCGCGGCCCACGCTACCGAATATGTGCGCATGCGGCCCGGCGCCGATATCCCGGTCCTCTACGGCATGATGTGGCACATCCTCCAGAACGGGTGGGAGGATAAGGAGTTCATCAAGCAGCGCGTCTACGGTTTCGATGATCTCCGCAAGGAAGTGGAGAAGTGGAATCCGGAAGAAGTCGAGCGCGTCAGCGGCGTTCCCGGCGAGCAGCTCAAGCGGGTCGCGAAGATGCTTGCCACCGAGAAGCCGGCAACACTGATCTGGGCCATGGGACAGACCCAGAAGACCGTCGGCACGGCCAACGTGCGGGCGAGCTGCATCGCGCTGCTGCTGACAGGCAACGTCGGTGCGCCCGGCACGGGCGCCAACATCTTCCGCGGCCATGACAATGTGCAAGGAGCGACTGACGTCGGGCTCGATATCGTCACGCTGCCGTTCTACTACGGCCTCGCCGAGGGCGCCTGGAAGCATTGGGCGCGGGTTTGGGAAGTAGACTACGAGTTCCTGCAGTCGCGCTTCGACTCCAAGCAGATCATGGAAACCCCAGGCATCCCGCTCACCCGCTGGTTCGAAGCGGTGACACTGCCCAGGGAGCAGGTCGCGCAGAAAGACAATGTGCGGGCCGTGTTCGTGCAGGGGCACGCCAGCAACAGCATCACGCGTATTCCTGAATCCCTGAAGGGGCTGAAGGCGCTCGAGCTGCTCGTGATCGCCGACCCGCATCCGACCACCTGGGCTTCGCTCGCGGTGGAGGCGGGACGCAGAGATGGCCTCTACATTCTCCCAGTCGCTACGCAATTCGAATGCAAGGGTTCGCGCGTCGCCTCGAACCGCTCGCTGCAATGGGGCGAGCAGATCGTCAAGCCGGTGTTCGAATCGAAAGATGACCTCGAAGTGACCTATCTGATGGCGAAGAAGTTCGGCTTCGCCGACAAGATGTTCAAGAACATCAAAGTGGAAAACGATGTTCCTGAGGCCGAGGATATCCTGCGCGAAATGAACCGCGGCAGCTGGTCGACCGGTTACTGCGGCCAGTCGCCCGAGCGCCTCAAGGCGCACATGAAGAACCAGGCCAAGTTCGACTTTCTGAGCATGCGCGCGCCCAAGGACGATCCGGAAGTCGGCGGCGACTATTACGGCCTGCCTTGGCCCTGCTGGGGTAAGCCCGAAGTGCGCCATCCTGGCACGCCGCTGCTCTACAACACCAATCTCCATGTGATGGATGGCGGTGGCACGTTCAGACCGCGCTTCGGGCTCGAGCGCGAGGAGAAGCTTCCTGACGGTACCACGCGGAAGGTCAGCCTGCTTGCAGACGGGTCCTATTCCAAGGGTTCGGCAATCCAGGACGGCTATCCGGAGTTCACGCTGGCGAGCTTGAAGAAGCTCGGCTGGGACACAGATCTGACGGCAGAGGAAATGGCTACGATCAACCGGGTCAATCCCGCCAATCCCGATGCGGTGTCCTGGTCGCTCGACCTGTCGGGCGGCATCCAGCGGGTGGCCCTGATGCATGGCTGCGTTCCTTACGGCAACGGCAAGGCGCGCATGAATGCATTCGGACTGCCGGATCCAATTCCCGTGCACCGCGAACCGATCTACACGCCACGCGTGGATCTGGTCTCGAAATATCCGACGCTGCCGGATGCCAAGCAGTTCCGCATGCCAAACATCGGTTTCTCCGTGCAGAAGGCGGCGGTCGAGAGGGGCATCGCGAAGCAATTCCCGCTCGTCCTCTCCTCGGGTCGTCTTGTCGAGTATGAGGGCGGCGGCGAAGAGACGCGCACCAATCCGTGGCTTGCTGAACTACAGCAGGACATGTTCATCGAAATCAACCCTGGCGATGCCGCCGATCGCGGTATCAAGGACGGCGGCTGGGTCTGGGTGACGGGCGCCGAGAGCAATTCCAGGGCCAGGATGAAGGCGCTCGTTACCGAGCGCGTCGGCAAGGGCGTCGCCTGGATGCCCTTCCACTTCGGCGGCTGGTACGCAGGCCAGGATCTCCGCGGCAACTATCCGAAGGGCACCGATCCGATCGTGCTCGGCGAAAGCGCGAACACGATCACCACCTACGGGTACGATCCGGCGACTGGCATGCAGGAGCCCAAGGTCACTCTCTGCCAGATCGCAGCGGCATAAGGAGCAACGACCATGGCACGCATGAAATTCCTCTGCGACGCCGACCGCTGCATCGAATGCAACGCCTGCGTCACGGCCTGCAAGAACGAGCACGAAGTGCCCTGGGGAATCAACCGGCGTCGCGTCGTCACCATCAATGACGGCAAACCGGGCGAGCGTTCGGTGTCGATGGCCTGCATGCACTGCACCGACGCCCCATGCGCTGCGGTTTGCCCGGTGAATTGCATTTATACGACGGCTGACGGCGTCGTGCTTCACTCCAAGGACCTGTGCATCGGCTGCGGCTATTGCTTCTACGCTTGTCCATTTGGCGCGCCGCAATATCCGAAGGTCGGCAATTTCGGTTCGCGCGGCAAGATGGACAAGTGCACGTACTGCGCCGGCGGGCCTGAGGCCGACGGCAGCAGGGAGGAGTACGAGAAGTACGGTGCGAACCGCCTTGCCGAGGGCAAGCTGCCGCTATGCGCCGAGATGTGTTCGACCAAATCGCTGCTCGCCGGCGACGGCGAAATCATTGCCCAGATCTACAAGGAGCGCGTGATGAAGCGCGGCTACGGCTCCGGCGCCTGGGGCTGGAAGACCGCCTATCGCGAGACGATCGAATCCTAGGAGGCGAGATCGCCAGCGATCGCGCAAAACCGGGAGGAACTCATGGCCTCTTTTGCACGATTCATCCGTCTTACCCTCAGTGGGTTGGCTTTCCTGCTGGTGATCTCCATGGCGGGACCGTGCGGTGCGCAGCAGATCAATCCGACCGCCAGCTCCGTGAACGAGCAGCAGCTCCTGCAGGAATTCGATCGCATCCAGGGGCGGGTCAGTATTCCCGATCAGCGGTCCGGCATCCTTATCCAGCCGGCGGGCCGCGAATGGCGCGAGTTTCGAGACCTGACGCTGCGCTGGATCGGCGGCATCACCATTCTTGGTATGCTCGCGGTGCTGATCATCTTCTATCTCAGCCGCGGCATGGTGCGACTGGAGAGCGGTCGTTCCGGCCGAACCATAGTACGTTTCAATTCATTCGAGCGTTTCGTGCATTGGATGACTGCGACCTGCTTCATCGTTCTCGCAATTTCCGGTTTGAATATCACCTTCGGCCGTCCATTGCTCCTGCCCTTGATCGGCCACGAGGCGTTTTCTGATTGGTCGCAGTGGGCCAAGTATGCGCACAACTTTCTGAGCTTCCCGTTCACCATTGGGGTCGTTCTGATCTTCCTGATGTGGATAGCGGGTAACATCCCGAACAAGGTGGATGTCGATTGGCTCAAGCGCGGTGGCGGTCTCGTGGGTCACGATCATCCACGGGCCTATCGTTTCAACGCTGGCCAGAAGGCGATCTATTGGATCGTGGTCATCGGCGGAGGTCTGGTCGCAGCTACCGGATATGCGCTGATGTTCCCATTCTACCTGTCAGGTATCGAAGGGATGCAGCTTGCCCAGATCGTGCACTCCATCGTGGCGATGCTGTTTATCGCCGCGATGCTGGCGCACATCTATATCGGCACGATCGGCATGGAAGGCGCGTTCGAGGCAATGGGCAGCGGCACCGTCGATGTCAACTGGGCCAGGGAACACCACGCGCTGTGGCTTGAAGAGCAAAATGCACGTACCAGCCCGCGACCCCAGCCCTCAGCCAGTGCGGCGGAGTAGGGAAACGCACGATCTCGGGCGTTCCAAGCGCGCTCGCTAGAGCCGCACGCCCGTTGTTGCAAAGGCCTGTTGGACCGGCTGCTGCACGAGGTTCAAAACCTCGGCCCAGGCAACCGCCGCGACGATGGCGACGACGCAGGCGAGCAAGAAAGCTCTCATTGCAGTTCTCCCAAAGAGATCGGGACGCCGTGAGAGTCTACAGAAGACAGCTCGTCGCGAACAGCGTTATCCTTTGCCGGCGAGGGGCAAGGGCCCGTCTTCGCAATTTTGATTCGCGACGGGTGAGCCTGTCGGAGCCACGCGCGGCCAAGGTCCAGGCCCTTAGTCCGATGCGTCCTTGACCGCGGCTTCGAAGGTCTTTGCCTCGAAGGCCGGCATGCTCTGGATCCGCCCCAGACCGTGGGTGGAGTACCAGACGGAAAACGCGAGGACCGCCTCCGGCTTCGGGGCATCGACGACGTCGACGAAATCGTAGTGGCCTTGCGTGTAGTGGATTGACTCGATCTTGATGCCCAACTTGTCGAGCTTTGCCTTAGCCTTGCTGACCCGGTCCGACTGCTTTTTTGCCCACTCAGGACTCAGGTTTCCGAGCAATACATATTTCATGGCCACCTCCACCGTACGTTGATGGTCTAGCGCGAAGGACAATGCAATTATACGTCGGCTGGCGAGCCACGCCTACGCCGTTCCGCGTCACGGAGTTGTGTAACCGGTCGCGTGAAGCGAGCCGCGCCCCGTCGGAAGTCATGCGCCAGGCCGCCGCCGCGTGCCAGCACGCGCGTCAAGCTTGTTCCTTCACTTCGAATCCGGATCGTTCGGAGGTCGTGCGAGTGATCCGGAGATCCTTCCGGCTCACGAAGTCCGCTCAAGGTCCTGCTTGAGTGCGACCAGGAAGCGGGCGGCTTCGCCCCCCGTCACCACGCGATGGTCAAAAGTGAGCGACAACGGCAGTACGCGCCGCACTGCGGGCTGCCCCCGATGGGCGACCACCCGTTGGGAAATCCGGCCGGCGCCTATGATGGCCGCTTGCGGTGGCACGATGATCAGATTGGCAAAGCGGCCACCGATCATGCCGAAATTCGACAGCGTAATGGTTGCGCCGCGCAATTCTTCCGGAGGTATCGAGCGCGCAATGGCGTCGGCTCGCAGCCGCTCCAGGCCGGCACGCAGGTCCGATACGCTCCGCTCGGCAACATTGCGCAGCACAGGAACGATCAGGCCTCCCTCGGTATCTACGGCGATGCCGAGATCGACGCGCTCGATCAGGCGCCGCTCCCGAGTGCGGGAATCATACCAGGCATTGAGTGCGGGCTCTGCCTTGCAGGCGGCAGCAATCGCTTGGGCCAGGCGGATTGTTATGTCCTCGCCGGGGCGCCAATCGTCGATATCGGCCTCGTCGGTGACGGTGGCCGCGACGATCTCGGAATGGGCTGCCATCATGCGTTGGGCCATCGCGCGCCGCATGCCGCGCAGCGGCTCGGCGGGGCCGGTTTGGGACGTGCTCCTCGCAGCGCGCTCGACGTCGGCCCGCGTGATCGTGCCTTCCGGTCCCGTACCCTCGACGAATTCAAGAGCGACGTTGAGCTTGCGTGCAAGTGCGCGCACCGCCGGAAAAACCTGAGGTTCCAGACCGGCCGGCCGCGCGGTAGGCATTCCGGCTTCCGGTGGATGTTCGCCGCTGCGCAACTCGCCGACAATTGTGCCGGTATCCTGCTCGACGCCTTCGGCAAACTCTACCAGTGTCGTTCCGACCTTCACGAGATCTCCCTTGGCGCCAAAGAGGTGCGCGATGCGTCCACTTGACGGCGAGGGTATCTCGACAACCGCCTTGTCGGTTTCGACGGAAAGCAACGGTTGATCGGTGACGACGTGATCGCCTTCGTTGACATACCAGGTGACGATCTCCGCCTCTTCAAGCCCTTCTCCCAGATCTGGCAGCGCGAACCGGTGCATGGGACAGAGTCCGTCGTGATTTAGCCGAACTGACACAGCTTGCGCGCGGCGGTCACGATGCGATCGACCGACGGCATGTAGTGCTGCTCGAGGCGAGCCATCGGTACGATCGTGTCGTAGCCGGTGACGCGTGTCACGGGCGCAAGTAGCGAGGTGAGGCCGTGTTCAGCGACAGTAGCGGCGATCTCGGCTCCGAAACCGCCTGTGCGCGCCGCCTCGTGCACAATGAGGCAGCGCCCGGTCTTTGCGACCGAACTCAGGACGGTCTCTTCGTCATAGGGTTTGAGCGTGGCAAGATCGACGACTTCGGCAAGAACGCCTTCGGCAGAGAGTGCATCGGCGGCAGCAGCGGTTTCCTTCAGCGCCGCGCCCCAACTGATCATCGTGATATCGCGCCCGTCCCTCAGCACGAAGGCATGATCCAGCGGCAAGGCTTCGCCGTTGTCCTCCACTTCGCCTTTCGCCGCGCGGTAGAGGCGCGTTGGCTCCAGAAACACGACGGGATCGGGATCGCGGATCGCGGCGAGGAGAAGTCCATATGCGCTCTCCGGCGACGAAGGCATAACGACACGCAGGCCAGGAATATGGGCGAGCATGGCCTCTGTGCTTTCGGAGTGATGCTCGGGCGCGCGAATGCCGGCCCCATGCGGCGTGCGCAGGACCATTGGGCAGGTGAGCCGTCCCTGCGTACGGTTGCGCATTCGAGATGCGTGGTTCACCAGCTGATCGAGGCAGGGATAGACAAATCCCATAAACTGGATCTCGCCGACCGGTTTCAGTCCCTGCGCAGCCATGCCGACGCAGAGCCCGCTGATGAGGAGTTCAGCAAGCGGCGTATCGAGCACGCGCTCGGATCCAAAGCGTTTCTCTAAGCCGACAGTTGCGCGGAAGACGCCGCCATTCAAGCCGACGTCTTCGCCAAGCACGACCACGCTTGGATCATCCTCCATCGCCCGTGCGAGCGCCAGATTGAGGGCCTCGACCAAGGTCATCTCAGGCATCGCGCTCTCCCGCAAGCTCATGACGCTGCGCGGCATAGGCCTCCGGCAGGTTCGCATAGAGATGATCGAACATGGTTTCGGGTGGGCGCGGCGCGGTGGCGAGATAGCGCTCGACCGCCGCCTCGACGCGCTCATTGCACTCGGCGGCAAGCTGCTCCTCGTCTGCTTTGCTCCACAGTTTTTGGCCGACGAGATAGCTTCTCAAGCGTGCGATCGGCTCCTCTTTCCAACGGGCCTGGACTTCGTCAGTCGAACGGTAACGCAATGCATCATCGGAGGTCGTGTGATCGCCGAGTCGATAGGTGACCGCCTCGATGAAGCGGGGGCCCTTGCCGTCGCGGGCTGCCGTAATGGCCTCTTCAGCCGCCGCGCGCATGGCCAGCACATCGTTGCCATCGACCTGCTCGCCTGTGAATCCGGCGGCGACAGCCTTCTGGGCCAGCGTTTCGCAAGCAGTCTGCAGTCGTAAGGGTACCGATATGGCCCATTGATTGTTGGTGGCGACGAACACGACCGGCAGTCGGTGCACGCCGGCAAAATTCATCGCCTCGTAAACATCCCCCTTCGAGGTGGCGCCGTCGCCGAAGAGACACACCGCGACACGCGGCTCATTGCGTAGCTTGAACGCATAGGCAACGCCTGCGGCATGTGGCGCCTGGGATCCGACGGGGACGCAGAATGGGAAATCATGCACCGGTCCCGAGAAGTGGTTGCCCCGCTCGTCCCCGCCCCAGAATAGCAGGATCTCCTCCAGCTTGACGCCACGCCAGATCAGCGCGCCATTGTCGCGATAGGAGGGGAGCAGCACGTCTTCCTCCTGCATCGCACTGGCAATCCCCACCGATACCGCTTCCTGACCGAGCGAAACGGCATACGTTCCAAGCCGGCCCGTGCGCTGCAATGCGACGGCCTTTCGGTCAAACAGGCGCAGGAGCATCATGGACCGATAGAGCGCAACGAGTAGCCTCGCGTCGGAGGCGAAGGCGGGAAGTGGACGGTTGATCGAGCCGTCGGGCGCGAGGTAGTTGCGGTGGCGCACGTCAAAGCGCGCGATCACGGGGAGCTCTTGATTTGCCCGTTTACTGGCCACGCCCTTACTCCCGAGCGACGCTGCCTCCCAGAGTTGATCATCTGGTGCTTGCGCACGCGCTTTGCAATACCGTGGCGGAGACGCGCTAGCGTGGTTTTGGCTTTGCTGCATCGCGAGCAATCGCACACGTAACCGTGCGTGATGGCACTGGCTTTCTTGGACGCCGCGTCGTTCGACTTGCAATCGCTTTCCGACGGCCTACCATGGATTGCGCAGCTCACCTTACAGGAGCGCAGCCATGGAACTTACCGTGGTACCCATCGTCAAGCCGGATGCCGCCAACTTTATCTTCGGCCAGTCGCATTTCATCAAGACCGTGGAAGACCTTCACGAGGCGCTGGTCGGCGCGGTTCCGGGCATCCGCTTCGGATTGGCCTTTTGCGAGGCCTCCGGTAAGCGGCTGGTGCGCTGGTCGGGCAATGACGAAGCTGCTCTCGTCCTCGCACGTGACAACGCATTGGCCATCGGCGCAGGCCACACTTTCCTGATCTTCCTCGGTGACGGATTCTTTCCCGTCAACGTGCTGGCTACCGTGCGCGCGGTGCCAGAGGTCTGCCGCATCTATTGTGCGACAGCCAACCCGACCCAGGTGATTGTCGCCCAGACGGAGCAGGGCCGCGGCGTGCTCGGCGTGGTGGACGGCGCCTCGCCGCTGGGTGTCGAAACCGACGCCGACATTGCGTGGCGGAAAGATCTGTTGCGCAAGATCGGCTACAAGCTGTAGTGGCCGTCAGATCGCCGCTTGCGACGCACCGTCGAAGAAGTACAGGCGGTCAGGATTTAGGGCAAGGCGAAGCTGGTCATGGACTTTCGCCCTGACGGTCGGCTCTACGGCGGCTACCATCGTGCTGGGGCCGACCTTCACATCCAGGAGAATCTCAGATCCGAGCTTCTCGACGACCTCGACTATGACATCGACGGCGAGATCTGCTGCGTCGCTGCTGGCGGCCGCGCGCAGGTCCTCCGGGCGGATTCCAAGTGTGACGCTTTCTCCCACATGCTTACGAAGCCGGCCAGCGACCTCGGCCGGCAGTTTGATATGGATGCCTTCGTTGTTGGCCCACAGTAAGCCGTCGGCGTCAGCGGCGATCGTCACCGTCGCGAAATTCATCGCAGGCGACCCGATGAAGCCCGCAACGAAGCGGTTGGCGGGCGCATTGTAGAGCTCGAGCGGCTCGCCGACCTGCTGAACGACACCATCCCTCATGACGACGACGCGATCGCCGAGTGTCATCGCTTCGACCTGATCGTGGGTCACGTAGATGGCGGTGGTGCCGAGGCGAGCGTGAATCTTCTTGATCTCCACCCGCATCTGGACGCGTAGCTTGGCGTCGAGGTTCGACAGCGGCTCGTCGAACAGGAATACCTTCGGATGCCGAACGATGGCCCGTCCCAGGGCGACACGCTGCCGCTGGCCGCCGGAGAGCTGCCGCGGCTTGCGCTGCAGCTGCGCCTGGATGCCAAGGATCTCGGCCGCGGCCTTCACGCGTGCGTCGATCTCTGCGCGACCGAACCGCCGCATCTTCAGGCCGAACGCCATGTTGTCGTAGACGTTCATGTGCGGGTAGAGCGCATAGTTCTGGAACACCATGGCGATGTCGCGATCCATCGGCGGCAGCTCGTTGACGACCTTGTCGCCGATGAGGACTTCGCCCGAGGAGATGGATTCAAGGCCGGCCACCATGCGCAGCGTCGTGGTCTTGCCACAGCCCGAAGGACCAACCAGAACCACGAACTCCTTGTCGTTGATCTCGAGGTTCACGTCTTTGACGGCGTGGACCCCGTCGAACGTCTTGTTCAAATTGCGTATCTCGACCCGCGCCATGGTTCACCCTTTGACCGCTCCGGTGAGACCCGCGACGTAGTGCTCGACAAAGAACGAGTAGACGAATGCGACGGGTATGGACCCCAGAAGGGCGCCCGCCATCAGCGAGCCCCAGTAGAACACATCACCGCGGATCAGCTCCGACGTGACGCCGACCGGGACGGTCTTCTGCGCGGGGGAGGACAGGAAGACCAGAGCATAGATGAACTCGTTCCACGACAGCGTGAACGCGAAGATCCCGGCCGAGAGGATTCCGGGCACAGCGATCGGGAAGATGATGTAGAGCATCGCCTGCCAGCGGGCGGCGCCGTCGATGCGGGCGCATTCCTCGAGCTCCCGCGGGATCGCCTTGAAGTATCCCATCAAGAGCCAGGTGCAGAATGGGATCAGGAATGTGGGATAGGTCAGGATCAGCGCCCACGGCGTATCGCCGAGGTGAAAGTTGCGGACGACGTCGGCGAGCGGAATGAAGAGCAGCGTTTGCGGCACGAGATAGGTGATGAAGATGGCGGTCCCGAGCATGCCGGCGAAGCGGAATTTGAGGCGCGAGAGCGCGTATCCGGCCAAAAGCCCGCAGAACAGCGAAATCAGTGTCGCAGCAATCGAGATGAAAAGCGTGTTGAGCATCCAGGTGCTGAACAACGTCTCCTGCAAGAGATAGGTGATGTGATCGAGGGTCGGATGCGCGGTCCAGAACGGCGCGTAGTTCGGCGCGCTCCAGGGCCGGTAGAGCTCGGCATCGGGCCGTACCGCGGTGACCATCATCCAGTAGAATGGAAACAGTAGCGTGAAGACAAAGGCGCTCAACGGGATGTAGAAGAAAACCCAGCGCCGCCATTTTGCACCTTCGATCATGGCTCAAAGGGTCTCCACCCGGCGGATGTAAAGGAGCTGCACGATCACGACGACGAGCAGCACCGGGAACATGGCGAGCGAGATCGCCGCGCCCTGGCTCAACAGCCCGGTGCCGACGCCGATCTGGTAGGCATAGGTCGCGAAAAGGTGGGTGGCGTTGGCAGGCCCGCCGCCGGTCAGCACATAGACGAGCTGAAAATCGGCAAAGGTCTGGATGACCGAGAACAGAACCACCACCATCGTGACCGGCAGGAGGAGCGGCCATGTCACGTACCAGAAGCGTTGCCAGGGCCTTGCGCCGTCGATCGCCGCGGCATCCTGCAATTCCGGATTGATGGTCTGCAGACCGGCGAGCAGGCTGATCGCGTAAAACGGCACGCCGCGCCAGATGTTGACGATGATCACGGAGATCAGCGCCAGGCTCGGATCACCCAGCCAATTGATCCGGGTGCCGATGAGGCCGAGCCTGAACAGCGTCCAGTTGATGACGCTGAATGTGGGATCGAACATCCACTTCCATGCGAAGGTCGAGAGCACCGTGGGGATGATGAACGGCAGAAGGATGAAGGCGCGCGTAAAGGCTTTTCCCTTGAAGTTGCGATTGAGGAGAAGCGCAAGCCAGAGGCCGAGGGCGAGCTTGAAGACGGTTGTCACCGCCGTATAGACGACCGTGTTCCACACCGCGACGCGGAAGATGCTGTCGTTCAGCAGCAGAGCGAAGTTCTGCATCCCGACAAAGCTGCCGGGTACGCCGACCTTGGCATCCGTCACTGATAACTCCACGCCCTTGACGAACGGGTAGGCGATGAAGAGGCCGAGCAGCACCAGGGTTGGCAGCAGCAGGACGAATGCGAGCCAGCGCTCGTCCTCGAGGAGACGCGTGATCGGCCACCGGCGCACGGAGACCGCATAGGTATCCGAAGTCGTGACGTCGCTGACAGCCATCTCAAGTCCTCTCGACCGTGGCCCGCTCGCCCCCACTTTCATTGACCGTCCGGCGCTCGAGGGCCGGATCATGCTCTAGGCGTGGACCCTCGCGACCTCCTCATGCGCCCATTTCACCGCGTCTTCCGCCGGCATTCCCTGCACCGCTTTGGCGAACATGTCGATGATGATGTATTTGCTCAGCACCTCGGCCGCATGTCGGTCGGCCGGGCCCTCATAGCCAGGGAAGCGGCCGGCACGTGCCGCCGTTCGGTAGGGCAGCATGACCGGGTCCTTATCCCACAGTTTGTCCTTCTCCCAGATCGTCGTCGCACCAACCGTATAGCCCTGCTGGGTGTCGAACCATTTCTGGTAGACGTCCTTGGAGGTGATCCAGCGCAGGAACTCCTTGGCCGCCTTCTGATTCCTGGAATAGCCCATCAGCATGTTCGACATCGGCAGGTGATAGCCGAACTGACCTGCGGCACCTGTCGGCAGGGGCGCGTGCAGGATGTCCTGCCAAAGCGGCGTGCCGTTCTCGGTCGCATAGGCCTCAGGCTTGCGCTTGGCCTCGAGATAGATCGAGGCCCCGTTCAGGGTGCAACTGCAAGTGCCCGAGAGGAACGCGCGGTTGTTGCTGGAATCGTCCCAGGCGAGCCCGCCTTCGTCATAGCCGTCCTTCCAGAAACCGGCCATGAATTTGACGGACTCGATCGTCTCCTTGGAGTTCAGCACGACGGTCTTGCCGTCGGCCAGCACTTCCTTGCCGCCGAACGACCACAGGAACGGATAGGCATAGGTCGGTGCGTCGCCAAATGTGTGGCCGACCGTCTGGCCCATCGGACGCCCCTTGGCCTTGAGCAACTTGCCCGCTGCGCGATACAGTTCCCAATTCTGCGGGAACTTGCCCGCCGGATAGCCGATCTCCTCGAACCAGGACTTGCGGTAGGCCAATTGCGCCCCGACGACGCACCAGGGCACGGCGAGCCATTTCTTGCCGTCGTTGGCGACGACCTTCGATTCTTCGTAGTAACCCTCCTGGGCCTTGCCGATCTCCTCGGCGACGTCGCTGACATCAGCAACGCTCTCCGGGTAGAGCTGCGCCCAGTTGTTGAGTGCACAGATGACGTCGGGACCCGAGCCCGACTGGATCGCCGAGGTGGTGCGGGCCTGGATATCGTTGGCGTTGATCATTTCGATGGTGAGCTTGATGCCCAGCGCCTTCTCGCATTCCGGGACAATCTCCTTCAGGAGAAGGGCGTCGGAGGCTGGGACGAAATCGTTCCATCGCAACCAGTGGAGGGTGGTGGACTGGGCGTAGGCTGGGGCCTGCTTCATGGCAACGATCGACGCCATTCCTCCGGCCCTTGCCGCAAGTGCACCGCCGCCGGAAAGCTTAAGAAGCTCACGCCGACTTATGCGCGTCATGGTGTATGTCCTCCCTATTATTGGTGCTGAATTCTCCTCTCTTGGAACTCCGTAAAAGATTTGGGCGTGAAGAAGTTGCTATTCAATGTGCCGATAAACCTTTTGTCGGCGTAGCAGGGGGCGGCGGGCACCATTTCCAGGGACGCTTTCCGCCGGTCGAAGGAGCGAAAGGAGGAAGCCAAAGATCGAGTTGGTCGAAACGAAGACGAACGCGCGCGTCTTGGCCTCCGCGGCAATGCAACAAGACCAGCCTGGCTGCGCGACGCTGCCTTTCGATGATGTCGAAGCAGCTATCTCCTGGCCTCTCGCAACCGCGATCGAGGGCGTCGAACCGATAAATGTGGCAACATCTATTCCCAAAACCGCCCGTCTGTCTGCCGGGCAACACGTCCCCACTCCTCGCGGTCGCTTGCTGTTTCAGGCAGGCGCCGCTTGAGGTATCGTTAGAACTCGGATCAGGGAAATTGCCATGATTACCTACACGGTCGGGCTGAAACTCGCGAAGCGTACCAAGGCGCTCACGATCGAGGCTGAGGACGCACTGCTCGCA
The DNA here is from genome assembly GCF_001908205.1 of Bradyrhizobium sp. NAS80.1. Taxonomy (GTDB): domain Bacteria; phylum Pseudomonadota; class Alphaproteobacteria; order Rhizobiales; family Xanthobacteraceae; genus Bradyrhizobium. The sequence goes on from NZ_LGHL01000006.1 coordinate 24,533, forward strand.
GCTCTCAAGATGAAGCTTGAGAACCCCGAGGCGCTCATCACGTATGTTCGCAAGTCGAATCGCCGTGGTGACCGTCGTCACCCGCATGACGCGATGCAGAGCAAGAAAATGACCTAGGATTCCATCGGTTGGCACTGTGCTGCGACGGAGGTATCTGGAAGCGCAGCAACTGGCTGGGCAGATGATGTCTGAATCGTCGGAAACGGCCTGAGTGCCGCCAGCGTTCGCTATCTCTCATACCAGCCGACGAGGATCGCTTCCGCAATTAGGGACTTGCGCGCCTCTCGCTCAATTTCGCGACAGGAGGCGTTGGCCTTTGCCTGAAGGTGGTCGGTCGAGAGGGCAAGCAGCCGGAAGTGATAGTGATGAGGCCCGTGGCCCGGGGGTGGACACGGGCCGCCGTAGCCGACCTTCCGAAAATCGTTGACCGCCTGCTTCACATTCTTGTTCCGCGCGGCCCCCTCCGCAGACTCCATTAAGACTGGCGGAAGATCATACGCCGCCCAATGGTGCCACGTGCCGGCGGGCGCATCTGGGTCGTCGCACAGCAAGACAAAACTTTTCGTTCCGCCTGGTGCATCGGACCATTGCAGAGGTGGCGAAAGGTCTTCTCCGTCGCAAGTGAACCGTTTCGGAATTTGCGCTCCATCGGCGAACGCGCTTGAAACGAGTTTCATGGCTCCCTCCATCAGGTTGCAGGAGACATAGGCGCGGCTGGGCTCACTGGGCTCGGATGAGGCCTCCGGAAGCGGCCGGATCGCGCTGGATCGGTAGCAGCCCGCCGGCGATCGCGGCAGTATAGCTCGATTTTGGCGCGTGCAATTCAGCTTTGGCGCCGCAGCGAATATCGGCGACAGCGCCGGTTGTTGTCCAAGCCGAGCCCTGAGTGGAAACTCTGCATGACCTCGGCAGTCGGACGAGCCTATCAAGCAAGAACCAGATCTGTGGAACCTATCGAGGCCACAGGCGTTCCCCGAGCCAGCAGCGCCGTGCCCCGGCGTGACCAGCGCCGAGGCCGAGGTGCTGAGTAGCGCGGGGGAATGATCATGAAACTCACCCTTTCAGTCATCAAGGCTGACATTGGCTCCGTCGGCGGACACACGAAACCGTCTTCACGCATGATGGCGGCCGTCGAGGGCGAGGTCGCGAAGGCGATCTGCAAAGGTCTGCTGATCGACGGCTTCATTTGCCACACCGGCGACGACATTGCGATCATCATGACGCACACGCGGGGCGAAGGCAGCTCCGAGATTCATCAATTCGCTTGGAAGGCGTTTCTCGCCGCCACTTCGGTTGCGAAGATGTCCGGTCTCTACGGCGCGGGCCAGGATCTTCTCGCAGATGCGCCCTCCGGAAACATTCGCGGTGCCGGCCCGGGTGTTGCCGAGCTCAGCTTCGACCACAGCCTCTCGGGTCCAAGACCCGCGGAGTCCTTCATGGTGTTCGCCGCCGACAAATGCGGCCCGGGCGCGTACAACCTGCCACTCTACCTTGCCTTTGCTGATCCAATGTACTGCGCCGGGCTGATGCTGCCCCCGATGATCAGGGGCTTCCGTTTCGATATTATCGACATGGACAACACGACCGGCGACAGCGTGATCGAACTCGACGCGCCTGCGGACAGCTACCATATTGCCGCGCTGCTTCGCGACAACGAGCGCTTTGGCATCGATCGCATCATTTCCCGGACCCATGGCGAGGTCGCTGCAGCTGTTTCGGCGCAGCGTCTTCACACGATCGCAGGCAAGTACACCGGGAAGGACGATCCTGTCGCGATCCTCAGAAACCAGGGGATATTCCCGGCGCCCGAGGAAATCATCTCGCCCTTCGCGAAAGCGCACTTCGTGGGCGGTGACGCCCGCGGGTCGCACGTGATGCCGCTCATGCCCGTGCCACTTAATACACCCGTGACAGGGATGTATTGCCTGCCAATCGTTTCTTGCGTCGGCTTTTCGATCGACAAGGAAGGCCGCTTTTCCGAGTCCTATACCGACTTCTTTGATAACCCGGCGTGGGACGAGGTCCGCCAGCGCGCCCAGCGCAAGGCCCTCGAGATGCGCAGTCAAGGGTGGTCTGGTGCAGCGATGCTGCCCTATTCCGAACTGGAGTATGGAGGCTTCCGGGATACCGTGACCACACTCCTGGAGCGTTTTCGGCTGCGCGAGGAGCGCAAGCCGGAAGCGGCCGAGTAACGACCGCCTCCAATCTGAACCCGGTGGTCGCATTCACCGTGCATCCAAATGATGGAGGTAGGCGCTGTGGCGCGGAAACGCATCGGCATACTCACGGGCGGCGGCGACGTTGCCGGCCTCAATGCAGTCATCAAGAGCGTGACTTATCGCGGCAGCGAGGACGACATCGAGGTCGTCGGTCTGCGCCGTGGTTGGGAGGCCCTCACGCACTTGAACATCGAGGACCCTAACAGCAGGTCCCACTACATCGTCCCGCTGAACCGTGAGAACACTCGCACCATCGATCGGCGTGGCGGCACCGTGCTGCACTCGAGCCGCATCAATCCGTCCAGGATAAAGAAGCTGCCCGATCATCTCGTCGACAGGGGTGTTCCAGTCTCGCTGAGCACCAAGGACGGCATCGCGCAAAAGACATGGGACCTCACCGGTCAGGTGCTGGAGAACCTTTTGGGACTGGGCATCGAACACCTGATTGCCATCGGCGGCGACGACACGCTCAGTTATGCGGCCAAGCTCAACGAACTCGGCGTCAAGATCACCGCCATCCCAAAGACGATGGACAACGACGTACGCAACACCGAGTACTGTATCGGCTTCTCGACCGCGATCACCCGCGCCAGCGATGCCATCCAGCGGCAACGCACGACCGTCGGCTCGCATGAGCGAATTGGCATTTTCCGTGTCTTTGGCCGTGATTCCGGATTTACGGCGCTCTACACCGCGTACGCGACCTCGATACGATGCGTCATACCGGAGTACAAGGTTGACCTCGACAAGCTGATCCAGTTGCTCGTCGAGGACAAGCGCGGCAACCCAAGCAACTACGCGCTGGTCGTGCTCAGCGAGGGGGCCGAATGGGAAGGCTACAAGCTGCAGGAGTATGGCGAGCCTGACGCCTACGGTCACCGCAGGAAAGCCAATGTAGCGGAATCGCTAGCCGACGAGATCAAGCGGCGCGCCGGCGAGGAGACGATCACCTCTGATCTCACCTACGACTTGCGATCGGGCGACCCGGACTTCATCGACAAGCTAGTGGCCCTGACGTTCGGTAACATGGCCTACGATGCCATGTTGGACGGCAAGACCGGCCTCATGTCGGCGCTGGTAGAAGGCCGCTACGAGCTCGTGCCCATCCCCGACGCCAAGCTCGGGTCGCGCAAACTGGATGTCGCCAGCACCTACAACACGGAGCGCTACCGCCCCACCTACGCCAACAAGCAAGGGCTGCCGATCTTTCTCAACCGCGCGTAATAGGGGGCAGGTGAGAATCCCGATAGCTTGCGCTGCTGTCCGAGATGTAGTGACTTATTCAGCCTCGGCGGCGCGGCCGATGCAGACACGCCAGACATTCGGGCCCGTCTCGACATAATCCCAAGTGAAGGCGCCCACGCACTTGACGTCGAACAGGTAGCGCAACGGGCGCGGGTCGTGGTCGCTTACGACACAAAAGAACTCCCCGGGGCCCCAACCGATCAAACGTGTCGAAGATCAACGGATGGCGCGCTGGCCGCGGGATGGCGCGGACATCAATCGTCATTCCGTCAGGCGAGTGATCGACGGGTTGCCGTTGTTTCATGAGTTCAGAATCGGCCGGGGCGGCGATCATGTCTTTGTCGCAGCGCAAGCGTCCGAGACGTTCGCTGCCTATCATCCAGGCAGAGATGCGATGCTCCGAAGGTCCGCCAGTCGAGCAATGGAGCGGGCCGCAAGCTGTTGGGCAAGCTCCAATCGGGACGGGTCGACGGCTTTGTCGGCTTCATCCAGATAAATCGAGGACAATTCTTCCGCGTAGCCCGGTGGCGCTGCTACAAAAAAGCGGGAATCAGAACAACGGCGTTCTGCTAACTGGAAGCGGCGCCCTTGCGAAATTTCTTCACCATCCGTCTGTTCTTGGGGTTGGCTCTGGCCGTTCTCGGCTGGATCGGCCTCGGCTGTCCGGTCCATGCGGCTGGCAGATTGAGCGACTTTCTGCCTAAGGCGGAGCCGGGCGAGCTGGTTCCCGGTGCAAACAGGCTCGGATCGCCGCAAGGCGATCCGGCGATCGTACCGGCATATAAAGACGACCAGCTTCTCGGGTTCGTCTATTTGAATTCGGACTTCGCCAATGCAACCGGCTACTCGGGCAAGCCGATTCAGCTTTTGGTCGGAATCAGCCCGAAGGGCGTGCTGACTGGCCTCAAGCTGGTCGAGCACAAGGAGCCCATCGTACTGGTGGGCATTCCGGAAAAACGTATACTGGAAGCCGTCAACAAGCTGATCGGCACCGATATGGAGCCGGTCGTACGCGGAGCGGTGCTCGCGCCGCAGGTCGACATCGTCAGCGGCGCAACGGTCACCGTTCTGGTGATGGGCGATAGCATCGTCCGATCCGCGACCAAACTCATCAAGAGCGGCCGTCTCGGTGCCCAGGGCAATGTGCAGGTCGGCACTGCGCCTCAAGCCACCAAGGCCATTGATCCCAGCAAGAGCGAGATCCGCGATTGGCAAAGCCTGGTCGGCGACGGTTCCGTTCGCCGCCTGACCCTGTCCCTTGCCGATGTAAACCAGGCTTTCGAGAAATCCGGCAACGCGGCCGCGGCGGCCCGTCCGGAAGAGGGGGATCCCGGCGACACCTTTATCGACCTTTATGTCGCCGACGTCGCTGTGCCCACCGTCGGCCGCAGCCTGCTCGGCAACGATGGCTACGATCGCCTGATTGCGAGGCTCAAGCCGGGCCAGCAGGCGCTCGTCGTCGCAGGGGCCGGCCGCTATTCCTTCAAGGGAGCCGCTTACGTTCGCGGCGGGATCTTCGATCGGATCGAACTGATCCAGGAGACCAACAGCATCCGTTTCCGCGATCGCGACCACACCCGGCTTGGAATCCTCGAAGCCGAGGGCGCGCCCGACTTTCCGGAGATCGCCCTTTTCGTCGTGCCGGCTGAGTTCGGTTTCGATCCGACCGAGCCGTGGGCGCTGCAACTGCTCGTGCAGCGCGTCGTGGGCGCGCGCGACAAGGCATGGGTGACTTTCGAGCTCGGATATTCACTACCTGACGTCTACATGAAGCGCGAGCCGGTGGCGCAGCCGCCAGCGGCTTCGCCGGCAAAGACGCCGGACGGTATGCCCGCATCGACGGCAGAACGGCACGACGCTGCAGCTCCGCCAGCTGAAGACGAGCCGCTGTGGATGAAGATCTGGCGAGGCAACGTCGTCAAGATTGGCACGACCGTGTTCGCGCTCGGCGCGCTTACCCTGATCTTCTTTTTTCAGAATCAACTGGTGCGCCGCCCGAAAATCTATACCTGGGTGCGCCGGGCTTACCTCGCGTTCATTCTCGTGTGGCTCGGCTGGTATGCAAATGCCCAGCTGTCAGTCGTCAACGTACTGACGTTTGCCAATTCACTATTGACCGGATTCAGCTGGGAATACTTCCTCTCCGCACCGCTGATCTTCCTGCTGTGGTGCTCGATCGCCGCCGGGCTTTTGTTCTGGGGACGCGGTCGTTTTGTGGCTGGCTTTGTCCGTTTGGCGCGTTGCAGGAGTTGCTCAACAACATTGCGCAGGCGGTGAAGATTCCTCAATACCGATTGCCCTGGGGGCTTCATGAGCGGCTGTGGCCACTCAAATATATCATCTTCCTCGGCCTGTTCGGGATGTCATTGTACTCGACGGCGTTCGCCGAGCAGCTTGCGGAAGTCGAGCCCTTCAAGACAGCGATCATCCTGAAGTTCGCGCGCGAATGGCCGTTCGTGATCTACGCACTGACGCTTCTGTCGGCCGGATTGTTCGTCGAGCGATTCTTCTGTCGCTATGTGTGCCCGCTTGGTGCGGCGCTGGCGATTCCGGGCCGCATCCGCATGTTCGAATGGCTGCGCCGCTGGCCTGAATGCGGCTCGCCCTGTCAGCGCTGCGGCAACGAATGCCCCGTACAGGCGATCCATCCTGAAGGTCACATCAACGTCAATGAGTGCATCTACTGCATGCACTGCCAGGAACTCTACTTCGACGACCACCGCTGCCCGCACATGATCCAGGTGCGGCTGAAGCGCGAAAAGCGCGAAGCACTCTCGTCTTCGTCGATGCGCAGCGGCGGCAAGGGCCCGAGCACGATTTTCACTGCGGGCGGCAAGCCGGTCGGGCTACCGCGCACGGAAGCCATCACCCCGCCACCAACTCGAGAACCAGGAGGCTAGTATGAGCGAGAACGAAAACGGAAAATCCGTCAGCCGACGCACTTTGTTAGGGACAACGGCTGCGGCCGCCGGCGTAGGTATTGCGGGCGGCGTCGGCCTGTCGAGCGACGGCCACGGCCTCGTTACGGCTGCGGACGCGCAGACCAAGGCGACACCAAAGGCGCCGGCGGCGCGTCCGGCGGTGCAGAAGATCGAGGTGGCGCCGGGAGAGCTCGACGAATATTACGTGTTCTTCTCCAGCGGCCAAACCGGCGAAATGCGCATCGTCGGTCTCCCCTCGATGCGCGAGCTGATGCGCGTTCCCGTCTTCAACCGCTGCAGCGCCACGGGATGGGGATTGACCAATGAGAGCCTGAAGGTGTTGACCGAAGGGCTGCAGCCGGCCACGCGCGAAATGCTCAAGAACCGCGGCGGCACGTTCGTGAACGGCGACCTGCATCACCCGCACGTCTCATTCACCGACGGCACCTATGACGGCCGGTACGCCTTCATGAACGACAAGGCAAATACCCGGGTCGCGCGCGTGCGCCTCGACGTCATGAAGTGCGACAAGATCATCGAGTTGCCCAACCAGCATACGGTCCACGGTCTGCGGCTGCAAAAATATCCCCGCACCGGATACGTGTTCTGCAATGGCGAGGACGGCGTGCCGCTCCCGAACGATGGCAAGGTGCTCGACAAGCCGAAGGAGTACCATGCGATCTTCACGGCGCTCGACGGCGATACCATGAAAGTCGCGTGGCAGGTGATCGTCGACGGCAATCTCGACAACGTCGACTCCGACTACCAGGGCAAATACGTGTTCTCGACCTGCTACAATGCGGAAGAAGGCGTCACCCTGGCCGAGATGACGGCCAACGAGCAGGATTGGGTCGTGATCTTCAACCTCAAGAGGATCGAGGAGGGCGTCAAGAAGGGCGACTTCAAGGAGATGAACGGCGTACCGGTGCTCGACGGTCGCAAGGGCTCACCCTACACGCGTTACGTCCCGGTCTCGAACAATCCGCACGGCATGAATACTGCCCCCGATGGCATCCATATCGTGGCAGCTGGAAAGCTGTCGCCGACCGTCACGGTGATGGATGTTCGGCTGTTCGACCAGTTGTTCGACGACAAGATCAAGCCGCGCGATGTTGTGGTGGCCGAGCCCGAACTTGGCCTCGGGCCGCTGCATACGGCCTATGACGGCAGAGGCAACGCCTATACGACACTGTTCCTCGACAGCCAGGTCTGCAAATGGAACATCGATCTCGCAAAGCGCGCCTTCAAGGGCGAGAAGGTCGATCCCATCATCCAGAAGCTCGACGTTCACTATCAACCCGGTCACAACCACTCCTCCATGGGCCAGACCAAGGAGGCTGATGGAAAGTGGCTGATCTCACTGAACAAGTTCTCCAAGGACCGCTTCCTCAATGTGGGTCCGCTGAAGCCGGAGAACGATCAGTTGATCGACATATCGGGCGACAAGATGATTCTCGTCCACGACGGTCCGAGCTTCGCCGAGCCGCACGACGCCACGATCGTCCATCGCTCCAAGATCAACCCGATCTCGATCTGGGATCGGGCAGACCCGATGTTCGCGGACGCGGTGAAGCAGGCGAAGGCCGACGGGATCAATCTCGAAGCCGACTCCAAGGTCATCCGCGACGGCAACAAGGTTCGCGTCTACATGACGTCGACCGCGCCGGCGTTCGGCCTGGAGCAATTCCAGGTCAAGCAGGGCGACGAGGTGACGGTCTACATCACCAATATCGACGCGGTGGAGGACCTGACCCACGGCTTCTGCATCGTGAACTACGGCATCCAGATGGAGGTTGCGCCGATGGCGACGGCCTCGGTGTCGTTCACGGCGGATAAGCCCGGCGTCTACTGGTATTACTGCTCGTGGTTCTGTCATGCCATGCATATGGAGATGAAGGGCCGCATGTTGGTCGAGCCCAAGATGGTCTGAAGCGAGGACTGCTCGTGCTTCTCCTGCAACGACTCATTCCGGCGGCGATCCTCGCCGCCGGAATCTGTGGTTCCGCCGCCGCGGCGGAGCTGAAAGCTGCCGCGGACCAGCCGCTTCAGGCGGTGCTGGACCGTGCGCAGGAAGGCGACGTCGTCAGGCTGGCGCCTGGCGTCTACAAGGGCGAGTTCAGAATTGACCGTCGCCTTGTCCTGACCGGAGGACCCGATGCCGTGCTCAGTGGTGGCGGGTCCGGCAATGTCATTACCGTTGTCGCGCCTGATGTCGCGATCCGCGGCATCACCATCAGGGATTCCGGCCGCGATCTCCAGGCCATGAACTCAGGGATCTTTCTCGAGAAGACTGCCGAGCGCGCGGTGATCGAAAACAATCGCCTGGAAGGGAACCTGTTCGGCATCTACGTTCACGGCGCGGCGGGCTCCGCGTCGAACGCAACGTCATCGAGGGATTGCGCGAGGGGCGCGCAGCGAGAGCGGGAATGGCGTGTCGCTCTGGAATGCGCCCGACGTCACCATTGCCGAAAACACCTTCCGCAATGGTCGAGACGGCATCTTCACGATCAGCAGCCGCAAAGACCGCTTCATCAACAACCGCTTCGAACAGGTACGCTTCGCGGTTCACTACATGTACACCAACGACAGCGAGGTCAGCGGCAACGTTTCCGTGCGCAATACCGTCGGTTATGCCATCATGTATTCGAACCGACTGGTGATCCGCAATAACATCTCGGATCGCGACCGGGACTACGGGATACTGTTCAACTACGCCAATTACGCCGAAATCGACGGCAACCAGGTCGTTGGCGGACCGCTGGACAATGTCGCGGTCGGCCGCGAAGGGGCGGACGACGAGAAGGAAATGGTGCCCGACATACGGCCAACGCGGGACGTTCGCAGTGGGCCGGAAAAATGCGTGTTCATCTACAACACCAACCAAAACAAGTTCCGCAATAACTGGTTCGAACGTTGCGGGATCGGTGTCCACTTCACGGCTGGCTCGGAGGGCAATGAGATCACCGGCAATGCATTCGTCGGCAACCGCAACCAGGTAAAATATGTCGGCACGCGCGATCTCGACTGGTCGAAGGGGGGCCGCGGCAATTACTGGAGCGACAACCCGGCGTTCGATCTCAACGGTGACGGCATTGCCGACACCGCGTATCGGCCTAACGATCTGGTCGACCGCGTGCTGTGGACGGCGCCGTCGGCCAAGGTCTTGATCAACAGCCCGGCGGTGCAGGTCTTGCGCTGGGCGCAGGCGCAGTTTCCGGCTCTCTATCCCGGCGGCGTCGTCGATAGTCATCCGCTGGTCGCGCCGCCGCCGAAGCCCTCGCCCGAGTGGAGCGCCAGATGACCGCGACCGTTTCCGTGACCGGTGTTGACAAGAACTATCGCAAGGTCCGTGCGCTGCGCGACGTCTCGTTCTCTCTCGTCCCAGGGCGGCTGAGCGCGCTGGTTGGCCACAATGGCGCCGGCAAGACCACGCTGATCAAATTGATGCTGGGGTTGATCCGCTCGGATCGCGGCGAAATCCGTGTGATGGGGCAGGATCCGGCGGCGGGCGAGTTTTCGGCGCGCCGGCTGCTTGGCTATCTCCCCGAGAATGTCGCATTCAACGCCGCTCTCACGGGACGGGAGACGCTGGCGTTCTATGCGCGCCTGAAGCGGATCAAGCCGGCCTCGGCATGGGCGCTGCTCGAGCGCGTCGGATTGAGTGATGCCGCCGATCGCCGCGTTGGAACCTATTCCAAGGGGATGCGGCAGCGATTGGGTCTGGCCCAGGCGCTGCTTGGGCAGCCACGCGTGCTGCTGCTGGATGAGCCGACCACGGGGCTCGATCCGGCGCTGCGGCAAACGTTCTACGAGATTCTGAACGAATTGCGGGACGACGGCGCCACCGTCCTGATTTCGTCCCATGCGCTCAATGAACTCGAGGATCGCGCGGAACATGTCCTGATCATGAACCGGGGCCGGCTGGTCGCACAAGGCACGTTGGCGGAGTTGCGCTCGCTCTCGCAGTTACCGATCCGGGTCTCGCTGGATCTGGCGGCCGGCGCCGATGACACAACTGCTGGGCCGATCGCGGACGAAACCATCTCAACCGAGGGCCGCAGGACCATACTGGTGGCTGACGAGAAGGGTAAAATGGATCTGTTGCGCGCGGCGGCGGGCGATCCACGTGTCAAGAACATCGAAATTGCGGCACCGACGCTCGACGATCTCTACGCACACTTTCTCAACACGCAGGAGACGGCCGCGTGAGGACGGTCACGATCATCGCCTTCAAGGAGATCCAGGAAGGCTTGCGGAACCGCTGGGTGTTGGCGACAACGCTTCTGCTTGCCGCGCTTGCCTTGTCGCTGACGTTCCTCGGCAGCGCTCCCACCGGCAATGTCGGCGCCGGCGCCCTCGACGTCGTGGTTGTCAGCTTGTCCAGCCTGACGATCTTTCTGTTGCCGTTGATCGCGCTACTGATCTCGCACGATGCGGTGGTCGGTGAAATGGAGCGCGGCACGATGATCCTGCTGTTGAGCTACCCGGTAGGGCGCAGCCAGGTCATCCTCGGCAAATTCTGCGGTCACGTCCTGATCCTCGCCTTCGCAACGATCCTCGGTTATGGCGCGGCGGCCGCCGCGCTCGCGATCACCGGCACCACCGCACTGGCAGCGAGCTGGTACGCCTTTGCCTCCATGCTCGGGACGTCGATCATGCTCGGGGCTGTATTCGTGGCGATAGGATATCTCATCAGCAGTCTGGTTCGAGACCGCGGCACCGCGGCCGGCCTGTCGGTCGGCATCTGGCTTTTGATGGTGTTGGTGTTCGATATGGCGCTGCTTGGGATCCTGGTGATCGACCAGGGACAGATCATCTCGGCAACGGTCCTCGAATGGCTTCTGTTCCTCAATCCCACGGATCTTTACCGTCTGGCGAATCTCACCGGATTCAACGTGAGCCAGTTTTCCGGCATGGCCGGGCTGTCGGGAACGGCCACCACCGGCATTGCTGCGCTCTTGCTGGGTCTATTGGTCTGGATCGTGACACCGCTCGGGCTTGCGGCGACCTTCTTCGCACGGAGGGAACTATGACCCGTAGATCCGTCGGTGCGATCATCATCGCGGCGCTGCTTCTCGCCGGTTGCAACCCAGACGCGGGTAACGTCAGCATGCCGCCGCCGCTTCCGCTCACGCACGATGCGATGGGCGTTTTCTGCGGCATGAACCTGATGGAGCATCCTGGACCCAAGGGCCAGATCATCACAGCGGGCCGCATCGATCCATTCTGGTTCACCTCCGTCCGGGACACCGTGGCGTTCACGTTAATGCCGGATCAGCCGCGCGACATCCGGGCAATCTACGTCTCGGACATGGCCCGCGCGACCAGTTGGGAGGAGCCTGGTGCAACGAACTGGATTGACGCAAAGAAGGCGTTCTTCGTGATCGAGAGCCGGAAGCAGGGGGGGCATGGGGGCAGCGGAAGCGGTCCCGTTCGGCAACCGGGCTGCGGCCGACGGGTTTGCGACCGACAATGGCGGGCGAGTGGTGACACTTGCGGAGATTCCAGGCTCCTACGTGCTGGGTAGTGATACGGCAGGCGAGGCTGTCGAACATGATCGTGGCGATGTCAGGCCCAACTGAGGATCCCGATGATGCGCAATCCAATTCTCTCGCGGCGACGGATGATCGCAATCACGGCGACGGCGCTCGGTTCGGCTTTCGTGAGCGGCTCGCGCATCGCTCGGGCGCAGGGGGCTGTGCGCTGGCAAGGTTCGGCGCTCGGAGCGCAGGTCTCGATTGAGATCTATCATCCGGACCGCGCCGAGGCCGAGCGATTGGTCGGTAGCTGTCTTCTCGACGTACGAAGGCTGGAGCAGCAATTCAGCCTGTATCGCCAGGACTCCGCGATCTGCACGCTCAACCGCACCGGTATTCTCGTTGCGCCGGATCCTGACATGGTGGCCCTGCTCGAGGCCTCGCTGGCTTTCGGCGATCTGACCGGCGGCGCATTCGATCCGACCGTTCAGCCGTTGTGGTTGCTCTATGCCGACTATTTCTCTTCGGAGCGTCCGGACCCGAATGGCCCGCCGAGCGAGAAGCTCGCCGAGGTGCTGACCAGGGTCGGCCACCGCGGGCTGCTGGTGACGCCAGATCGCATTACTCTGGCGCATCGCGGCGCTGCGATTACTCTGAACGGTATTGCGCAGGGGTTTGCGACCGACAAGGTCGTCGAGAAGCTGCGAAAGGCGGGCTTGTCGACGACCTTGGTCAATATGGGAGAGATTCGCGCAATCGGGTCGCGGCCCGAAGGGGGGCCGTGGCGTGTCGGTCTTGCAGATCCGGACAGGCCAGGCGCCCTCACTGAGACGATCGATCTCGTCGACCGCGCCGTCGCGACACCGGCCGGCGCCGGATTCCGCTTCGACGCCACCGGCCGGTTTACTCATCTCTTCGACCCGACAACGGGACTGAGCCCGTCTCTCTATCGAACCGTCAGCGTTGTCGCTCCGAGCGCAACCGAAGCTGATGCGCTCTCGACTGCCTTCAGCCTGATGTCTATTCCGCGGATACGGGATATCGTCGCCTCCCGGCCGAATGTGCAGGCGCGCCTGATCGCTACGGATGGTCTGATGACCGTATGTGGTGCTTGAAGCATCGTTTCGGTCTGGCGGAACGGCAGCACGACCGGGGGGATTCGTTCCGGTTGTCTTTTTCGCGCTACCGCTTGCCAACGAGTCCCAAATGCTTCGACGGCAGCTTATGATATCGGCGCGGTTCAGTTCTTGGCCGCATGGGCGCGCGCATCCGCGGCAACGCGCTTGAAGCCTTCGTAATTGAGCGCCGAAGTCACTCTGTATTGGCCCACGATGTACGCCGGCGTTCCCTGTAGCCCCAGCGAGTCAGCTTGGGCGAGGTTGCGCCTGAGAAGCGCGGTGATCTCGCCCGCGTGGGTCTGGAGATCGGCATCGAGACGGTCCATGTCAACGCCCGCCTTCGCGATCGCTTCCCGCATCCGTTCCGCGGGAATCTTCGCTCCGGGAATCGCCATCATCGCGTAGTGTGCCTCGTCGTAGCGGTCCTGATACTTCGCTGCCAAGGCCCACTGCGCACCCTTGATCGACGCCTCGGTGAGGATCGGCCAATCCTTGTAGACGAGACGGATCCTCCCGTCGGTCTTGACCAGACGCATGAGCTCCGGCTCCGATTGCTTGCAGTACGGGCAGTTGTAGTCGAAGAACACCACAATCGTCAGATCGCCCTTAGGGTTGCCGGTCGTCGGCGTCGCAGGATCGCGGAGGATGGCTTCGCGCGATACATCCGCTTCGCTGGGATTGTCGTCGGCACGCGCCGGCGCGATGAGATACCGCGCGCCGGCGACGGCGAGGATCTGAGCGAGCGTGCGTCTGGAGATGCGTGGCAACATGAGGGGGTCCTTCTTCGGTGGTTGGGTGTCAGTCGACCGTTACGACGGTCGACAATTTCGCGAGAAGCGCGTTGGCATCGACAGCGCCTATGATCCGGGTCGTGGGGTCGCTGCCTCCCTTTCTTCCGAAAAACAGGACGGTCGGCGGTCCGACGATCTCGAAGCGCTCCATTAGGGCGCGACTGGCGGCGTCGACCGCGGTCACGTCTGCGCGCACCATGCGGAAGCTCTGCAACCTCTGGCGGACGTCGGGCCTGCGCAGGACGGCGTCCATCGCCTTGCACTCGACGCACCAATCGGCCGAGAAATCGAGCATGATCGGCTTGTTCTCGGCGCGCGCCGCAGCTAGTTCGTGGTCAAGAGCCGATATCGAACGGATCGTTCTGACGTAGTCGGCCTGTTCGGACTCCCGCAAAACGAAGCGGTCGAGAATGTGTGTCGCAGTGAGGTTGTCGTCGCCTGCCGAGCCGATCAGGAGTACCGATCCGATCAGCATCGCGACGGTCGCGATGCCCATCGAAACGAACCGACCCGACGAGTGTGCCATCAGAAATTGCGTTCCGAGATAGACGGCGACGCCCATGGCGAGCGCGCCCCAGAGCTGCAGCGTCAACTGCTGCGAAAGCACCCGCGAGAAGATCGAGATTGCCACGCCCAACAAAATGAATCCGAAGGCGTGCTGGACGCGGACTAGCCATTTGCCTGGCTTCGGCAGGAAGCGGGGGCCGAGCGCGCCGAAGACCAGGAGCGGCACACCCATGCCGACGCCGAACAGAAAAAGGGCGGCCATGCCCCGCGCGACGTCACCGGTGCGCGCGACGGAGAGCAGCGCCGTCGCAAGCGGGGGGCGTCACGCATGGGCCGGCGAGCAGTGCCGATCCGAAGCCGAGCACGGCGGCGGCCGCCAGCGGTCCACGACCGCCACGGGACGCCGCGCCCGAAATTCGGTTGACCAAGCCAGCAGGCAACTGGATCTCGAAGAGACCAAACATCGAAAGGGCGAGGACGACGAGGACGGCGCTCATGACGCCCAGCGCGATCGGCGTCTGCAGAAGGATCTGCAGGTTGGCGCTCGATCCCGACCAGGCGGCGAAAGCGCCGAGCATCGAATATGCCGACGCCGACGCACCGACGAACGTGGCCGCGAGCGCGATTCCGCGCCCGAACGAAAGGCGCTCTTGGGATCGCGCCATTAGACCGAAGAAGATCGGCACCAGCGGAAACGTGCAGGGCGAGAAGGACAGCAGGACGCCGAAACCGAAGAATGACGCCAGCATGCCGCCGAGCGTGATCCAGTAGGAGAGGTCCGCCGCCGGTCCCTGCGAAGCGTCGGTCGAGCCGCCTCGATCGGCATCGCCGGTAACATCCTGTGGAGCGTCCACGAAGGACGATCGGCCGCCAGACGAGCCGACGTCCGCGACGGTCGGTCCCGCAATCGCGAGCGTCTGCAGATCGATCGTCTTGGAGACGGGCGGGTAGCAGATCTGGTACTTTTCCGCGCACCCTTGATAGGTCACCACGATTTCGTGGAGCCCTTGCAGATCGAGAGCCGCGATCTCCACCTGCAACGTGTCCCGATACACTTCCTGTGGGCCGAAGTCGGGATCGTCCCTGGGTTCCCCGGCAGGCGTTCGGAGCGCGATCGGCGCGCCTGGCGGCTTCGCGTTCTTCGCGACGATCATCGCGCGATACAGGTAGTTGCCGGGCGCAATCGTCCAGACTAGCTTGACGCCGCTGTCTTCCGCCGCGACCCGCAGACGGAAGACTTGGTCGGCCGGCGGGGGCGTCTCGGCTCGCACGGTAACGAGGGACCCCAGAAGAACGAATAGTGCGATCGAGAGACGGAGAATGCCCGGCATTTTCTGTGGCGGTCCTGCGTTGTATGCGGATGACCGCGGATTGGATGGGCTACCTTAAGCCAGCCTTAAGGCAGGCCACCGAGAGGAGGTTCCGGAGGTTTTCATGCGAATTCTCGTCGTCGAAGACGACCCGATCCTTTCCAACGGTCTGCGGGCCGGCCTGGCGTTGTCGGGCGCTACTGTCGACGCGGTGGAATCGTGCGAGGACGCGGATGCCGCAATCGCATCTGCGAGGTATTCCGCCATCGTTCTCGACGTCATGCTGCCTGATGGAAGCGGTCTGGACTTGCTGCGGAACCTGCGGAATCGTGGGGACGCTACGCCCGTCCTGCTTCTGACTGCGCGCGATAGCGTCGTCGATAAGGTGTGCGGCCTGGACTCAGGAGCTGACGACTATCTGGCCAAGCCATTCGATCTCGATGAGCTTGCCGCGCGCCTGCGCGCCATTGTCCGAAGGGAAGGCGGGCGGGCGGCGCCCTCCCTGACGCACGGCGCGATCGTACTCTCGCCCGCGGATTTTTCGGCGACCGTCGACGGCAAACCGATCAACCTGTCAAGACGGGAGTTCGCCATACTGTCTGCGCTGATGGAGCGTCCCGAACAAGTGCGCTCGCGGTCGGAGCTAGAGGATCGCCTCTACGGCTGGCAGGAAGACATTGAGAGCAATGCCGTGGAGGTACACATCCACAATCTCCGCGCAAAAATCGGCAAGGACGCGATCCAGACGCTGCGCGGCGTCGGTTACCGGATGGGAGCCGCCCGATGAGATCTCTCAGGCTGAGACTTTTCGCGACGCTGCTTGCCGCGACCGGAATCGTCTGGCTGGCGGCGGTAATCTGGATCTATGTCGGAAGCCGCGGCGAGGTCGAGCAGGTCCTCGACACGCGCCTTCAGGAGGCCGCCCGCATGGTTGCTTCGCTTGCGTCCAGCTTCGAAAATCTTCCCGGAAAATCGGCGCCCGCCGCCATCGCGCAACTCGGCAGCTACGAACGGCAATTGTCGTGTCAGATTTGGTCGCTCGACGGGCGGATGGTCGCCAAGTCGAGCGGTGCGCCCGACCAGCAGCTCTCGTCCGCCTCGTCCGGCTTCTCTGACCGGACGATCGACGGTGAGACCTGGCGCGTGTATTCCGTGGAGGATGCCGACCACAACGTTCGTGTCATGGTGGGCGATCGGCTATCCCTGAGGGAACGCCTGGTGACCGATCTCATCAAAGGGCTGATGCTTCCAGCGCTGTTGATCGCGCCGCTGCTCGGTGCGGCGATCTGGGCCAGCGTTGGGCAGGGGCTGCGACCGCTGCGGCGGATGGCGCAGGACCTCGTCGAGCGGGGCCCGGACGATATGCGGCAAGTCGAGGCCGATCAGGCGCCGATCGAAGTCAGACCTTTGGCGGCCGCGCTCAACGGGCTGCTCGGCAGAGTGGAGGCGGCGCGCCGCCACGAACGAGAAGTGACAGCCTTCGCCGCGCACGAATTGCGCACGCCGCTGGCCGGCCTCAAGACGCAGGCTCAGGTCGCGCTTGCGGCCAAGGATCCGAAGGTCGTACGCGGCGCGCTCGAGCAGATCATCGCGGCGGTCGACAAGAGCACGCGTCTAGTGCGTCAACTACTGACGATCGCCAAGCTCGACGCCGATGTCGCCGACGCGCCGAGAAGTCGGGTCGAGGTCGGTCCGATGCTCGCGGAAATCGTCGCGGATACTCCGAGGCACGAAGGAACGGTGGTCACCATCGAAGCGAGCGCTCGCGACATGATCCTCGACACCAATGCCGAGTGCTTGCAACTCGCGCTGCGCAACCTGCATGAAAACGCGGTCCAGCACACGCGCGATGGCCGCATCGTCTGGGCCGCCTGGGCGAACTCCCTCTTGGTAGAGGATGAAGGGCCGGGTATACCTTCCGACGAGCTCGACAAGCTCGGCAACCGCTTCTTCCGTGGAAGGCTGAGAAGCCCGATCGGGAGCGGACTTGGTCTGGCGATCGTCAAGCTCGCGCTCGGGAAAATCGGAGCCGACGTGACCATATCGAACCGTACGGGTCGCAGCGGAGCCCGGTCCGAACTGACGTTCCGCGTCCGGACGTAGCGGCGCCGACGATCCAAGAAAGGCCAGTGTGAGCATGCGTTCCGAACTGGGGAAGGCAGGCCGGCTGTCCGCTATTTCACAACAGATAGTTCGTTGGCACAGCTGTTGTGAATTTGAGCTCTTCCATGGAAATGGAAGAGTTGATCTGTGAAAACTCCAGCTTCTCGATCATCGCCTTGTAGACCTGATCATAAGCTGCGACGTCGGGGACCAGCACCTTCAGGATGTAGTCGACCGTCCCTGTGAGCCTATAGGCTTCGACGATCTGCGGGATGCTCTCGATCATCTGACGGAATTTGACGAGCCACGCCATTTCGTGCCGCGGCGCGGTGACGGAGATAAATACCGTCATCGGCACGCCGGCCCTTTTGGGATCGACAAGCGTCACGCGCTTGCGAATGACGCCGGCTTCCTCCATCCGTCGGATGCGGCGCCAGCAAGGCGTTTGCGAAAGTCCAACTTCCTCGGCGATCTCGCCGACCGGACGGTCGCGTTGCTGAAGCAGGTCGAGAATCTTTCGATCGGTCTCATCGAAGCTTGTCGTCATTTCTGGATAAACTCCATCAGAGTGCCGCCGGAATCGGCGGGGGAGACGAAAACGCTTTTCCCGGACTTGCCCTTCACGAAGCCGATCGATTTTGATTGCAGGTGCGCCTGCGTCGCTGCGATGTCAGCAACTGCGATCTGAAGCGCCGCAAAATCTCCGCGAAGGATCTTTTCGGGATCCATTCCGGAGTAGTATTCGGTGATAGCGGCAGGCGTCATGCATATGATCGACGCTGATTTTTCACCGGTCGTCACCGAGAATCCGTTTTCCACCTCTCGGATATTTCCTGCCGCGTACAGGCGGGCATAGGCCCGCGCATTCTCTTCCGGTGACGTAGAGGCAACGACAATGCCGCTCAACGCCAGCGCTCCGTTGGCGTGGGTCATCAGTTCGGGGCGCCAGACCATGTCCCGGGTTTTGTGTTCGCACATGAACATTTCGCCCCTGGGCACTTCGCGTCGCTCGAAAGTGGTGACGGAAAATGCCGCGGTGCCCGTGCTTCCGTCGGGCAATGGCAGCGGGCGCGAGAACTCCATGACGTCGCTGGTGGCAATTCCCAGTTCGGCAAGCGAGGCGCGCGCTTCGTGAGCGTCGCCAATCCGGCAGGCGATTGCCGACATGCCTTCTCCGCGCACGGCGAGCAATTGTCGCTTTCCAGCATTGCGCGGAGTTTCCGCGATCACACCGAGCAGTTCGAAGTAGTCGTCGGAAAAGATGATCGTGTAGTTCGCGCTCCCCATGTGAGGGCTGTGCGTTCCGCGCGGCGACAACGTGAAGCCGAGAGCGGCGATGCGCTTGGCCGCGGCATCCAGGTCGGAAACCAGAAGGACGATATGATCGACGCCTTTGACGGGATGGGTCATGCAATGCTTCTCGATGAGTGGAATCAGGAATTGTCTTCTGTTGTATAGCTTATTTGTCCACGCAATAGGGTTATCGTGAGTTACAATTTCTAATATATGCGGCTGGAGTGGATCAAAAATACAAAAATACTCTATTTCGTAGTTTTTATTGACATTCTGTGACGAGTGTTGGAACAGTGCCCGCGTCCGCAGCGCGGCAGGTGCGGTTTGCGGAATTTCGAGGCTAGGAGGAATGTTATGCGTGGGGCGAGGAGGCGGCTTTTGCTGCTCGGAGGTGCGCTGTGCGTCATTGCAGCTGCGGCGCAAGCCGAAGGTGTCAAGCGCGGTGGAACCGCGGTCATTCACATGAATGCAGAGCAGGGTGTGTTGAACCCCGCGCTTCGTGCATCGACCGGCGTCTATCAGATCAGCGGCAAGTTCATGGAGCCGCTGATCGACAAGGCCTATGACGGCTATGTGGGCGTCCTCGCCACCGAGTGGTCATCCTCGGCTGACGGCAAGGCGATCACCTTCAAGCTGCGTGAGGGCGTGAAGTGGCACGATGGCAAGCCGTTCACCTGCGATGACGTTGCCTTCACGGCCATGAACCTGTGGAAGAAGCTGCTGAACTATTCCACGACGCTGCAGGCGAATCTGGAAGCGGTTGATTGTCCGACGCCGCATACGGCGGTCTTCAAGTATTCGAAGCCGATGCCTCTCGAGCTTCTCGTGGCTGCGATGCCGGATCTCGGCCATCCGGTGCCGAAACATCTCTACGAAGGCACCGACATCCTGAAGAATCCCTACAACCAGAAGCCTGTTGGCACCGGGCCGTTCAAGTTCGTCGAATACAAGCGCGGTGAGTACATCATCGGCGAGCGCAACAAGGATTACTGGCGCGGCAAGGAGTATCCTTACCTCGATCGCGTGATCTGGCGTTTCATCCCGGACAAGGCGGCCGCCGCGGCGGCGCTGGAAGCCGGTGAAATGCATGAGTCCGGCTTCAACGGCATTTCCATGGAAGACATGGTGCGCCTGAGCAAGGATCCGCGCTTCGACGTGGGTCCCAAGGGGTTCGAGAACAACGTCGCTCATTCGACGATCGAGTTCAATCTTCGTAATCCGATCCTCTCCGATCTTCGCGTCCGTCAGGCGATCTACCACGCGCTCGACACCGACTTCGCGCTGAAGACGATCATGCGCGGCTACGGCAAGCCCGGACGAGGTCCGATTCCGAGTGCGGCGGGGGCCAACTACACCGACGAGGTGCAGACCTATCCCTATAATGTCGAAAAGGCGAAAGCCCTGCTCGACGAGGCCGGCTACAAACCGGACGCCAAAGGCATCCGCTTCAAACTCAAGCATCGTCCGGCGCCGTGGGGTGAGTATACCCAGTTGTGGGGCGAGTATTTTGCTCAGGCCATGAAGCAGGTCGGCATCAGCGTCGAACTCGTCACCAACGATGCGCCGGGCTTCCTGAACGGTGTCTATCGCGACCACGATTTCGACACCGCCAGCGGCTGGCACCAGTTTCGGGCCGACCCAGCCGTCTCCACCACCGTCTGGCTTCGCTCGGGCGCTCCGGTCGGGACCGCGTGGTCCAACCAGTTCGGCTACAAGTCCGACAAAATGGATGACCTGATCGACGCGGCGGCGGTCGAACTCGACTCTGCCAAGCGCGCGAACCTCTATCATCAGGCTCAGAAGCTCGAGATGACGGATCTGCCGGTCATCTTCGCCATGGAGCATCCGTTCCTTGGCATCACCAACAAGAAGCTCAAGAACCACCACAACACGCCGCGCTGGGACTCTTCCAGCTGGTACGACGTGTGGCTTGATCAGTAAGCCGACCGGCCAGGGCGTTCGACGCTCTGGCCGCTCTTAACGGAGCATGGCGACATGAGCCTTCTGGTTCCCCCCGCTTCTAACCTACACCGTGCGCCGCCTGGTTCAGGCGATTCCGACCATCATTCTGATCATGATCGGCAGTTTCCTCCTGATCAAGCTGGCGCCCGGCGATACCGTTGACGCTCTGGTGGGCGACATGGGTGGTGCGGACCCCGCATTCGTGGCGAGGCTGCGGGCCGAATACGGTCTCGATCAATCGGTCTTTGTTCAGCTGTGGCGCTACATGCTCAAGCTCGTGCAGCTCGATTTCGGCTGGTCCTACGTCTACGAGCAGCCTGTCATCGAGGTTCTGATGTCTCGCCTCGCCAACACGTTGCTCCTGATGGTCAGTTCGCTGGTCGTAGCGTTCACGTTCGGCGTGGCGCTCGGCGCAATTGCCGCCCGGCGCGCCTACTCATGGACCGACAACATGATTTCGACGCTTGGCCTCGTCTTCTACGCCATGCCGTCGTTCTTCCTCAGCTTGCTGTTGATTCTCATTTTCTCCGTGAAGCTCGGGTGGCTTCCGGTCGGTGGCATTCGCACGATCGGCGCATTCAAGACGGGATGGGCAGACGTCGCCGATGTGGCGCGCCATCTGGTGATGCCGACCGCCGCCCTCTCGTTGATCTATCTCGCCTTCTATATGCGCCTGATGCGCACGAGCGTGCTGGAGGTGATGGATCTCGATTTCGTGCGCACCGCCCGCGCCAAGGGCGCGGGTGGCGCGCGGCTTATGTTTCACCATGTCATGCGCAATGCACTGCTGCCGGTGGTAACGCTGCTCGGCCTGCAATTCTCCACTGTCCTTGGCGGCTCAGTCGTCGTTGAAACGATCTTTTCCCTGCCGGGGATAGGGCAGCTTGCCTACACCTCCGTGGTCAAGCGCGATCTCAACACCCTGATGGGGATCATTGCGCTCAGCTCGATCATCGTCGTGATCGTCAATGTGCTGACCGACCTCATCTATGCCTGGCTCGACCCGCGGATCGAACTGAAATGACCCATCCGGACACCAGCGTTGCGTCAAGGCCACTTCCGGCCGCGAGTCCCGCGCCGATAGCTCTCCCAGACATTGATCTCGCGCAGACGCGCAGCCTCGTGCTCTGGCGTCGCTTTCGACGGAATCGCGCCGCTCTTCTTGGCCTCATTCTGTTCGTTGCCGTCGTGCTGATGGCGGCTCTCGCCGATGTCGTGACGCCCGGTGATCCGCTTCGCATTGCCGGATCGCCACTGACGGATCCGCTGACTGTCGCCAGCAATCCCTGGGGGACGGACCAGCTCGGCCGCGACATCATGTCGGGCATCTTCCACGGCGCGCGTATTTCGCTGGCCATCGGCGTCGTTGCCACGGTGATCTCGATCGCTATCGGCGTCGTGATCGGCGCGGTTGCGGGATATTTCGGCGGGCGGATCGATGGTGCGCTGATGCGCGTCACCGAAGCCTTTCAGACAATACCGAGCTTCGTTCTGCTGCTGACGCTCGTCGCCATCTTTGGCTCGAGCATCGAGATTATCGTGATCGCCATCGGCATCGTGTCCTGGACGGCGCCGGCGCGTATGGTGCGCGCCGAGTTCATGTCGCTGCGCAGACGCGAGTTCGTGGATGCGGCGCGTAATCTGGGCGTCAGCGACATGTCGATCATCTTTCGCGAGATTCTGCCGAATGCGCTGCCGCCGGTCGTGGTTTTCGCGTCGGTCGTCATGGCGAACTCGATCCTCATGGAAAGCGCGCTTGCCTTTCTCGGGCTTGGCGATCCGAACTACGCGAGTTGGGGCAACATGATCGGCCAGGGTCGCGCAGTGCTGCGCACGGCCTGGTTTTGCTCGGTCATTCCGGGCGTCGCAATCCTTCTCACGGTTCTCTCCTTCAGCCTGATGGGCGAAGGTCTGAACGATGCACTCAATCCGAGGCAGAAAAGATGACCCGCGAGCGTAAGACCATTCTTGATGTTCGCGACCTCCAGATTACTTTGCCGGCGGGGGGGCGACCGTCCCCATGCCTTGTGGGATTTCAACCTGACCGTCGGCGAGGGCGAGATCGTTTGCCTCGTCGGGGAAAGCGGCTCCGGAAAGTCTCTGGCTGCCAATGCAGTGATGCGGCTCCTCCCTGAACCCCATGTTCGTGTCTCGCAGGGAACGATCAGTCTCGACGGACAGGATCTGCTTTCTTTGTCCGAGGCTGAGATGCGCGCTATCCGCGGCGATCGGATGGCGATGATCTTTCAGGAGCCCATGACGGCGCTCAACCCGCAGAAGACGGTGGGCTGGCAGATCGACGAGGTGTTGCGGCTGCACACCAACCTGAACAAGGCCGGCCGCAAGGCGCGCGCACTGGAAATCCTGGGCGATGTGCATATCCCGGCTCCCGCGTCGACCTACAATGCCTACCCGCATCAGATTTCCGGCGGCCAGCGTCAGCGTGTCATGATCGCGATGGCGCTGGTGCTCAAGCCGCGGCTGATTATCGCCGATGAGCCGACAACGGCGCTCGATGTCACCACGCAGAAACAGATCCTGAAGCTCATCAAGGATCTGCAACAGGCGCAGGGAACCGGCATTCTGTTCATTACCCACGACTTCGGCGTGGTGGCGGAAATCGCTGACCGCATCGCGGTTCTTCGCCTGGGAGAACTGGTGGAGCAAGGGCCGGCCGCACAGATTCTTCGAAGCCCGCAACATCCGTATACGCGCAAGCTCATCGCCGCGGTGCCCGCGTTGACGCCGCCTCCGGAGAAGCCCGCATCGGGCGAACCGCTGGTTCTCGAAGCGCGCAGCCTTCGCAAGACATTCGCGGCGCGCGGCGGCTACCTGTCCGGCAAGCGCAATCCGGTGATCGCTGTGAAGGATCTTTCCTTCCAGCTTCGTCGTGGCGAAACGTTGGGTGTCGTCGGCGAAAGCGGCTCGGGTAAGACGACGGTTTCGCGCATCGTCACGCGGCTACTGGAATCAGACAGCGGCGAGGTCCGCATCGATGGGCGCGACCTGATTTCGGCTTCGAAAACCGAGTTGCGGGCGTTGCGAAAAGACATCCAGATGGTGTTCCAGGACCCGATGGCTTCGCTCAATCCGCGGCGGCGGGTTGTGGAGTTGATTGCGCAGGGGCCCATTGTTCAAGGCGTTGCGAAGGATGTCGCTCACGCGCGGGCGCGCGAACTGCTTTCGTTGGTCGAGCTGCCGCCGGCGGCGGCCGAGCGCTATCCACACGAGTTCTCGGGCGGTCAGCGCCAGCGCATCGGCATTGCCCGCGCATTGGCGATGGAGCCGCGCGTAATTGTCGCCGACGAGCCGGTCTCCGCTCTCGATGTGTCGGTGCAGGCGCAGGTTCTGAAGCTTCTCGCCGATCTTCGTGATCGTTTGCACTTGTCGCTTCTCTTCGTCACGCATGACCTCCGGGTCGCCGCCCAGCTCTGCGACAAGGTGATCGTCATGTCGAAGGGCGAGATCGTGGAAGCCGGCCCGACTGCGCGGGTCTTCGCCAATCCGGAGCACCCTTACACCCGCTCGTTGCTCGATTCCATTCCGGGCCGTGACTGGGAGCCGCCTGTTTGCAACGTGGCGTGACGGACAGCGCACGCTCAAGGATCTGAACACGGATGACAAAGACAACTTCAACTGCCGTTTTCCCCAAGTCGATCTGGGCCGAGACGGCACCATCCCGCACGCCGGCTCAACCGCTCAAGGGTGCGGTGGACGCCGACACAGTGATCGTGGGCGGCGGGCTCAGTGGCCTGTCCGCGGCCCTTCACCTCGCGCGGCTGGGACAGAAAGTCGTGCTCCTGGAAGCGATGGCGGTGGGCTGGGGTGCATCCGGGCGTAACAATGGACAGGTCATTCCAACCCTGACCTCCGCCGAGCCGGACGCCATCGTCAAGCGCTATGGCGACGTGGGCGAGCGTTTCGTCCGGCTGATCGGAAATAGCGCGAGCGTGTTGTTCGACCTCGTTCGCGAAGAGGGCATGGCAGCCGAGGCGGAGCAGGCCGGCTGGTTTCAACCGGCCCATTCGCCGGGAAGAATACGTCTCTCGAGAATGCGCGTTGAAGCCTGGAATCGATTTGGCTTTCCGGCGCGCCTGCTCGACCGGGATGAATCCCGCGCGCTGCTCGGCTCGGATTTCTGGTATGGCGGAATGTTCAATCCGACTGGTGGTCATGTCAATCCGCTGGCGCTAGCTCGCGGATTTGCAGCGGCTGCGGAAAAGCATGGTGCCATCATCCACGAAGGAAGTCCGGCCACGGGCTGGCAGCGCGGCGCAACCGGCTGGGTCGTTACGACGGCCACTGGATCGGTGAAGGCAAAGAACCTTCTGCTCTGCACGAATGCGTACACCGGCGAGATCATTCCGGGTCTTGCCAGCCGTCTGGCTCGTACGATCGTGCCGGTGCTCGCCTGGCAGGTCGCGACTGCGCCGCTCTCGGACAATCTTCGCGGCATGATTTTGCCTGGCAGGCAGGCCGTCTCCGACACGCGCGGCGATCTCAGGTTCTTCCGCTACGATGCGCGCAATCGGTTGATCACCGGTGGCAACGTCATCGGACCGCATGATGTCGGCCGCCGTGTGGCTCAGAAGGCCGGGCAGAGCTTGGCCGACGCCTTTCCGGAGCTTGGAGTGCCTCAGATGACGCACACCTGGAGCGGCTATATCGGAATGACCTGGGATCGCTTCCCGCGCGTTCACAATCTCGGCCCCAATGGTTGGGCATGGATCGGCTGCAATGGCCGCGGTGTTGCGCTTGGTGTCTCGCTTGGCCGGGAAATGGCGCGCGCCGTTTCAGGCGACGCGATCTCAACGCTCGCATTGCCGGTTTCCGAGCCGCATCCACTGCCCTTCCACAGCATTGCCCGGCGCATTGCCCCGACCTATCTGGCCTGGCTGCGCCGCAAAGACAAAATTGAAATGAAAGCCTGAACGGATGGATCAACCGATGAAAGACATGCCTATCCTCGAGCGTCGGCGCATCGAGGCGCAAATCCTCAAGCACGTTCACGAAGTGATCGAGGCGCGATCCGGGACCGAGGAAGCCGATGCCGTGATCGGCACGGCCGTCAGCCGGTCGGCCATCGACCAGGGACGGGAGCTCGCGAGTGCCCTGGGACACACGCCCGATTTGCAGGATTTCGCGGATATCATGCCGGCGTGGACGAAAGAGGATGCCCTGCGGGTCGAGATGGTAGAGGCGACCTCAGAGAAACTCGAGTTCAACATCGTGCGGTGCCGGTACGCCGAGATGTATCGTGAGATGGGCCTTGGCCGCATCGGTCATCTGCTCTCGTGCAATCGCGATGGTGATTTCTGCGTTGGTTACAATCCAAAGATGAAGCTGACGCGCACGCAAACAATCATGAGCGGAGCGAGCCATTGCGACTTCCGCTACCGCCTCGAACCGGACGCCGACACGACCGGCAATTCGCGGTGAACGGAGAATAAGAAAATGCCCGTCGACAATTGGGTGTCTGGGTGCCTTGACGAACTGGTTACCTTTCGTCGTGATCTTCATAGCAATCCGGAACTCTTGTACGATCTACCGCGGACGTCGGCGCAGGTTGCGAGTGCGTTGCGCAAGGCCGGCTGTGATGAAGTCGTCGAAGGTATCGGCAAGACCGGCGTCGTCGCCGTCATTCGCGGCAAGAGCAACATTTCGGGTCGGGCAATCGGTCTGCGATCCGACATGGATGCCCTTCCGATTCACGAAACGACCGGAAAACCCTGGGCTTCGCAGACGCCCGGAAAGATGCATGCCTGCGGCCATGACGGCCACACCACCATGCTCCTCGGCGCAGCCATGGGGCTTGCGCAGAACCGCAATTTCGACGGCACGGCCATCCTGATTTTTCAACCCGCCGAGGAAGGCGGCGCCGGTGCGCGCGCCATGATCGAGGACGGCCTGTTTCGTCGCTGGCCGGTCAGCGAGGTCTACGGCATGCACAACAAGCCGAACCTGCCGATCGGGGAATTCACGATTGCTCCGGGGCCTATCATGGGCTCGGTCGATATGATCGAGATCGAAATCGAAGGCGTCGGCGGTCATGCCGCTATGCCTCATCAGACCGTCGATCCGGCTCCGGTGATCGCGGCTGTCATTCAGGCGATCCAGACCATCACCGCGCGCACCATCAACCCCATGGACTCCGCCGTGATTTCGATCACGACGATTCACGGGGGCGACGCATTCAACGTGATCCCACAGACCGTGCGCATGACCGGAACGGTCCGGACGCTCAAGGATTCCGTTCGTGATCATGTCGAAGCGCGCCTTAACCAGGCGATTGCCGGCATTGCCGCGGCCTACGGCGCCAAGGGGAAGCTGGACTATTCACGTCACTACCCGGTGACGGTCAATCACGCGCAGGAAACGGAGCTGGCCGCGGTTGCCGCAGAAGCCGTGGCCGGCATCGGACGCGTGAGCCGCGATATGCCGGCTACGCTTGGCGGGGAGGATTTCGCCTTCATGCTCAATGAAGTTCCGGGCGCGATGATCAATATCGGCAACGGACCAAGCGCCGGCCTGCATCATCCATCCTATGACTTCAACGACGAAGCGATTGCCTGGGGTTGTTCCTATTGGTGTGAACTGGTGCGGCAGCGTTTGCCGCTCTGAACCCGGTAGAAAACGAGTGAGGGGCCGCCGATCAGTTCGGTGGCCGGAGACTATTGATGATGCAACAGTCAACTGCGACGATGAAGGCTGGCGTTTGCCCGGCGCCGGCCGCTCTTCCAGATTGTGCTGAGCGGGAGTGGACGCGAAACGCCATCGCCCGCCTGAAGGATGATGGCCGTCGTTCGGCTGATACACACCTGCTCAAACCGCTGTTTCCCGGCATGAAGGGAGTTTCGGTCTATCTCAAGGACGAAAGCACCCATCCGACTGGCAGCCTGAAGCACCGTTTGGCGCGTTCGCTTTTCCTCTACGGCATTTGCAACGGCAAGATTGGTCAGAACACGACGCTCGTCGAGGCATCCTCAGGATCCACGGCGGTTAGCGAAGCCTATTTCGCGCAGCTTCTTGGTCTGCCCTTTGTTGCGGTCATGCCGCGATCGACCAGCCGGCAGAAGATAGCGGCAATCCAGAGCTTCGGGGGCCAATGCCATTTTGTCGACCGGGCAAGCGACGTCTACGACGTGGCCATTCGTGCTGCCAACGAGACCGGCGGGTACTACCTCGATCAATTTACGAATGCCGAGCGGGCGACCGATTGGCGCGGCAACAACAATATCGCGGAGAGCATCTTCCACCAGATGGAGGGAGAGGAGTTTCCCATTCCGGAGTGGTTGGTGATGAGCGCCGGAACGGGCGGCACATCCGCAACGCTGGGACGCTATATTCGCTACAGAAACCTCGAGACACGGCTTTGCGTAGTCGACGTGGAAAATTCCGCATTTTACGATGCCTGGCGCACGGGCGATCTGCAGGTGACTGCTTCGGGGTCGCGCATTGAGGGAATTGGCCGGCCGCGTGTCGAACCGTCCTTCGTGCCCGGTGTGATTGACCACATGATCCAGGTGCCGGATGCCGCCTCGATCGCTGCAGCACACGTTCTGTCCGAACGATTGTTCCGGCAGATCGGCGGTTCGACCGGAACGAACTTCTTCGGCCTCTGCTGGATTGCGGCCAATATGATGCAGGCCGGGCGCCGGGGGGTCAGTTGTCACACTGATCTGCGACGGCGGCCATCGCTACTCCGAAACTTTCTACAACCCGGCCTGGCTGCGGGAAAACGGCATCGATATCGATCCCTACCGTCGCATGCTCGACCGTTTCCTTGACCATGGCGAGTTCCTGCCACCGACTTGATGGCGCAACTGAGCCACTCGGTGCCCTGCCATTGGCTGTTATCGATCTTCAAAAAACGAGTTGTCCATGAAATCCGTCTCCACGAACGATGCCCCCGCCGCCATCGGCCCCTATTCGCAGGCGATTGTCGCAAACGGCTTGGTGTTCGTATCCGGCCAGCTTCCAATTGACCCTGCGACGGGGGAGTTCGTTTCAAACGACCCGGTTGAGCAGTGCAGGCAGTCGCTGCGCAACATCGAAGCGATCGCCAAGTCGGTCGGCGCCAACCTGTCGCGCGTGGTCAAGACGACGGTGCTGGTAAAGGATCTTTCCTGCTTCGCCGCAGTGAACGCTGCCTATGCGGAGTTCTTTCCGGGCGTGCCGCCGGCCCGTACCACCTTCGAGGCTTCCGCCCTTCCCAAGGGGGCACTGGTGGAGATCGATGCCATCATCGCTCTGCGAGATGAGAAATCCTGAGATCGATCTTCGAAACGTCAAATCGCTAGAACCGGCTTGCTGCCTTTCGCCGACCATCGAGGTCCGCAATGGCCACTTCGGTTCTGGAGTACGTGACAACTCATCCCTCTGCACGTGCGCACTGACCAGCTTCAAGCGGCCATCGGCGATCCGCCTGAGAATTGCATCGAGCACGGCAGGATCTGCGGCGATCAGGTCGTGGATGTTGCTGTCGAGCATGATTCGCTTTGGTGTGTGCATATCTGAGCCGCGCCGCCATCGGTCAAATATCGAGCTCGACCACGAGATCAGACCTTGGCTTAGGCAAAGAATTCGGCGTCGTATGTATCAAGCTCATTCTTGAGGTTGCCTCCGTCGCCACCTCGCGCGTTCTATGGCGACGATCTTTCCTGGCAGGTCGTAGAGGGCCGGCGCCAACGCTTCGACGACGGCGCGGTACGGCGGAAGCTCGGTCGTGTTCATCCATGCTTTCCCCAACAAGTATTCGCCCCCCCCCCCCCGCAAATACTTGCACGCTGAAGTGGTGCGATCTTGTTGTACCACGCAGATGGAAATCACGGCATTGGCAGCCGACTGGACCGACTGGCACTGCTGCAAGAACGAAAGCAAAATGCGGCAATCTCGTTGGGTACAACATTTGCGCATGTTGGACTTTGTGTTGTACCGCTGGCTTTCGACGCACACCGACCCCAAGTATTTTCAGTAACTTAGCGGTCGGTTCCACTATCGGAAATCTTTGATGGATGCCGTAAGTAATTATAACAACTGGCGTTTTTCCGTTGCTCCCATGATGGACTGGAGCGAGAGTCTAGGTATTTCAAAGCGTTAGAGGGCGGTGTGTGCACGACGTGTGCACCGGGAGATCAAGAAAAATCTTGCGTCAGCGAACGTGAGCAAAGTTCTCTGAAACGGAGCGGGCAGTTCTGGAAACACAACATGCTGGAACAGCTACGACTGCGACCTACTATCCCATCAGCGACGCGGCGCACTGGGATCGGAGGGTTCGGCGGGCCAAGTTTCGCGCCTTCATGCGTCCCCCAAATCGATCATTTGGCGGCGGTTCACTCAAGGTCGGCGAGGATTGGATCGGCAGACTGCCGTTGATGGGATCCAACAGCTGTGTTTTAGGGGAGAACGGGCGAGGAAGTCGGCAGAGAGCGGAAAACTATGTGTCGGTCAACTCGTTCAGGGGGGCCGGGCGACAGACGAGTTGCAAAATTGGGCTACCCTGCGCGAACCGTTGACATCGCTCTACGGCCGCTGAATGCGCGTAGATCATCAGGAAGCAAATCGAGGGGTGAGGCCAGTCATGTTCAACGGCTTCGAGCGCCACGAAATCCAGACCGACGGCGCGACGATCGCCGCGTTCATGGCAGGGAGCGGTCCTCCGCTGCTGCTTCTCCACGGCTATCCGCAGACACACGTCGCCTGGCATCGCATCGCTCCCGTTCTGGCGCGCGACTACACCGTTGTCGCTACGGATCTACGGGGATATGGCGACAGCCGCGGGCCGCAGCAGGCCGACGCCTCGGCCTACTCCAAGCGCACGATGGCGCGCGATCAGGTCGCGGTCATGAAGCAATTCGGGTTTGATCGCTTTGCCGTCATCGGACACGACCGCGGTGCCCGGGTCGGATACCGGTTGGCATTGGATCACCCTGGAGCCGTACGGGCCTTCGTGTCCTTGACCGTCATTCCAACCAGCGAAGTCTGGGCGCGCGCCGGCAGGGATTTCGCGCTCGGCGCCTATCACTGGCTGTTGTTCGCGCAACCCTATGACTTGCCGGAACGGCTGTTGAGCGGAGACCCCGATTTCTTCCTGGACCGGACGCTGCGAAGAATGACCAAGGAGTTTGGCTGCCTGTCGGACGGAGCGCTCTCGGTCTATCGTGAAGCATTCCGGCGACCGGACGTGCGGCATGCAATGATGCAGGACTATCGCGCCGGCGCCACGATCGACCATGAGCACGACCTCGCCGATCGTGCCGCCGGGCGCACTCTCGACTGTCCCGTGCTGGTGCTATGGGAGCAAGGCCGTTTCAGCGAAACAGATTCGCCGCTCCAGATCTGGAGGAATTGGGCCGTCGATGTCGAGGGCTGGGCCATCCCCGGCGGTCATCTCCAGCCGGAAGAACAGCCTGAGGCCGTGCTCGCCGCCGTCAAGCCATTTCTCTCGCGTTACGCGACGGCCTGACGGCAAGGCCACGGGCCACGTTCATCGCGTGTGAGATCTCAATCCGCCGCCACCGGCGGAACCGGCAGCGCCGTGATCGACTTGATCTTCTCCATCGCAAAGCGCGAGGTGACATTCTTGAGCGGCACCGCGTGGATCAGCTTCTTGTAGAACACGTCGTAGCTCAGCATATCCGGAATGACGACGCGCAGCATGTAGTCGACATCGCCGGCCATCCGGTAGAATTCCATCACCTCGGGCATGGCGCTGACCGCCGTGGCAAAACGCTTCAGCCAGGCATCGGAGTGATCGGAGCTTTCCACCGAGACGAACACCGAAAGGCCGAGGCCTATCTTGTTCTGGTCGACCAGCGCGACCCGCTTCAGGATGATGCCATCGGCCTCGAGCCGCTGGATCCGTTTCCAGCACGGCGTCGACGACAGGCCGACCCGGTCCCCGATTTCCGCAACCGAGAGCGAAGCGTCATCCTGGAGGACCGCCAGGATCTTGCGGTCGATGCCGTCGAGACGGCGGCCGGTCTCGGCGAGCTGCAACGCAGCGTCGGTCATGTCAAAAACCTCAGTGTGATGGAGAGTTGGACGCGTTGTGTGGCGTCAGCCGTGAGGCCCGAACAGGAAGATCTCGTAGAGGTCGTCCTGCTTGTTGTCCGGGCCGCCTGTCCGCGGCCGCAGCGAGCGCTGGAACCATCCGCGTGCCTGGTCGATCAAACGAGCGAAGCCTGATTGCAGCGAGATGACGTAACTCATGTTCACTCCGGACAACGGTGTAGGGCGAGAACTCGGAAAAGCTATCACGGCAGGGATGGAGTTGAACATTGCTAGACACGTGTCGGGATCAGTTTGGTTGAATCGTGCTGACGTCGTTGCGAGCGCGATTGGAAAATTGCACGCTGCTTGGCAGCTGTGGATGATTTTGATGCTCATCGCCTCGGGGAAAGCATGAAAGGCATAGCCTTGCCGCTAGTGAGCCGTCAGTAGCGCGAGCACATCGGCCTGCTGGAGCCGCGGCACGGAACCGAAGTTCGATGGCCTGCGACAGGACGCCGACGCTGGATAGAGCATGGGCATGCCCATGCCTCCGGATACGAGATACGGAAAGGCGTAATTGGCTCGTCCATTCAAATGTGCGCCTGTCATGATGCCCAGCGCGAACAGGAACGCGATCAGAAGGACCGACGGGAAGATGCAAGCCTCGCGGAAACGGAGCCGATCAGTCACCGCTCGCGCGTCGATCGCGCGCTCGGCGACGGAGCGGCTTGTCCATTCAAGCGTGAATTCGAACATGCGCTCCGCTCACTTCATGTAGTCAGGCAAAGTGAACCCGTCATAGAACCGGTCGGCCTGGATCGCGGCCTTGAACGCAGGCGACTTGTAGCCGGCGACGATGTCCTGGGCCCATTCGGCGGTGGCATTGGCCTTCTTCACGGCGAGTACGTTGATGTAGGGCGTCGTCATCTTCTCGAGCGCAAAGGCGTTGGTCAGCTTCAGCCCGCTGAAGATCGCGAAATTGCCCTGGATGGCGGCAAAATCGACGTCGTCCAGCGCCCGCGGCGCCTGTGCGGCCTCGAGCGGAACGAGCTTGATGCCGCCGGGATTCTTGACGACGTCGAGCTCGGTGACGTCGACCGGCTTGCTGTCGCGGATCTCGATCAGGCCGAGATCGCGCAGCACCCAGAGCGCGCGCTGCAGATTGACGGGATCGTTTGGTACGGCGACGCTCGAGCCCGGCTTGATCGGCGTGCCCAGCGGGTGCTTCTTCGAATAGAGACCCATCGGCGGGGTCGGGACGTGGACGATGCCGACCAGATCGGTGCTTTGCCGTTCGTTGTAGGACTCGAGGAAGATCGTGTGCTGCATGACATTGGCGTCGATCTCGGACTTGAATACGGCGTTATTGGCTTCGAGCCCGGTCGAGAACTCGACGTAGCGGATCTTGTAACCCTTCTTCTTCAGCTCCGGCTCGACGCCGATCTTGAACTCGTCGATGTAGGGGCCCGGCACGAAGCCAACACGCAACTCCGGCTTGGCGGGTTGCTGTGCCGAGACATCGCCGGCGGTGAAGGGGGAGAGAGCCAAAAGGCCGGAGAGGAGAAACAACGCTATCTTCATTTTCACTTGCTGAGCTTGCGTCGTGATGGGGGATGCGGTCAGGCGATCGCCTTGACCGCGTTGGAGTAGATGCTGGCGGGGCGCGCGAGGCCGTAATGCTCGCGGAGCGTCGTGCCGGTGTAGTCCTCACGGAACAGGCCGCGCCTGCACAGGATCGGCACGACATGCTCGGTGAACGCATCGATGCCGCCGGGCAGCCAGGGCGGCATCACGTTG
Organism: Bradyrhizobium sp. NAS80.1; assembly: GCF_001908205.1. Lineage (GTDB taxonomy): Bacteria > Pseudomonadota > Alphaproteobacteria > Rhizobiales > Xanthobacteraceae > Bradyrhizobium. The sequence goes on from NZ_LGHL01000006.1 coordinate 58,268, forward strand.
AAGCCGTCCGCGGCGCCATTTTCGAACCAGGTCTGGATGTTGTCCGCAATCTTCTCCGGCGTGCCGGCGATGACCCAGTGGCCGCGAGCACCGGCGAGGCGCTGCACGAGCTGGCGAATGGTCGGTTTTTCGCGATCGACGATGTCGACCACGAGCTTGAAGCGGCTGGCGACGCCGCGCGCGTTTGCGGTATCGATCAAATGGCGGGGAACGGGGCCGTCGAGATCGTAGCCGGTGAGGTCGACGCCGATCATCTGGCGCAGCTGGGTGAGGGAATATTCGGGCTGGATCAGTGCGTTGAATTCCTCTTCCAGGCGGTCAGCCTCGGCTTGCGTGCTGCCGATGAAGGGGCTGATGCCGGGCAGGATCTTGATCTCGTCGGGACCACGGTCGAAGGTGCGGGCCTGGCGCTTGATGTCCGCATAGAAAGCCTTCGCCGAGTCCAGCGTCTGATGTGCGGTGAAGATCGCCTCTGCATAACGGGCGGCAAAGGCGCGGCCGTCGTCGGAGGCGCCGGCCTGCACATACACTGGCCGGCCCTGCGGAACGCGCGAGATGTTCAGCGGGCCGCGCACGCGAAAGTGCTTGCCGACATGGTCGAGCGTATGGATCTTGCCGGTGTCGGCGAAGATGCCCGAAGCGGGATCGTTGACGAGCGCGTCGTCCTCCCAGCTGTCCCAGAGCCGCGAGATCACGTCGAGATATTCGCGGGCGCGCTCGTAGCGTTCGTGATGCGGGGGGTGTTCGGGCAGGCCAAAGTTCTGCGCGGCCTGCGGCGCGCTGGTCGTCACGATATTCCAGCCGGCGCGGCCCTGGCTCAGGTGGTCAAGCGAGGCAAACAGGCGTGCGAGGTTGTAGGGCTCGGTATAGGTGGTCGACGCGGTTGCGATGAGGCCGATCCGCTTCGTCACTGCGGCGATCGCTGCCAGCCAGGTGATTGGCTCGAAGCGAAAGCGCTGGGCATAGCGGACATTGTCGGCCAGGGCCGGCCCGTCGGCGAAGAAGATTGCATCGAACTTGCTGGCCTCAGCCCGCTGCGCCAGCTCCTGATAAAAGGTGATGTCGAGGATGCGTTCCGCCGACGATCCCTTGTAACGCCACGCGGCTTCGTGATGGCCGCCGGGATAGATGAAAAGATTGAGAACAAGCTGCCGTTGGTTGCTCATGGTTCGGATGTCCAGTGCTATGGCCGGATAGAGACGCGAGCGGCTACGAGACGGAAGGGGTCGTTTGCGACGCCGGCTTTCGCGCGAAGGCGAAACGCAGATATCGCTCCAAGCGCAGGCCCTCCGGGGTATGCCTCGCCTCGACCAGCGCGGCAAAGGCCGCGTCGATCTCTGCCCGTTCCGCCGGCGAAAAGCCGCCAAGGAAGTTGCCGAATGCGCTGGCCTCGGACCATTCGAGCACCGAGTTCACGTTCTGGTGCAGATCAACGAGCGAGCGCAGGTCGCTTTTGTAATCGACGAAGCCGGTCTCGACGAACAGCGTTCTGAGCTCGTCGTCGGTCGCCCCGAGCACCCGTTGCGACTCGCCGCTTCTCTCGCCGAACCCGGCCTGTTCGATTGCCTGGCGAAGCAGGGTTCGCGACTCGTGAGGTTTGGTCGGATCCTGAACGTTCAGCCCGATCCGACCGCCCGGCTTGAGGACGCGCTCGATCTCACGCAGCGCCAGGCGCTTGTCCGCGATCCAGTGGAAAACGCTGTTGAGGTAGACGGCGTCGAATTCCGCGGGTCCAAAGCGCGAAAGGTCCTCGGCGCGGCCGACATCGAAGGTCAGCGCCCCCGAGGTACGCAGGCACGCGATGGCGATCCGGTTCTCCAGCGGGTCGATGCCGATCACGCGGCCGGTCGGGCCGACAAGTCCCGCAGCAAACTCGGTCAGGCGGCCGGTGCCGGCGCCGATATCGAGTACCTGATCCCCGGACTTCAAAGCCAGCGGTCCGATGAGGAATTTGCCATGGTGAAACTGAAGGATGCCGGACTGCTCGTAGGTACGTGCAAGTTCAGGCGTGTCCCGTTCAAGGCTGATGGCGCCAAGGGTCGACATCGTGCTTTTCAAATTCTCCAACGGCCGCCGAGACGGCTTGATCGATAGAACTCTATGTTGTCCGGGTAAGAAAAGTCGATGAAATGGATTTGCGTTGTTCAGTGCGACGCGAGCATGAATCTAGCGGCGGCAGTGCGTTAGGTAGATGATGTCGCGAACCGATCGCTTCAACTGAAAGCAGACGCGGCGAGCGAATGTCCGTCGCCCTTCCTGGCTTGCTCCGCGCTGTCGACGCAATTCTTTCAACGCGCTGCGACGTCGCGGTGAGTTCGTTGTTCGAGCCCGCAAACAAAACCAATTCCATTTCATTGACTGAGTGTCGTTGGCGTCTACGATTTGTTCGCATCTGATGCAGACAAATCCGGTGCAACATGTTTCAGTCCGATATCGACGACGCGGCTCGCGAGACCTTGCGTCTGATTGGTCCCGATCCGCAGAACTGGGTCCCGGATCGTCACGCGATTGATCACAACGTCGCAGTCATCGGCGGCGGGCAATCCGGAAGCACCTTTGCCTTCGCGTTGCGCCGTGCCGGCATCGGCAAGGTCACGGTGATCGATGCTGCAAGTGACGCGGCCTCGACCGGCCCATGGCTGAGCAGCGCGCGCATGCACAAGCTTCGCACGCCGAAAAGCCTGCCTGGACCTGAGCTTGGTCTGCCCGGGCTGAGCTTCCAGGCCTGGTATGAGGCCCGCCATGGCGCGGCTGCATACGAGGCGATCGATCGTATTCCTCGTCTGGATTGGGCGGCCTATCTCGACTGGTATCGCAAGACGCTCGGCATCGAGGTGCGCTATCGGACGAAGCTTCGCCGCATCGAGTCGGCGCAGGATCACCTGCGGCTTCATCTCGACGTCGCCGGTGAGGCAAGGACCGAAACCGCCCGCAAGATCATCCTGGCCAGCGGTTTCCCGAGTAACGGCGGTCCGTCCGTTCCCGAGGTGCTCTCGCGCCATCTGCCCAAGGAGCTCTATGCGCATACCTTGGAAGCGATCGATTTCGGCAAGCTGCGCGACAAGTCGGTCGCTGTGCTGGGCAGCGCGGCTTCCGCGTTCGATGCTGCAGCGGTTGCGCTCGAGGCCGGGGCGAGGGAGGTGCATCTGTTCGCGCGCCGCGACAAGATTGCTTCGGAGCCCGTGATCAGGACGCGCGGATATCCGGGCGCATATGACAATTACGGCTCGCTGCCGGACGCGCTGCGCTGGCATCAGGCCATTCGTTTCCGCCGCGCCGGGTCGACGCCGCTGCCCGACGCGATCGCGCGGGTGGTCAAATCCCCGAACTTCCACCTGCATCTGGCGGCGCCCTGGACCTCAGCCAAGCCGTTCGGGCGACGGCTGCTTGCGACCACGCCGCAGGGCGATATCGCATTCGATTTCGTCATCGCCGGTACGGGCTACCAGGTCGATCTCGCAAGGCGACCGGAGCTCGCCGCCTTCTCCAGCGAGATCCTGCTATGGCGTGACCGCTTCTCGCCGGTCGCGGGCGAGCAGGACGATTTCCTGGGGGCTCACCCTTATCTTGGCGCGGGGCATGAATTCCTGGAGAAGGAGCCGGGCCGTGCGCCTTACTTGCGGACATTCACGTGTTCAACCCGGCGGCCTTCGTCAGCTTCGGCCTTCCGATCGGAGACGTGCCGAGTTTCAAGCGCGATATTCCAGGCGTCGTGGCGCGCATCAGTCGCGATCTGTTCCACGATGACCTAACGGCGCATGAGGCGCGGATCAACGGACCCATCGCCGACGACTTCGAGCCGTCGCTCTATGCGTCGGCCGTCTGGCGGTCGCCGAACATCGTCGCGGCGGAATAGAGAAGAGCGCAAGTAGCAACTGGACCAGCCATGACCGTGGTGCGTCTGTTTTCTACTTGCTTCGAACTTTGGAAGCTATTTCCGAAGTCCTTGAGTTAGCATCGTGTGACTGAACGAGAGCTGCATGGATGCAGCTCTCACGGAACGGTCCCGCCAGACGCGATTGCCGCCAGAGCAGACGGCCGTCCTGCAAGAGGATCGATCGCAACATAACTGTCTTTCACTCCGCCGTCGCACCAGCGATCGGCGAATGGCGGAGCCTTGTCCAAACGGATCGCGGTCTCGGGGAAGATGACATGACTGACGGGCTCACCATCGAAAACGTCATTCCGCGTGCGGATATCGTCAAGCGGTCCGCCCGTATTGGCGCGGAGATTAGGAACATCAAGCTCTCCGGCGATCTTCCGGATCGGACGATCGCGGCGATCAACCAGGCCTTGCTCGAACACAAGGTGATCTTCCTCCGCGACCAAGGTCATCTGGACGATGCCGAGCAGGAGCGGTTTGCCGTCCGGCTCGGCAAGCTGGTGCCGCACCCGACGGTCGGCGCAACCCAAGGGAACGGCGTCGATCCTCGAACTCGACTCCGGGCGAGGCGGCGGCCGCGCGGACCAGTGGCACACCGACGTCACCTTCGTCGATGCCTATCCCAAGATTTCCGTCCTGCGCGGGGTCGTAATCCCTGAGTTCGGCGGCGACACGATCTGGTCGAATACGGCCGCGGCCTATCTCGACTTGCCGGCTCCGCTGCGCAAGCTCGCCGATGAGCTCTGGGCCGTGCACAGCAATGCCTACGACTACGCCGTGAAGACGCGGGCGAGCGAAGCCGACAGGAAGCACTTCGAGGAGGTCTTCACCGGGACGATCTATGAGACCGAGCACCCGGTCGTTCGCGTCCACCCCGAAACCGGCGAGCGGACGCTGGTGCTCGGCAACTTCGTCCAGCGCTTCGTCGGCCTGCCGAAATATGACGGCCAGAAACTGTTCGACCTGTTCCAGTCGCACATCACCGCGCCGGAGAACACCGTGCGGTGGAGCTGGCGGCAGGGGGGACGTCGTGATCTGGGACAATCGTGCGACCCAGCACTACGCCGTCAATGACTACGGCGATCAGCATCGCGTCGTGCGCCGCGCGACCATCGATGGCGAGGTGCCGGTCGGCATCGATGGCCGCCAGAGCGTGACCCGCATCAAGTCGGCCAAGCCGCAAGCCAAAGCCGCCTGAGGCGAGTAGGGAGTGAACACGATGAAAATTGCAATCTCCGCACTGCGCCGTCTGGTTGCGGGCCTGCGCGCAAGAGGCCGGCAACTCGGCCTGGCCGCTCTTGGCCTGTCCGGCCTCGTCGGCAGCGCCATGGCCGAGCCGCAGCTCGAGAAGACCGAGATCCGCTACCAGGGTTGGGCGGGCCAGGTCACGTTCATCGAGCTCGCCGACGACCTCGGCTATCTGGCCCCGCTCAAGCTCAAATGGATCGGCAACACCATCAGCGGTCCACAGGACATCCAGACCGTCGTCACCGGTGACATCGACATCGGCGGTGCATTCTATGGTGCGATCATCAAGCTGATCGCGGCCAAGGCCCCGATCAAGGCGGTGGTCGGCTACTACGGCTCGGACGACAACACCTACAACGGCTATTACGTGAAGGAGGAGAGCCCGATCAAATCCGCGCGGGATCTGATCGGCAAGAAAGTCGCCGTCAACACGCTGGGTGCGCATCTCGAATTCGTGCTGCGCGAATATCTGGCCCGCAACGGCCTGACGCCGGCGGAAGCAAAACAGGTGACGCTGGTGGCGATCCCGCCGGTCACGGGCGAGCAGGCGTTGCGGCAGGGACAGGTCGAGGTCAGCACGCTGAACGGCGTGCTGCGCGACAAGGCGCTGGAACGCGGCGGCATCCGCCGGCTGTTTGCCGATACCGACATCTTCGGCAACTTCACCGGCGGCTCCTATGTGCTGCGGGACAAGTTCATCAAGGACAACCCGAACACCTCGCGCAAGCTGGTCGAAGGCATCTCCCGCGCCATTGCCTGGGCGCAGGCGACGCCGCCGGAAGAGGTTCGTGCCCGCTTCGAGCGCGTCATCGCCGAGCGCAAGCGCAACGAAGACGCAACGCCCATCAAATACTGGAAGAGCACGGGTGTCGCGACCAAGGGCGGCGTGATCGGCGATGCCGAGCTTCAGGTCTGGGTCGACTGGCTGGTGAAGGATGGTCTCCTGAAGCAAGACCAGCTCAAGCCGTCCGATCTCTACACCAACGAGTTCAACTATTTCCGTCCTGGCAAGACCGCGGAGGCCAAATGACCACGGCCAAGATCCGCTTTGAGCATGTGCGCAAGGAATTCCTGGTCCGCGGCAAGGATGGCGGGCCGGCGGAGCGCTTTACCGCGCTGGACGACATCTCGTTGGACGTTCGTGCCGGCGAATTCCTGGCGTTGGTGGGGCCGAGTGGATGCGGCAAGTCGACCCTGCTGGATCTACTCGGCGGGCTGACGACGCCGAGCAGCGGCCGCATCCTCCTCGACGGCAAGCCTATCGAGGGGCCGGCGCGCGACCGCGGCATCGTGTTCCAGCAATATGCGCTGTTTCCCTGGCGCACGGCCGCGCAGAACGTCGAGTTCGGGCTCGACATTGCCGGCCTGAAAGCCAGGGAGCGGCGGGAGAGGGCGCTGCATTACCTCGACCTGGTCGGACTGTCCGGCTTCGCCGACCGTTATCCGCACGAGCTATCCGGCGGCATGAAGCAGCGTGTCGCGATCGCCCGCAGCCTCGCTTATGACCCCGAGGTGCTGCTGATGGACGAGCCGTTCGCGGCCCTCGATGCGCAGACGCGCGAGACGCTGCAAGGCGAGTTGCCGCGAATCTGGCGCAGCACCGGGAAGACCATCCTGTTCATCACGCACGGCATCGACGAAGCCGTCGTCCTCGGCCAGCGCGTTGCCGTCATGACCTCGCGTCCTGGCCGTATCAAGCAGGTCGTCGATATTCCCGACGAGCTGCATAGCGAGACCGAAGACGTCCGCTCGCTGCCCCGTTTCGGGCAGGTCAGGCACGAGGTGTGGTCCTTGCTGCGCGACGAGGTGCTGAAGGCGCAGGGGTCTCAGGTGCGCGCACCCGACAGCGAGCGCGGCGCAAAGGCAAAGGAGCTGGCCCATGTCTAATCTGGAGATCCTGACGCTGCTGGAGTTGGCCGAGGGGAGCCCGAAAGACCGGGCCAGGCAACGCGCCGGCGCGCTGGCCGCGGCCACGGGCGGCGTCGCGCGATGGTTCGGCGCCATTGGGCAGAGATCCCTGCTGCTGCTCTTGTTTCTCGCCCTCTGGGAGACGGCGCCGCGTCTCGGTCTGATCGACCAGACGTTCCTGCCGCCGTTCTCCGAGGTGATTGCCGCGGGCTGGCAGCTCGCGCAGACCGGGGAGCTCTACGACGACGTCGGCGCCAGCCTGCTGCGCGCGCTCAGTGGCTTCCTGATCGCTATTGCCCTGTTCGTGCCATTGGGTGTGCTGACGGGATGGTATGCACGGCTCGGCGATCTCCTCAACCAGATCATCGAAATCGCGCGCAACACGGCGCCGCTGGCGCTGCTGCCGGTCTTCATCCTGCTGCTGGGAATCGGCGAGCTCTCGAAGGTCTCGATGGTGATCTATAGCTGCGCCTGGCCGCTGCTGCTCAATACGATCGCGGCCGTCCGCCAGGTCGATCCGCTGCTGGTCAAGTCGGCACGGACGATGGGCGCGACGCCAAGTCAGCTGTTTCGGAAGGTGATCCTGCCGGCGTCGCTGCCGACGATCTTCGTCGGCATTCGGCTCGCGAGCGCATCCGCGATGCTGGTGCTGGTGGCCTCCGAAATGGTCGGCGCGAAATCCGGTCTCGGCTATCTCATCATCAACAGCCAGTACAGCTTCCTGATCCCGCAGATGTATTTCGGCATCCTCGGCATCACCGTGATCGGCCTCGTCTTCAACGCGATCCTCGAGGCGCTGGAACGCCGCCTGATGCGCTGGAAGGCGCCAGCGATCTAACCTTGCTTGTTGCGGGCTGTTGCCTGCGTCACGACGCTGTTCGGCGGCACGTCCTGGATCACCCAGACGTTGCCGCCGATGGTCGAGCCCCGGCCGATCGTGATCCGGCCGAGAATGGTAGCGCCGGCATAGATCACGACATCGTCCTCGACGATCGGATGCCGCGCGTCGCCCTTGATCAGATGGCCATCGTCATCGGTCGGAAAGTGCCGCGCGCCGAGCGTCACGGCCTGATAGATCCGGACGTTGTCGCCAATGATAGCGGTCTCGCCGATGACGACGCCGGTACCATGATCGATGAAGAAGCCGGAGCCGATGCTTGCGCCGGGATGAATGTCGATGCCGGTCCTTGTGTGCGCGATCTCCGCGACCAGGCGAGCGATCAGGCGCGCGCCGAGCTGATGCAGAATGTGGGCAAGGCGATGGTGGATGATCGCAGTCATGCCGGGATAGCCGATCAGGATCTCCGGAAAGTTCCTGGCGGCGGGGTCGCCGACGAAGGCGGCGCGGAGGTCGCTGATGATCAGCCCGCGCACATCGGCAAGCTGCGAGGCGAATCTGCGCGTCAGCCCGATTGCGTCCTCGCGCTGGAAGCCGGGTACGAGCTCGTCCCCGATGAAAAGCGCAGCGCGGTGAACCTGGTCGCAGAGGCCGTCGAGCGCGATGCTGAGGCGGTTGCCAACGAAATAGTCGATATTCTCGCCGTCGAGATCGAACTGGCCATAGTGGCGCGGGAACAGCGCTTCGGTGAGGCCGTCCAAGATCGTCTGGAGCGCCTCGCGCGAGGGCGCGCGGCGGGCCTCGCCATCCCTGCGGATACTGTGGGTCTCCTCGCGGGAGACGCGGAGCGCGGCGACGAGCTGCTCGAGCTGCCATCGCTTTTGTACCGGGCTATCGGGCCCGCTGTCGTCGGATGGTTTGCGAGGTAGTTCGTGCTTCATGCCGTCTTACCTGACATGCGCCAGGGGAATGCTGATCTCGGCGAGAAGATCGAGATCGAAATCATGCTTGATCTCGATGTACTGGCCGTTCCAGTACACCAGCCCTGAGAGGTGGGGCGACAGCTCGAAGCTCAAAAGACTGCCGACGATGATTCCGTGGGAATAGCGCTCGATGATCTCCTCGACCCGGCATTCCACGGTCGCCAGCGAGTTTCCAAGGAGCGGCACGCCCGAGGTCCCGGCAGACCAGGCAATGCCCTCGAAGCGCTGTGGTCCCTTGAGGCGGCCGTTGCTGAAGCGGTCCGCCAGATCCTGCTGGTCTGAACCGAGGATGTTCACGCCGAATGTCCCGAAGCGCTCGATCAGCGCGAAGGATGACGCCTGGCGGTTGACGCTGACCAGCACGCGCGGTGGACTTGCGCTTAAGGAGGTCAGGGACGTCACCGTCATCCCCGTAATGTCGTCGTCACGCCCGGCGGTGATGATGCTAACGCCGCCGGCGAGGCGGCGCATGACCCCGCGGAACTGTCGTTCGATCTCGTTGCTGTCAGTGACGAGATGGATGTCGGATCTTCCCATATCCGTTCCTCCGTGCGGCGGACCCTCGCGCGCCGGCATGTCCTAGAAGAAGCCCTTTGCCGGCAATGGCGTGCCGTTGATCTCGTGTTCGCCAATCGAACGCGCCTTGTAGGTGGTCGGATTGTGCGAGGAGAGCGTTCGCGCATTGCGCCAGTGACGGTCGAAATTGGTGACCTTCTTCGTCGCCGAGGCGCCGCCGACATCGAACAGCAGGCTGCCGCCGCGGATCGCGAAATCATCAGCGATGATCTTGGCCTTGGCCGAGAGCAGCGCGGCGGTGTGCGCGGCCTCCGTGGCGTTTGACGCGCCGGCGTCGAATGCGTCGGTCGCGACATCCAGCGCTTCGGCGGCGGCAAGCACGACCGTCTCGGCCGCAAAGGCGCCGCTGGCAATCTGGCCGACCGTCTGCTGCAGAAGGGGATCATCGGTCGGGATTTCGGTCGGCGCATAGTAGAACGTGCGCTTGCGCGAGCGCACCAGCGCGGTGGCGTCGCGCAAGGTCGCCCGGGCGATGCCCGCGACGATCGCGGTCAGGAAGAGCTGGGCAAGCGTGTTGGAATAGGGGACGCCATAACCGCCGTCGGGCGTGTCGAACACCACCTCCTGCCGCTTGACCTTGACGTTACGGAAGTGGGTCGTGCCGGTGGCCGTGAGCCGCTGCCCGAGGCCGTCCCAATCGTCGACCAGCTCGATGCCCTCGCGCTTGATCGGAACGATCGTCGCGCCGGTTGAACCGGACGGATCGGCGGCGCGCACCAGGACGTAATCGGAGTACAGCGTGCCGGTGCTGTAATATTTGGTGCCGTTCAGCAGGTAGTCGCCGTTACCGTCGGGCGTGAAGGTCGTCCCCGGCGTCACATTGCCGACGCGCGGGCTTTCGAGCTCGGTGGTGGCGAGCCCGATGATCGCACCTTCGGCGACCGCCTTCTGCCAATCGCGGCTCTGCTCGTCCTTGGGCGTGCGCACCAGCCGCTCAACCACGCTGAAATGGTTACGGAGGATATGGGCCACGTTGGCGTCGGCCTCGCCGAGGCGGATGACGAAGGCGAAGAGGTCGCGGATCGTGCTGCCGGCACCGCCCGCAGCGGTGGGCAGCCGCAAGGCGCCGAGGCGGGCGTGGCGAATGAGGTCGATGACCTCGAAGGGCAGCACGCGGTCGCGCTCGCGCGCGCTCGCACCCTCGGCGATCTGGTTGAGCAGCGCCTCCAACTCCGGTGAGCCGGTCTTGAGCGGCTCGGATGTCGTCAAAGAGGGGGCAGAAACGGTCTTGTTCATGATTGGCCTGTTGGTCACGTTCTCAGAGCTGGGCGAGATGGTCGGTCACCTTGACCGGCTCGGGCAAAACCTTGCGGGCGACGAGCCAGTCGGCAGCCTTTTGCAGCTCGCTGATGAACCGCTCGTCGTTGACGGCGAAGTAGCGGTACTGGCGCTTCAGCGCGATGAACTGGTCGCGGACCTCGTCGCTGTACTTGCCCGCCTTCTGGGCGATGTACTCGGCGTCCTTGCCGTTCTCCGAGATCCACTTCCCTTCGGCGCGGAACGCATCGTTCACGGCGCGGACGAGAGCCGGATTGTCGGTCGCGAATTTGCGGGTGGTGAGGTAGGACGTGTAGTCGATCTGGAAGTCGAGGTCGCGGCCCTCCAGGAAGATGTCATGCGCCTTGTATTCGAGGCGCGCGATATCGACGCCCGGGCTCCACATCGACCAGGCGTCGACCTTGCCGGAGGCGAGCGCCGGCGCCGCATCCGGCGGATTGAGATAGACGAACTTGACCGCGGAGCGGTCGACCTTGTGTTTCTCGAGCGCGGCAACCAGCAGGAATTCGCCGAGCCCGGAGCGGTTGACCGCGACCGATTTGCCGACGAGATCCTCCACCTTGTCGATGCCGGACCCGTCCTTGGCGATGATCGCGGTCGTGCGTGGCTCGTAGACCACGAACTGCGTGAACACCAGGGGTGAGCCGGCGATGATTGCGGCCAGCGCCGGGGTGGTGCTGCCGCCGAAGCTAAAATCCGCGCTGCCGCCCGTCACTGCCTGGAGGGTCGGCGCATGATTCGGGAAAGGCCCGAGCCATTCGACCTTGATGCCGTCCTTGGCCAAGACCTTCTCGAACTCGCCGCGCTCCTTGGCGATCAGGTTGAGGCCGCTGAGGCCCCAGGTCAGGCGGACCGTGTCCGTAGTGCGGCCAGTCGCGGCCTCGGCGAAATCACCGATGTTCATGCCGGCGAGGGCGCCTACGCCGAAGGCCGCGGTGCCGAGAAAGCTGCGCCGGGACGGCTTGGCGATGGGAGAGTCAGACATACGGGCCTTCCGGTGAATTAGTGGGAGGAATGAGAATTCACGCCGAGCTCGCCGAGGAGCTCGCTACGCGAAATGGGTGTCGAGCTGCCGCGCGCGACGCGGTGCTCGTAAGCAATGGCGCCGTTCCGCATCACCAGGATGCGGTCGGCCAAAGCAATGGCTTCGTCGACGTCGTGGGTGACGAGCAGCACGCCCGGCTGATGATTGGCGACGAGCTCATGCATGCGAATGCGGGTGAGCGCGTCCAGCGCGGCAAAGGGCTCGTCGAGGAGCAGAAGCTCGGGCTGCTGCACCAGCGCGCGGGCCAGAGCGACACGCTGGGCCTGTCCGCCGGAGAGGTTGCGCGGCCAGTCGTCGAGACGGTCGCCGAGGCCGACCTCGGTCAGCGCTTCGGCGGCACGTTCGCGTGCGTCCGGCGTCTGCAAGCCAAGCGCGACGTTGCGCCAGAGGCTGTCCCAGGGCAAAAGCCGGTGTTCCTGGAACACCACGGCCGGCCGGCGCGGCGCCACGATGCGACCGCCCTGAATGGCATCGAGACCCGCAAGTGCTCTCAGCAAGGTGGTCTTGCCGCAACCGCTCTCGCCTAGCAGGGCGACGAACTCGCCCCGCTCGATGCGCAGGTTCAGCCTTTCGATGACCACGCGATTGCCGTAGCTGCGCAGGAGGTTGCTGACGACAACGGCCGGCCCAGTCTCGAATGAGGCGGGTGACAACGATGCGACATGGGCGTTCATCGTGCCGCTCCGTAGTTCGGATGCCAGGCCAGCAGGCGCCGTTCGAGGAAACGCGCGATCCCATCAGCCGCGACGCCGATCAGGGCGTAGATCACGATGGTCAGCACGATCACGTCGGTGCGCAGGAATTCACGTGCGTCCATCGCGAGAAAGCCGATGCCCGACTGCGCGCCGATGGTTTCCGCCACGACCAGCGCGAGCCATGCCGTTGCCAGCGCATAGCGGACCCCGGTCAGGATCGACGGCAACGCGCCGGGCAGGATGATCCGGCGGATCAGCTGAACGGAGTTCAGGCCCTGCACGCGCCCGAGCTCGAGTAGCTTGGGGTCCACCTGTCGAATGCCGAGCACGGTATTGATGTAGATCGGAAAGGTGACGCCAAGTGCGACAAGGAAGATCTTTTGCGTTTCGCCGACGCCGAGCCAGACGATGACCAGGGGCAGGACCGCGAGAAACGGAATGGCCCGGATCATCTGGACGCTGCGATCGATTGCTGCTTCCGCGATCCTGGAGAATCCGACGAGAATGCCGAGCGTCGCACCGACCGCTGTGCCGATCACAAATCCCGACGCTGCGCGCAGCAGGCTGACGCCGAGATCGTTCAGGAGCGTTCCGGTGGTCGCGAGCTTGAATGCGGTCCGGATCACCTTGCTGGGGGCGGGAAGCACGTGTGGTGAGAGAAATCCCGCCTGCGCCAGCCAGTCCCAGACGACGACCAGCACCACGGGCGCGAGCCATGACAGGAGCTGAAGGCCACGTGCGCCAAGCTTGCTTTTCGCCGAAGCCGGAGCGCGTGCGACTTCACTGCTGCGCGACGACGGTCCTCCCTCCGCGCCAATCGCGGTGCGGTCGATGTCGCTCAGTTCGATATTGCTCAAGACGCGAAACCTCGTTTCACGCGCTGCATTCGATGCAGGCCGTGTGACGCCAATGACTTGTTGTCCCGATAAAATGTCCCACGAAATCGGGTCGACAGAAATAGAGCGGTATTTCAATTGTCATCCGCTCCGGAGTGATCTGCTGTCGTCGCGGCGCGGATGCGCGACAAAGAAAATCTTTTGCTGTCCGTCTGCTTGATCTTGCGCCAGGCATTGGCGACAACGCGCGAGATCAGGGCATTCACGGGAGAGCACGATGACGACCGCACCGATTCGCTTCGGCATCTGGGCGCTGGTGCACGGGCCCCGTGCTGCGCATCAGGATCCGGAAGAACCCTATGATGCCTCCTGGGAGCGCAATCGTGATCTGATCCTTGCAGCCGAGGAGCTCGGCTACGACTCGACATTGATCGCGCAGCACACGATCAATCCTCACCAGGAGGATCTTGACCAGCTCGAAGCCTGGAGCGCTGCGGCAGCGGTTGCGGCGCTGACCAAGCGGATCGAGATCATCGCCGCCATCAAGCCGTATCTCTATCATCCCGTGGTGCTGGCCAAGCTGGCGCTGGGGATCGAGAACATCAGCCGCGGCCGCTTTGCAATCAATCTGGTCAATGCCTGGAACCGGCCCGAACTGGAGAAGGCTGGGATCGGATTTCCCGAGCATGACGCGCGCTATGCCTATGGCAAGGAGTGGATCTCCGTGGTGTCCCGCTTGATGGAGGGTGAGCGCCTCAATTTCAGCGGCGATCATTTCAGCGTCTCGGACTATGCGCTGCGACCGACCAGCCTCTATCGGAAGCGTCCTGCCATCTACGTGGGAGGGGAATCCGAGCCGGCGCGCGATCTGGTCGCCGGCCATGGCGACGTCTGGTTCATCAACGGCCAGCCGCTCGACGATGTCGCCGGCCTGATCGCCGACGTCGCGGCCCGTCCGCGCGGTTCGGCGCCACCCTTGCGTTTCGGTCTGTCCGCCTTTGTCGTCGCACGCGAAACCCGAGAGGAGGCGCAAGCCGCCCATGAGCGGCTGCTCAGCCTTGCCGCAAAGGATGCGCCGATGAAAGCGATCCAGAAACAGAACACGGACCCGAAGGTCGTGATGATGCAGACCATGCAGAAGACGCCGCGGGTCGGCAGCAACGGTGGCACGGCCGCCGGGCTGGTCGGCAGTTACGACGAGGTCGCGGCACGTATCGAGGCGTTCCATGCTGCGGGCATCGAACTCTTCATGCTGCAATTCCAGCCCTTCGAGGCCGAGATGCGACGCTTCGCAGAGGAGATCATCCCCCGCGTCCGGGCGAGACAGTCGGACGGGCCGTCCGGGAGGTTCGTCCGGTCGCTGAGGTAACTCAGGCCGAAGCGACTTCCGGGGCTCGCCTCGCAAAGCGGCTCGGCGGCCGCGGCAGACCAAAATGGTCGCGTAACGTCGTGCCTGCGTATTCGGTGCGGAACAATCCGCGCTTCTGCAGGATCGGCACAACGGTGTCGACGAAGGTCTCTAACCCCGTCGGCAGAACATCCGGCATCAGGTTGAAGCCGTCCGCGGCACCGGCGCTGAACCAGGCCTCGATATCGTCTGCAATCTGCTCCGGTGTGCCCACGATGATGCGATGACCAACGCCGCCACCGAGGGCGCGGATCAATTGGCGGACGGTGAGGTTGCCGCGCCGGGCGATGTTCACGGTGCCCTGGAACATGGTGTGATTGGCGTTCGCCGGAAGCGGCAGCGGATCGGGAAGCGGCTTGTCGAGCTCGAGCAAGGCAGGGTCGATCTGAAGCGTGCCGGCGAGCCGCGCCAGGCTGTATTCGATCGGGACCAGCTCCCAGAGCTCATCCTGCCGCCGCTTTGCCTCGGCCTCGGTGCTGCCGATGACTGTGGCAAGTCCGGGCAGGGTGACGATGGAATCTCCGGAACGCCCGTAAGCCGCCGCACGCGTGCGCAGATCGCGCGCATAGGCAACACCTTCCTCGATCGACTGCGCCAGCGTGAACACGGCTTCAGCGTAGGCGGCCGCGAAGTCGCGGCCGTCGCTTGAGCCGCCCGCCTGCACCGTGACTGGCCGCCCCTGCGGCGAGCGCGGCACGTTCAGCGGCCCCGCCACCGAATAATACGGGCCACGATGCGCGATCGGATGCACTTTCGACGTATCGACAAACCGCGCGCTCGCCTTGTCGCCGACGAAGGCGTCGTCCTCCCAGCTGTCGAACAGCGCGTGGACGATTTCCGTGAATTCCTTGGCGCGCTCGTAGCGGGCCTTGTGCTCCACTGCACCCGTGAGGCCGAAGTTGCGGCTTGAAGCGGTATCCGCGGTCGTGACCGCGTTCCATCCCGAACGGCCGCCACTGGCATGGTCGAGCGTCACGAAGCGGCGCGCGATGTTGTAGGGTTCGTTATATGTCGTGGACACGGTGCCGATCAGGCCGACGTGCTTTGTCGCGGCGGCGACTGTGGCCAGAATGATGGTCGGCTCGAGCGAGGTGAACGACCGGTAGTCGATGCGATCGTTTACGGCCGGGGAATCCGCGAGAAAGATCGCGTCGAGCTTGCCGCGCTCCGCAATCTGCGCCACTCGCACGTAATGGCCGAGATCGAAGAAGGCGCGCGGATCGCTCTCCGGCAGTCGCCAGGCCGATGGATAGACGCCGGAATGGAGCAGGTTGACGTTCAGGTGCAATTGGCGTTGCGGCATTTGAATTCCAGAGGTCAGCGTGTTGTCCGATCACGGTACGCAGCAAGGCGGGTAACCTGATCAGGATCCCTTCGGCGACCAGATCTTGATGACCGTGGTGTCGATCTTCACGGGGATCAGGCCTTCGGCGTGGAACGCATCGGCAATGCGCTGCTGCTCCGACAGGCCGGGTCCGGTGACCGCGCCGACCTGGTAGGAGCGGTGGCTGTTGGCTTCCTCGACGGTTGCCGCGTCGATACCCCAGAGCCCGGCGAGCAATGTGGCAGCTTCCTTCGGCTGCGCCTTCACCCATTTTCCGGTCGCGGAGAGCTTCGCAAAGATCACGTTGAGCACCTCGGCATGCTTGTCCGCATAGGCGGCCGACGCGAGGTAGTAGCGCTTGTAGCTCGCAAGGCCGTTGCTGCCATCGGACAAGGTCCGGCCCTTTGTCTGGTGCAGGGCGCTGGTCAGGAACGGATCCCAGGCGACCCATGCATCCACATTGTTGCTGACGAAGGCCGCGCGGCCGTCCGCCGGCGTCAGATAGGCGGGTGTGATGTCCTTGAAGCTGAGCCCGGATTTCGCCAGTGTTGCGAGCAGCAGATAGTGGCTGCCGGCGCCTTTGGTCACGGCGACCTTCTTGCCTTTGAGCTCAGTGATGCTCTTGATGGTCGAGGCTTGAGGAATGACGATCGCTTGCGCCGTTGGCGAGGCGGCCTCCTCCGCGACATAAGCGAGCTTGGCGCCGGCGGCCTGCGCGAAGATCGGCACTGTGTCGGCGACGTCTGCGCCGAAATCGATGCTGCCGATGTTGATGGCCTCCAGCAGCGGCAAGCCGCTGGTGAATTCGTGCCATGAGACCGTGATGCCGAGTGGTTTCAACGCCTGCTCAAGTTCACCGTTGGTTTTCAGAATCGCCGTCAGCGTCGAGGATTTTTGATAGCCGATGCGGATCTCCTCGGACATCGCAGGCCGAACGGCCGCCATGACAAAGAGGCTGAGCGCGGCCGCGGCGAGGATCCGCAGGCGGGACGTGAGATGAGACATGAAGAATTGTCCTGAAGCTGAGCCGCTTTCGGCGGCGCGTTGTCACAGCAGCAAGCCCGCAATGTGCCGGTAAACGAGCTCGCCTTGCAATTTCAAGGTATGGTTCGCCAGGGAACGAACATTCTCCGGCTGGTTTCAATGCGAGAACGGGATTTCCCCTGCGGTAAAGCGCGCCGGCAAGCAGCGCTATTCGGCGGCGTCGGAATGGAACGAACTCTTTGACGGCAATCGCCGAAAACCCGCGCCGGGATGTGTCGCGTGGAGCCGCGGGCCACGTCCCGGAAACAGCTTTTCGCGCAGCGTGCCGTCGCGGTAGGCGGTCTTGTAGACGCCGCGCGATTGCAGCTCCGGCACCACGAGGTCGACGAAAGCGTTCAGCGATTCCGGCGCCACCAGGCGGAACAGGTTGAAGCCGTCGACGTCGGTCTGGTCGGCCCAGGCGATCAGCTCGTCGGCGACGTCCTGCGGCGAGCCGACCACGAAGGGCGACCGCGTGCCGGCACGGCTCAATCGGGCGAGATCGCCGACATTGACCGGGCGGTCGCTTCGTATTGTGAAATTCTCGACCATCGACTGGATGGCGTTGCTCTCGACATATTCGATCGGCTGGTTGGGCCGATAGGTCGAGAAGTCGATGCCGGTCCAGCCCGACAACAAGGCGAGCTGGCCGGTCTGGTCGACATGCCGCGCGTAGTCCTCGAGCAGATCGTTCGCCTCGGCCCGTGTCGGCGCCACGATCACGGTAGCGCCGGCGAACAGGCGGATGTCGTAGGGATCGCGGCCAAAGGCTTTGGCGGCCTCTCGTATCTCGCGGACGGCGCAGGCGAGGATCGGCTTGGTCTGGCCGTTGAGAAAGATCGCTTCCGAATGCTGTGCCGCGAAGGCGCGGCCGCGCTTGGAGGTGCCTGCCTGGTAGAGCAGCGGCGTCCGCTGCGGCGAGGGCTCGGCCAGATGGATGCCGTCGACCTTGAAATAGGGACCGTCATGCAGCACCCGATGAAGCTTTGCGGGATCGGTAAAGATGCCACTGGCGCGGTCGCGGCGAACCGCGCCGTCCCCCCAGCTTCCCTCCCATAGCTTGTAGGCTGCCGCGAGAAAGTCCTCGGCCGCATCATAACGATCGTCATGCGCGCGGCCGGCCGGAAGGCCCATGCCGCGCGCGCCGCTGTCGAGGTAGCCGGTGACGATGTTCCAGCCGATCCTGCCCTTGGTGAGATGGTCGAGTGTCGAGAACGTGCGTGCGAGCTGGTAGGGATGCTCGAAGGTCAGGTTAGAGGTGATGCCGAAGCCGAGATGCTCGGTGACGAGCGCCATGGCGGACACGAGTAGCGTCGGATCCGCGTTGGGAAGCTGGACCGCATGCCGCGCGGCAGCCTCGGCATTTCCGCCATAGACGTCGTAGACGCCGAACACGTCCGCGAGAAAAATGCCGTCGAGCAATCCGCGCTCCGCGGTTCTGGCGTAGTCGGTCCAATAGTCGAGCGTGTTGTAGTCGATCGACACATCACGCGGATGCGACCAAAGGCCCGCCCAGTTGTGGCTGGGCGCGGTCATGTTGAAAGCGTTGAATCGCAGCTCGCGCGGTCTCGTCATGGTCTGGCCCGATCGTTAATCGCAAAGCCGACCCGCTGTGCGTGATCATTTTTAACATTTTGCGCCAGCGAGTTTGTTTCCAATTCGGCGAAGGCGCGGAAACAAACGCGTTGCGAGGCGACGATGATGCAGCACGCGCATCGCTATTTTACTGAAGCGCTCGACAGCCGCAGAATCCGACCGCATCATTTTCGTCGACAAGCACCGCTTGCCGCGCAGCGTGCGCGCTCTCGAGACAGACAGGGGAATTGCAGATGGCGTTGGAAACCCGGAACTTCGAGACGCTCGCGTTGCATGGTGGTTCGTATCGTACCGACCCCGCCACGGGCGCGGTGGCGGTTCCGATCTATCAGACCACGTCGTTCCAGTTCGAGAACACCGATCATGCCTCGCGCCTGTTCGCGCTCGAACAACTCGGGCCGATCTACACCCGCATCGGCAACCCGACCCAGCAGGCTTTTGAGGATAGGCTTGCCGCACTCGAGGGCGGGGCGGCCGCCCTCGCAGTTGCCTCCGGGCAGACGGCGTCCGCATTCGCGATCTTCAACATCGCGCAGGCCGGCGACAATATCGTGTCGTCGACAGACCTTTATGGCGGCACCTGGACGCTGCTGTCACAGACCCTGAAGCAATTCGGCATCGAGGTGCGTTTCGTCGATCCCGTCGATCCCGAAAATTTCCGCCGCGCCACTGATGCCAGAACGCGGGCCTATTTCGGCGAGACGCTTCCGAATCCCAAGCTGAACGTATTCCCGATCAAGGAGGTTGCGGACATCGGCCGCTCGCTTGGCGTACCGCTGATCCTCGACAACACGGCATCGCCGCTGATCGCGCGGCCGTTCGAGCATGGTGCTGCGGTGGTGGTCTATTCGACCACGAAGTATATCGGCGGCCATGGCACCGCGATCGGCGGCGCCATCGTCGACGGCGGCAATTTCGACTGGGCTGCACATGCGGATCGCTTCCCGCTGCTGAACAAGCCCGATGAGGCCTATCACGGCGCGATCTGGACCGAGGCCGCAAAGCCACTCGGCCCGATCGCCTACATCCTGCGCGCCCGCGTCAAGCTGCTGCGCGACCTCGGCGCATCGATCGCGCCGCAGAACGCGTTCCAGTTCATCCAGGGTCTGGAGACCCTGCCGCTGCGCATCCGTCAGCACAACGAGAATGCGGTGAAGGTCGCGAACTTCCTCGCCAAACATCCGTCGGTGTCGAACGTGATCTTCCCGGGCCTGCAGACCGGCGAGAACCGGCGCAGGGCGGATGCCTATCTGAAGGGCGGCTTCGGCGGGCTGGTCGGCTTCGAGCTGAAGGGGGGGCGTCGAAGCGGGCCGGCGGTTCATCGACGCGCTGAAACTGTTCTATCACGTCGCCAATATCGGCGACGCCCGTTCGCTAGCCATTCATCCGGCATCGACGACGCATCAGCAGCTTACTCCGGCCGAGCAGCTCGCAGCCGGCGTGACCCCCCGGCTACGTCCGTCTGTCGGTCGGCATCGAGCATCCCGACGACATCCTGGCCGATCTCGGCCAGGCGTTGGCGCAGGCCGACGCGGGCGAGCGCAAGGCCGCGTGAGACCTTTCACCTGAATTAAAACGGGAATTTGAGACAATGAAGATCCTTCGTCGTACCGCCCAGGCCGCCGGCCTCTGGCTCGCATTCACGGCCGCCGGCTTCGCGGGCGAGCCGCTGAAGATCGCGACCAGCGCCGGCCCCGTCGGGCAATTGGCGTCCCTTGCCGCCAAGCTCGCCAAGGACAAGGGGCAGGACGTCAAGATCGTCGAGCTGTCGGACTGGGTGGCGCTGAACGAGGTCGTGAACAGTGGCGAGGTCGATGCCAATCTATTCCAGCATGCGACTTACCTCGCGCTTCAGAACAAGCAGCGCGGTTTCAACCTGGTGCAGGCCGACAAGGTCGGCGTGATCGCGCCGGTCGGCCTGTTCTCGAAGAAGATCAAGAAGCTCGACGAGATCAAATCCGGCGACAGCGTCGCCATCCCGAACGAGCCGCTCAACGGTGCGCGCGGGCTCATCCTGCTGGAGCGGGCCGGGCTGATCAAGCTGACGCCGGGCAAGGGTTTTTCGGTCAGCAAGTTCGACATCACCGAGAACCCGAAGAACCTCAAGATCGTCGAGCTCGACCCCGCGCAGACCTATCGCTCGCTCGACGACGTGACGCTGGCACTCGTCAACATCACCTATCTCATTCCCGCCGGTGGTGACCCGAAGTCTGCACTGATCATCGATCGCACCGTCGACGAAGGTCTCGCGCTGCGCTTCACGGCCCGTCCCGACAAGAAGGACGATCCGCGCCTGAAGGCGTTCATCCAGGTGTTCAACTCGCCCGAGGTGAAGCAGTTCATCGAGGAGAAGTTGCCGGCATTCATTCCGGCGGGGTTCAGCAGCTGAGTGGGCGCGCTGGCGCAAGGACATCACGCCATGATCTATGTCGTCGACGTCGATCACATGAGCCTTGCGTTCGCGGCCGAAAGCGAGCGGCAGGCCGCACGGATCGCTCGGTCACCAAGGTTTGCGCGAGCAGTCGGCCGTCCTTGCCTGAATCCGGTCGCTTCAAACAACCAACCGCGCATCGCGACGGTTCAGGAGCGTATCGGCTTCCACGACATGTCCGCCGAATTCGCAGATGCCGCAGCAGACATCCTGGTTGCCCGCATCGGGTAACCGCCTGAACCAACCGTTCTGCTTGAACAGGAGATCGTAGACGATGAAGCGCCGCTTGTTCCTCGTGATGGCCGCCCTTGCCCTGTTCGTAGCGCCGGCCTCTGCGGACCAGAAGATCAAGGTCGGGATATCGGGTGGCGATGCCGAAATCATCTGGACCAAGGTCAAGGAGATCGCCGCCAAGGACGGTCTCGACGTTCAGGTCGTTGTCTTCAACGACTACCTGCTGCCCAATGCGGCGCTCGACGTCGGCGATCTCGACGCGAATGCCTTCCAGCACAAGCCTTTCCTGGACAATCAGATCAAGACGCGCGGATACAAGATCGTTGCCGTCGGCGAGACGATCGTCGCTCCGATCGGGCTCTATTCGCGGAAGGCAAAGTCGGTCGCCGAGATCAAGGAAGGCGCCTCGATCGGCATTCCAAACGACCCGTCGAACGGGGGCCGCGCGCTGCGGCTGCTTCAGGCGGAGAAGCTCATCGAGCTCAGGGACGGGGTCGGCATCTTGCCCACCGTACTCGATGTGACCGCAAACCCAAAGAAGCTCAAGATCCGCGAAATCGACGCAGCCCAGTTGCCGCGTAGCCTGGACGATGTCGATGCCGCGGTCATCAACACGAACTACGCTGTTCCGGCCGGCCTCATCCCGGGCAAGGATTCCATCGCGATCGAGTCCCCGGTCAACAATCCCTACAACAACTTCATCGCCGTTCGCGAGAAGGACAGGGATGCACCATGGGTGGCGAAGCTGGTCCGGGCCTATCAGAACGACACGATCCGCCAGATCATCAAGGACAAGCTGCCGGGCCAGATCCCCGCGTTCTGAACAGCCTCAATCGGGAGACCAGCGATGACGAATCCATCCAGCCGTGCCGAAAAGCTGTCGAGTTCAGTAGGATCGGTCGTGTTCGACGCCGATGTGCTGGTGCTCGGTGGCGGTCCCGCGGGCACTTGGGCCGCGATCAGCGCCGCAGAGCACGGCGCGCGCGTCGTGCTCGCTGACAAGGGCTTTTGCGGCACCTCCGGTGCGACGGCGGCGGCCGGCACCGGTGTGTGGTATGTCGACCCCTTGCCAGAACGGCGCGAAGCCGCGATGGCAGGCCGCGAGAAGCTCGGTGGCCATCTCCAGGATCGCCGCTGGATGGCGCGGGTGCTGGACCGGACCTACGCCCAGAGCAATCAGCTTGCCGATTGGGGCTATCCTTATCCCGTCGACGAGGACGGCAAGCCGCAGCGGAATTCGCTGCAGGGCCCTGAATACATGCGGCTGATGCGCAAGCGGACGAAGCAGGCCGGCGTGACGATCCTGGATCACTCTCCGGCGCTTGAACTGCTCGTGGACGGCAGCGGCGTCGTTGCGGGCGCCACCGGTCTGCGACGGCAGAAGGGCGATCGTTGGACGGTCAATGCGAAGGCGGTGGTGATTGCCACCGGCGGATGCGCCTTCCTCAGCAAGACGCTGGGGTCGAACGTGCTCACCGGCGACGGCTATCTGCTGGCCGCCGAAGCCGGCGCGGAATTCACCAGCATGGAGTTCTCCAACGCCTACGCGATCTCACCGGCCTTCGGATCGGTGACCAAGACCTTGTTCTACAGCTGGGCGAGCTTCACCGATGAGCAGGGCAGCGTCATTCCGGGAGCCTCGTCGAAAGGCGGCCGCTCGGTGATTGCGCGGGCACTGCGCAAGGGCGCGGTCTACGCTCAGCTCGACGAGGCCGATGCTGAGACGCAGCGGCACATGCGGGTATCGCAGCCGAATTTCTTCCTCCCGTTCGACCGCACTGGCATCGATCCCTTCACGCAGCGCTTTCCCATCACGCTTCGCCTCGAGGGCACGGTCCGCGGCACAGGGGGCTTGCGGATCCTCGATGACAGTTGCGCGACCACGGTTCCGGGCCTCTATGCGGCAGGCGATGCCGCGACGCGCGAACTGATCTGCGGGGGCTTCACCGGTGGCGGCAGCCACAATGCCGCCTGGGCGATGTCTTCGGGGTATTGGGCCGGGCAGGGCGCCGCCGAGTTTGCGTTCCAGCTGGGCGCCACGTTCGGGCGTCAGGTGTTCCGACGGGGCGCTGTCGGCTTGCGCTCCCGCAACGGGCGGCCGTTGCAAGGCGGCGCGCTCGCCCAGAGCGTTCAGGGCGAGGTGTTTCCCTATGAGCTGAATTACTTCCGCGAGGCCGGACGATTGGGTGAGTCGCTCAGCCGCCTGGATGCATTGTGGTCTGATGCGTCGGTTGCCGATGCGCCGGACGAGCAGGAGCTGCTGCGTGCGCGTGAGGCTGCCGCCATGCTCGCAACGGCGCGCTGGATGTATCGCAGCGCGCTGGCGCGTCAGGAAAGCCGGGGAATGCATCGCCGCGACGATTATCCCGAGCAGGATGACCGCTATCGCCACTATGTGACGACCGGAGGGCTCGACGAGGTCTGGACCTCGGCGCGGCCGCTGCCTTCCCTCCACTACGCCGAGGCTGCCGAATGATCGAGGTCATCGATACCGAGCGGTGCACCGCTTGCGACATCTGCGTCAACGTGTGCCCGACGAACGTCTTTGACAAGACGGATGGCATTCCCAGGATCGCGCGCCAGGGCGACTGCCAGACCTGCTTCCTGTGCGAGCTCTACTGCCCTGAGGACGCGCTGTTCGTCTCGCCGTTTGCTGACGTCCCGCAAGGGATCGATGTGGCAGCCGTCAAGGAGGCGGCTCTGCTCGGCAGCTATCGGCGTGCGGTTGGTTGGGTCGACGAGAGCCGGCACCTGCGGGCGGCCGATCGAAGCTACCGGCTGTTCGGCCATTGAAGGATCATATCGGCTTGCGGAGCGCGCCATGAGTGGAGACCGCCTGTTCCTGTTGAAGCCGGGATTTGAAGATCCGGAGCAGCCGGGGCGCTTCTTCGTCTGTCCGCACTGCAATGCGATCGAGGGATTGCTGGCGTCGTTTCCCGGGTTGGCAACGCAGATCGAGGTGCATCGCCTGCCATTCGCGCGCCCGCGAACGGCGATCGTCGAGCTCCTGGGCGACCAGCATCAATCGCTTCCGGTTCTGGTCCTTCGACGACAGCCAGCCGGTGCCTGACGATGCCGGCATCGCCAACGGCCGGCGCTTCGTCGATTCGTCGGAGCGAATATTGCGCTATCTGGCCGAACGCTACGCATTCCCGCATGTTCACCATTAGGGCTGAGCGGAAGCGGCCAGCCACACCCTAGGTCTGCACCTGGCCCCAGCGTTGGACGGTGATCCGCGTCAGGCTCCGGAAGATCACGCCTTCTACAAGGAGCCCGATCAGGATGACCGTGAGCAGCCCGGCAAAGACGCTCGCGGTCTCCAGTTGCGCGCGGCTGGTGTAGATGAACCAGCCGATTCCGCCGGAGCGGGCGCTGACACCGAACACCAGTTCGGCCGCGATCAGTGTGCGCCATGCGAAGGCCCAACCGATCCGCAAGCCCGACAGGATCTGAGGGAACGCCGCCGGCACCAGGATTTCCGCAACGAACCGCCCGCCGGAGAGGCCCAGATTGCGGCCAGCCATCCGCAGGGTCGGCGGCACCGCGAGGAAACCGCTGTAGCAGGCCAGCGCGACTGGCCACAGCACCGAGTGCACGATGACGAAGATGAGGCTCGGCGTTCCCACGCCGAACCACAGCAGCGCGATAGGCAGCAGCGCGATTGCCGGAAGCGGATTGAACATCGACGTCAAGAGGCCCAGGGCCTCATTGCCCCAGCGCGTCAAGGCGGCAAGGGTCGTCAGCACCGCGGCGACGGCAACGCCGAACGCGTAGCCGGTGATCAGAACCCGGAGCGAGGTCAATGCGCGGTTCGGCAGTTCGCCCGACAGGATGGCAGACCATAGCGCCGACAGTGTCGCGCCCAGGGTCGGCAGCAGCAGTGCGTTGTCGAGCCAGCGTGCGTAGAGCTCCCAGGCCAGCGCAAAGCCGGCGAGGATGACGACGCGCCGCCAGGGCGTGCCGTCGAGGGCCCGCCGCAGCGTTGAAGTGCGCACGAGCTTTGGCGCGGCGATGTCAGACATGACCGAGTTCCGGGGCAGAAAATACGGTTTCCTGGATCTGCCGTTCCAGCTCGGCGAAACCAGCGGTGCCGCGCGCGCGGGTGTCCGGCGGAACATCGAAGATGGCGGCCAGCCGCCCGGGATGCGGCGTCAGCGCCAGGATACGGGTGCCGACACGGATCGCCTCGTCGATGCCGTGGGTCACGAACAAGGCAGTGTTCCCGGTTTCCTCGCACAGCTTGAGCAGCTCGTCCTGCATCTGCCGCCGCGTCAGCGCGTCCAGTGCCGCGAAGGGTTCGTCCATCAGCAGCAGCGCTGGCTCCAGCGAGAAGGCGCGCGCGATCGCCACGCGCTGCTTCATCCCGCCCGACAGCGTGTGAGGAAAGGCGTCGGCGAAATTCTTCAGCCCGACCCGCTCGAGCCAACGGCGCGCAACGCCTTCTGCGTCCCGCCGTGGCATGGATTTCCCTCGCTCCAGCGCATAGCGCACGTTGCCGAGCACGGTGCGCCACGGCAGCAGCTGGTCGAATTCCTGAAACACGGTCATGCGGTCGGGGCCGGGGGGCGCCGACGCGCCGGCCGTTCATGCGAAGCTCGCCGGCGCTTGGCTTGAGGAAGCCGCCGACGGCGCGCAGTAGCGTGGACTTGCCGCAGCCGGACGGGCCGAGCAGCACCAGCCGTTCGCCGGCCGAGATCTTGAAGCTGACGTCCTCGACAGCCGTGAGGATGCCGTCCGGCGTCGGATAGCTGATGCTAACGTGGTCGAGCTCGAGCAGCGCCGGCGAAGCGGTGTCACCTGCGAGGCCCGTCAGCCGCGGAGCGACGTTCATGTCAGCTTCCAGGCTTCTCTCCGAGGCCGGACCAGAACAGATCCCGCCACGATGCCGGCGCCTGCTTGATCAGCCCGACCTTGGCTTCGAAATCCGCGAACTTCTGGGCGCCTTCCGGAGCCGTGGTGAAGTTGACGTCCTTGTCGCGAATGATGCCCTCGACGAAGTCGGGCGCGAGCTTCGAGCCCTCCGCCTTGATGTAGAGCGCGGCGGCGTCCTTCGGGTTGGCCTTGATCCATTCGTTGGCGCGGTCGAGGCCGCGGACGAACGCCTGGATGGTCTTGGGATTGTCGTTGACGAACTTCGTGGTGGAATAGACCACGTTGAAGGTGTGGGGGCCGCCGAGCACGTCGTAGCTGTTGAGGACCTGATGCACCTTGCTGCTCGCCAACTGCTGCTGCGAGAACGGCGGCGAGGTGAAGTGGGCGGTGATCTCCGAATGCCCTGAGAGGATCTGCGCCGTTGCATCGGGGTGGGGCATGCTGACAGTCAGCTCGTCGAGCTTGTCGTATTTGCCGAAGGCCTTGTCCGCGGCCATCTGGAGCACGATCGGCTGGAAGCCGACCTTGACCGACGGAAGGGCGATCCGGTCCTTCTCAGTGAAATCCGCCAGCGTCTTGATGTTTGGATTGTTGGTGGTGAGGATATTGGCCATCGAGCCCAGCGCAGCTACGCCGATGATCTTGGCAGTGGTCCGCGTCTTGTCCCAGGTCAGGATCATAGGCGTGATGCCTGCCGTCGCGAAGTCGAGGCCGCCCGAGATGAGCGCCTCGTTCATCGCCGCCGCGCCGGAGAGCCGCAGCCATTCGATCTTCGGCGGCGTGATGCCGAGCGCCTTGGCCTCCTGCTCGATCAATCCCTTTTCGCTGGCGACGATGAGCGGAAGATAGGCGATGCCGAATTGCTGAGCGATGCGAAGCTGGTCCGTCTCGGCGCGGGCAACATTTGCAGCCCCGGTCGCCATCACCAGGGCGAGGGCGGCTGCGTAAATGGACTTCGATGCAATCATTCTGTGTCTCGCGAGTTCATGGTCGATCGGCCGTTAGATGTCACGTTTCCAACTTTTGACAGCCACATGTCAGGAAATCAGCCGGCCGGTCCAGTGAACTGATGTCACGTCGAGATCTTCGAAACAAACGCGCTGTGCCGTCCGCCTTTGCCAGAGGTTCTGTTCTCAAATGCTCTTCAGAGGAAGAAGCGTGTTCTCGATGTGGCGAAATGCGTGCCAGCTGTTCTTGGCGCGATATTGGAAATCGTCGTCAGCCTCGCTCCGGAAACCGTCGTCTCGTTGAGCGCGATATCCGGAGAACGCTATTCTACGACGAGACGGACGTCTCGTCGCTATCGGCGGTGAGGGCACGAGTCATTCGCCGCGCGCGCCGAAAAGAGTTTTGCCTTTCATTGACCTGCGCGCGTCCCCGCCCAAACATGCTGCGACAAGGTGGCGCGCCCTCTGCACCCGGCATCCTTCGGGGCAGGAGTGCTGCTGCTCCATTGGCCGGAGGCGCAAGGTGGTTTCGTCGTCGCTTGAGGAATTGTCGCTGACGGCTGACGTGTTGATCGTCGGTGGCGGCATGGCGGGCGCCTGGGCGGCGACGTCAGCGGCGCAGGCGGGCGCCAAGGTCGTGCTGGCCGACAAGGGCTATTGCGGCACCAGCGGCGTCACGGCCGCGGCGGGCCCGGGCCATTGGTGGGTGCCGCCGGATCCTTCCGCGGCGCGCGATGCGGCGGTCGCCAACCGCGTGGCTGCCGGTCTGGGGCTTGGCGAAGCGGAGTGGATGTATCGCATCCTCGACCAGACCTGGCGCACGCTGCCGACGCTTGCTCGCTACTACAAGTTCGCCGTCGACGACGAGGGGCGCGTAAACCATCGCGCGGTACGCGGGCCGGAATATATGCGCGCCCTGCGCCAGCAGGTGCTCGGCCACGGCGTCACCATTCTCGATCATTCGCCCGTCCTCGAACTGCTGGCGCGTTCCGATGGATCGATCGGCGGCGCGCGCGGCCTTCGCCGGCAGGACGGTGGCCGGTCCTACCGGATCGAGGCCGGTGCCGTGGTGCTCGCGGCGGGCGGGACCAGCTTTCTGTCGCATCTGCTGGGATCGCACACCAACACGGGCGATGGCTATCTGATGGCGGCCGAGGCGGGCGCGCAGATGTCCGGCATGGAATTCACCGCCGCCTACACCATCGCGCCGGCGCACTCCACGATGACGCGCAGCATGGCCTACTCATTTGCGACTTACTACGATTCCGACGGGCAGGAGCTGGATTTGCCGCTGGGACCCGACCAGACCATTCGGCTGGCTCGCGCGCTGCAACGCGGGCCAGTTTACTGCTCGCTGCACCGTCTGCCCGATGACATCAAGGCGAGGCTGCATACGATCTCGCCCAACGTGCCGCTGGTATTCGACCGCTGGGGCATCGATCCCTACCGCGACCGGTTCGAGGTCACCCTGCACAATGATGGCACTATCCGCGGCATCGGTGGCGTGCGCGTGCATGATACGGATGGCGCGACCGCGGTCGAGGGGCTGTTCGTCGCCGGGGACAACGCATCGCGCGAGAAGGTCGCGGGCGCGATCTCCGGCGGCGGCAACGTCAATTCGGCCTGGGCGCTGTCATCAGGCGTGTTCGCCGGACGCGCGGCGGCGCGTGTGGCGCGTAGCGCGGTGCGGCGGACGGAAAGGCTTCGGCCGCTCGGCCGTGCTGGGCTGCGACCGGGCGGGCGACCACAGACACTCGACGTCGCCGCCATTCGAAGCAGCGTGCGCGCGGAGATGCATCCGTTCGACAAGAACCTCTTTCGCACCGGACCCGGGCTTGCCGCGTCGTCGCGCATCCTCGACGACCTCTGGCGCGATGTGGCGGAGCACGGACATGCGGGCACGCTTGCCCTGCGTGAGGCTGCGGCGCTCGTGGCGACAGCGCGCTGGTCGGTGGCCACGGCGGCCGCACGCAACGAGAGCAGGGGACTTCACCGCCGCGAGGATTGTCCTGCGCAGGATCCCGGATTGGCTGCGCGGCTGCTCAGCGGCGGACTGGACCGGATCCGGGTGTCGCTCGACCGTCCTTCGCCGGCGACCAGACCCGATCAGCTCGAGGCGGCGTCATGATCGAACTCATCGTCGAAGAGCGCTGCACGGATTGCGGCGCATGCATCGAAGTCTGCCCGGCCAATGTGCTCGAGCCCGGCCGCGCCGGCCTGCCGGTTCTGGCGCGGGTGGAGGACTGCCAGACCTGTTTCATGTGCGAGCTCTATTGCCGCACGGATGCGATTTATGTTGCGCCCGATTGCGATCGCCGTGTCTCCGTGAACAAGGAGCAGGTGGTGACGTCCGGGCGCCTCGGCCAATACCGCAAACACTCCGGCTGGGATGAATGGGCGGAGCGTTTTCTTAACGAGCAATGGCTGATGGAGACCGTCTTCCGTCGCGCCGGCGAGGCTGCGGCGCAAGCGAGAGGAGGACGGCCCGCCGCCGCGAAGGAATAGCCGGCCACGCGCGCGGAGACGAATTCATATGCCTCCCCAAAGCGCGTCGTCCTGTTGTTGCAGGATGCCGACCATCTTTGAAAAGACTATCTTGCCTCGAGCGCCTAGCATGTCCGCATCAGAGCCACATGAACGCGTGACATGAACACTCCCCGCATTGAAAACGAGCGTGCCTCCACCAGCGTGCGATCGCCGATCATCGTCAATCAGCTTGGCGCAGAGGTTCGCGCAGCACTCGTCGAACATTGGTCGCGCCCGCTGATCATCGACCATCCTGCCGATCGTGCTGCGTGGGAGGTCGCGCCTGAAGCCGACGTGCTGCTGACGCGGCCGCTGGCCGGCTGGAGCAAGGCGCCTGGCGAGAAGCCTGCAGGCTGGCCATTCGGCCTGCGCTGGATCCAGACCGCATCCACCGGCATCGACTTCTTTCCGGCGTGGCTGCTCGACGGGCCGGTGGTGACGGTCGGCCGCGGCATCTCGGCCGATCCGATCGCCGAATACGTTCTCGCGGCGATCCTCGGCTTCGAAAAGCGCATTCACGAGATCCGGCCGCGCAGCCGCGAGCAATGGAAGATCGCTCCGCTGGGCTCGCTCAGCGGCAAGACGATCGGCATCGCAGGTTTTGGTGCAATCGGCCGTGCCGTCGCCGAGCGAGTCAAGCCATTCGGCGTCAACATCAAGGTTCTCAGGCGCTCGGCCTGGCCTTACGTTCTTCCGGGCAGCCAGCCCGTAGACAGCATCGAGCAGCTGGTCGAGGTCTCCGATCATCTCGTCCTGGCGCTGCCGGCGACGACGAAGACCACCCGCCTGATCAATGCGGACGTGCTGGCACGGGCCAAAAAAATCGCTGCATCTGATCAATGTCGCGCGCGGCAAGATCATCGATCAGAAGGCGCTTCTGCAAGCGCTCGATGACGGGCGGATCGCCGGCGCCACGCTCGATGTTACGGATCCGGAGCCGCCGCTCGATGGCGATCCTATTTATGAGCATCCCAAGGTCGTTCTCACCCCGCACGTCTCGTGGACAGGCGGCGAGGACGTCAAGCGGCTGGCCGACAAGACACTGGTCAATCTCGACGCCTACGCGCATGGCGTGGCGCTGGCCGACGTCTTCGACAAGACTCTCGAATACTAGAAAAGGAACCGCAACGATGAACAAGGTCGTCGAGAAGCCCAGGAAATATTCGCTGGTCGAGCGGACGCCGGCGGTGACGTTCGAGGAGGAGAGGCTGCACCGCAAGCAGCGTCTCGCCGCGACGTTCCGGCTGTTTTCGCGCTACGGCTTCGATCAGGGCCTCGCGGGCCATGTCACCGTGCGCGATCCGGAATTCCCTGAACGCTTCTGGATCAATCCGCTGTCGAAGCATTTCAGCCAGATCAAGGTATCCGACCTTCAGCTCGTCGACCACGACGGCAATATCCTGATCGGCGACAAGCCGATCAACCAGGCCGGCTTTGTGATCCATTCGGCCATTCATGCGGCGCACCCCGAGGTGATCGCGGCCGCGCATACCCATTCGACCTATGGCAAGGCCTGGTCGGCGCTTGGCCGGCTGCTCGATCCGCTGACGCAGGATTCCTGCGCCTTCTACGAGGATCACGTGTTGTTCGATCCGTTCTCCGGCGTCGTGCTGGAGGCGGAGGAGGGCCGCAAGATCGCGCAGGCGCTGGGATCGAAGAAGGCCGCGATCCTGCAAAATCACGGGCTGCTCACGGTGGGGCCGACCATCGAGGCCGCCGCCTGGTGGTACATCGCGATGGACAACGCCGCGCGCGCGCAGTTGCTCGCGGAGGCCGCCGGTACGCCGAAGCCGATCCCGCACGAAATTGCCAGTCTGACTTCGCGGCAGGTCGGTACGCATAAGGGCGGCTATTTCAGCTTCCAGCCGCTGTGGGACTGGATTACCGAGGCGGAACCGGATTTGTTCAATTAGGAGCCTCACTCCCGGGAATTGCCCGCGCCGTGAGATCGTGAGATATCACGGCGCCGCCGCTTGTGTTGCTTGCGCAAGCGCGCGCCGCAAATGGTGGGAGTGGCGACATGGTCAATGGTCTGCCAAGCGAAGTTGAAGTCATCACATTGTTCGTCGATGAAATTGCGTCGTCGAAAGCCTTCTACGCCAGGGTTTTCGCATCCGAGACGATCTGGGAGGATGCGGTCTCATCCGTGCTCAGATTTGGCGGGCTCCTGATCAATCTTCTCGACGTGTCTCAGGCGCCGACGCTCGTCGAGCCGTTGCCTGTCGGGCCGTCATCCGCAGGGGCGCGCGTGCTGTTGACGATCAGGGTAGTTGACGTTGATCAGGTCTGCGCGGCTCTCCGGGAGATCGGTGTCGATTTGCTCAATGGGCCGATCAACCGTCCTTGGGGAAGGCGCACCGCGTCTTTCGCGGACCCATCGGGTCATGTCTGGGAGATTGCGCAGGCGATTGACCAGACCTAGGGCGCCTACGGCGAACTTTGGCTGAGTCTTTGTGATCCTAAAGCGAGAGAGTCCGGAGACGCGCCGCCAGATCGGCGCATTGCTGCCGTATATCGGGTACGGCGATGATCTCCCAGAACGCGGCCCGGGTGAGCGGGCCAACAGCGTAGAGGCGTCGTGATGGTGATCCATGTTCGCCAACGATCGCACAATCCGGCGTGACCTCGATGCCGATCCGTAAGGGATCGATCCGCGCAAGGCCATTGTCGAACAGGCTGCGGACCGCCGGGTTGCTGCTGGCGCCCGGATCCTTGACGATGCCGGTGCAGTCCACGATCGCGCCGACCTGAAGCTCGGACAGCGCGCTCTGGCCGCGCCTGCGATAGCTGACGAG
The DNA here is from genome assembly GCF_001908205.1 of Bradyrhizobium sp. NAS80.1. Lineage (GTDB taxonomy): Bacteria > Pseudomonadota > Alphaproteobacteria > Rhizobiales > Xanthobacteraceae > Bradyrhizobium. The sequence continues at coordinate 90,714 of NZ_LGHL01000006.1, forward strand.
CGCGCCGCTCTGGTTCGGTGTGACGGTGGCGAGCTTGCCGGAGATGACGGTCAGGCGTCCGGCCGCAAGCGCTTCCGTAATGCGGGTCTCGACCTCGGGCGCCGTACGGTGGCGATGGACATCCCACCAGGCGCGGGCATGCTCCAGGAATCTGCGCCGTGATTCCAGCGGCAACTCCCGCCAGAGCCGCTGGGTGTGGGGCCTGATGGCGTCGATCGCGCTGCGCCAGTCGCCGCCCTCGCCGACATGCGCTTCGATACGGCGACGAAACCAGTGCAGCAGGGCGCCGATCCGGGCGCCGAACGGAATTTCCCTCTCGGCGAGATGCATCGGATCGATGCGGCGATGGGCTCTCGGCAGCAGTCCGCGCCGCGACAGGGCGACGATCTGCCCCCGGTGTCCGTGGCGAAGCAGGGACAGCACGTAATCGACCATCGACAGACCAGTGCCGAGGATCAGCATGGTTGCGTTGCTGTCGATGCCGGCAGCAGTGGGAGCCACCCATGGGTCGACATGGCCGGGCAGGCGCGAGGCCGCGGCGTCGTGGCCGGTCGCGAGAATCGCGATGGCGCCAGTCAGTAGCTTCCCGTCAGCCAGCGTCACGGCGACGCCGGATGGCGTTTCAGCAATCGCGATGCACTCGTTCTGCAAGATCGTGAGACCCCGCGTTCCCTCGCGGGAGGTCAGTGGCGCGATCAGGTCGGCGAGATAGTCGCCGTAGGTCTGGCGCGGAACGAAGCAGTAGGGGTCAGGACACATCGGCCCATCGGGGCGCGTGCACAGCCAGCTCCAGAAATGCCCGGGATCGTCAGGCAGCGCGCTCATGTTCGAAACGCGCACATTAAGGAGATGCTCTGGATTGCCTGCGTGGTAGGCAAGGCCGCGGCCGATCTCGGGCCGTTTCTCGATCAGTGTGACGCGAAGATCCGGTGGAGACGCTTTCAGGAGTTGAAACGCCATCAGGGCGCCGCTAGCGCCCCCACCGATGACAATCGCGTGCCGCCCCTCCGGACCCATCGTGCCGCCCCCCCGTTTCATCGGTCGGTCAACGTCGCAGGACTGCGATTGGTTCTACGGCTCAATTGCGATGATAGTCGGACAGACCGCGATATCGATGTCGCAGCAACACCGGAGTGATGTTTCTTCTGCCGCAATGGACGTTTGTGGAATGATCATATCGGCGCGTAGCCGGCGGCCGGTCAGAGCTTCTTGCAGACACGATCGACCAGCGCGATGAACCAGCGCAGCGCCGGGTCGGTCGTGGCCCGACGGGTGTAGAGCAGGTCGATGGTGAAGGCCTCGACATCATAGGGAACCGGAACGACGGACACGCCGGCGCTTTCGGCGAAGCGGCGGGCGATCCGCTCGGCCATCGTCGCCACGAGATCGGTGCCGGCGATCGCAAACGGAACCGCGACGACATGCGCAAGGGTGATGGCGGTCCGGCGTTTGCGCCCGTGCCGGGCCAGCATCGTATCGATCGCGCCGGGGAGCCCGTCGCCGCCCGCCGACGAGAACAGGGCATGCGGGAGACGGGTATAGTCGTCCCTGGTCAGCCTGGCTTTTCGCTTGGCCTGGCCGGCGTCGCGGATGCAGACGAAGTTCTCCTCGAACAGCATACAGCGCGTGATGCGCGTCGAGGCCGGAAGATGCCCGCCGATCAATGCATCGACATCGCCGTGTTCGAGGCTCGCGACGCTCGCAGCGGCGTCAATGATGGGGCGTACCACGAGATCGATGCCGGGCGCTTCCCGTCGCAGCGCCGCGACCAGCGGCGGTATGACGACAAGGTCGCCGTAATCGGTCACCGCGATGGAGAGGCGGCGGCGGGCGGTCGCGGGATCGAAGCTCGATCCGGGCGCCAGCACGCCCCTGATCTGTCCGAGCGCCTCGCTGATCGGCCGGGCCAGCGCAAGCGCCTTGGCCGTCGGCTGCATGCCCGATGCGGACCGCACGAACAGATCGTCGCCGAACAGCGCCCGCAGGCGGGTCAAGACGCTGCTCATCGACGGCTGCGCCAGGCCGACGCGTTCGCCGGCGCGGGTCACGTTGCGCTCGTCCATCAGCGCCTCGAAGGCGAACAGGAGGTTGAGGTCGACGGAAGCTAAATTCATTTGAGCGATGATATGCATATCAAAAATCGATTTCAAGAATGTCGCTCGGGCTGGTCTATTGGCGCGGAAGACCCGATTGGACGAGGCGCATGCGACCCTCACTCCTGCGCTTCATCCCGCGCGGACCGACATTGCTGGCGCTCGGCGTCCTGCTCGGGCTTGCGTGCCCGGCCCTTGCAGATCTGGTCCGTCCGCTGATGCCGGCGACGATCTTCGTGATCGTGCTTGGAACGCTGTTGCGCGTCGACGGTAAGGCCGTCGTCGCGACGCTGCGGCGGCCATCGCTGTCCGTGCTCCTGCCGGCCGTGGTCATGGTCGCCTGTCCGCTGGCGGTCGGCATTGCCAGTCATATCCTCGTTCTTCCCTCGGAATTCGCGCTTGCGATCGTGCTTGCCGTCTCGGCGCCGCCGTCGAGCGGCACCGCCGCGGTGGCCCGCATGCTCGGGCTCGACGCTGCGGTGCCGCTCGTCGTGACGGTGTTGTCCATGGTGCTTGCTCCGGTCACGGTTCCGCTGCTTGCAGGCTGGTTCGGCGGGCTCGAGATCAGCGCGCTAGAGCTGGCGCTGCGGCTGGCGTTGCTGATTGGCGGCGCCGAGGGCGTGGCCTTCCTGTTGCGCCGGCACGCCGCGCCGGTTCTGACGGCCCGCGGCGACCTCGTCGATGGGATCATCGTCACGGCGCTCGTCCTCTTCGCCGTGGCAACCATGGCCGGCATCCCCGCGCAGATCGCGGCGGATGTGCCGACCGCGACGCTCTGCCTCGTGCTCGCCTTCGCCTGCAATCTTGCGCTCCAGGTCGCGGGCGCCGTGTTGCTGCCGGGAACTCTGCCCCAGCGGCTGACGGTCGGCCTCATCCTCGGCAATCGCAATGTCGGGCTGGTCTGGTCGGCGCTCGGCGCTGCCGCCTCGCCGCGCATGGCCCTATACTTCGCCGCGACGCAATTCCCGATCTACATCCTGCCGCGTCTGATCGAGACGTTGATCAGTCGCGGCAAACGAAAGGCCACTCTATGACGACGTCCCGTCTCACCCGCGAACAGGCCACGCAATTTGCCCGCATCGCGCTCGGCCATGTCAGGCGCGAATATCCCAACAACGTCGACCACGCGCTTGCCGAGCCCGCGGACGCCCGTACGCCAAGCCAGCTGCATCCGATCTTCTATGGCAGCTATGACTGGCACTCCTGCGTTCACAGTTACTGGATGCTGGCGCGGCTGCTCCGGCGCTTTCCGGATTTCGCCGCGGCGTCCGATATTCGGGCCTTGTTCGACGTGCAGTTCGTCCCCGAGAAGGTCGCTGTCGAGTGTGCCTACTTTGCCCGCCCGACCGCACGCGGCTTCAAGCGGCCCTATGGCTGGGCCTGGCTGTTGAAGCTGGCGACCGAGCTGACACTGCAATCCGACGATCGCTGGGGTCGCAATCTCGCGCCGTTCGCGGACGTCATCGCTCAGCGCTTTCGCGACTTCCTGCCGCTGTCGCCTTATCCCGTGCGCGTTGGCACCCATTTCAACACCGCGTTCGGCCTGCGGATGGCGGCCGACTACGCTGAGATCAGCAAGGACGAGGGACTGGCGAAGCTGCTGCGTGAGACGGGCTTGCGCTGGTATGGCGAGGATCGCGATTGCCCGGCCTGGGGCGAGCCCAGCGGCGACGATTTCCAGTCCTCGGCCCTGATCGAGGCCGAGTGCATGCGGCGCCTGTTGCCGTCAAACGTGTTCCTGCCGTGGTTCGACCGGTTTCTGCCGCGGTTGTCGGAGCGGCTGCCGGTGACGCTGTTCCGGCCTGCGACGGTCAGCGATAGGACCGACGGCAAAATCGCCCATCTCGATGGCCTCAATCTCAGCCGGGCCTGGTGCTGGCGCGCGCTCGGCGACGCCTTGCCGGCAGGCGACGAGCGGCGCGCCATCGCCCACGATGCTGCGCAGGAGCATCTCGCCGCGGGCCTTCCCCATCTCGCCACCCATTACATGGGCGAGCACTGGCTTGCGAGCTTCGCCGTTCTCGCGCTCGATGATGCGGAATGAGCAGCGCCCTCGGCGTCGATCATTCGGCAGCGACGATTAACTGAGGCTGCGGCGCATCTGCGACGTCAGTGACACCTGACGGGATCGACGCCAGCAGCGAGCACGTATAGGGCTGCCGGGGATTGTCGAAGATGTCGGTGACGGTCCCGTGTTCGACAATGCGTCCGCGGTGCATCACCGAGACGGTGTGGGCGAGCTGGCGCACCAGGGCCAGGTCGTGGGAGACGAACACATAGGTCAGGCCCAGTTCGGCCTGTAGCGAGAGCAGCACCTCGACGATGTCGGCCTGGACGCTGACGTCGAGTGCGGAGGTGGGTTCGTCGAGCACGATCACGTCAGGCTTGAGCACGAGCGCGCGGGCGATGGCCACGCGCTGGCGTTGGCCGCCGGACAAGGCGCCGGGCTTGCGCGCGAGCAGATGCTGACCGAGCCCCACGTCGGCGAGAGCCTTATGCACGCGCTCGTCGCGCTCCTGGCCTGTGCCGATCCTGAACCGGTCGAGCGGCTCGCGGATCAGTTGCTCGACTTTCCAGGTCGGGTCGAGCGACGTGAAGGGATTTTGATAGATGAGCTGAAGGTGGCGCCAGGCCGCGCGCAGTTCGGTCGGAGATCGCCCGTTGAGCTGCTCGCCGGCGACGGTGATGGTCCCGGCATCGGGCTGTTCCAGCCCAAGCAGCAGCCGGATCGTCGTCGTCTTGCCCGAGCCGGACTCGCCCACCAGCGCGTGGGTGGTGCCGGCCGGGACGCCGAATGACACGCTATCGACGGCTGTCAGCGTCTGGCCGTCGAGGGTGAAGGTCTTGGTGACGGCGCTGACCTCGATTTTCGGCGGCTCAGCCTTGGCGCGACGGAAGCCGGGGTCGCGCAGGCCGGCGTAGCGGTCGGGGTTGAGGGCCGGGACGTCGGCGTGCAGCTTCCTCGCATAGGTCGAGGCCGGCGAAGCGAAGACAGCGGTGGTCCTGCCGGTCTCCTGGACGATCCCGTCCTTGAGCACCACCAGCGTATCAGCCCGTTCGGCGGCGATCGCCAGATCGTGAGTGATGAGCAGCAGGCTGATACTCAGCTCGTCCTGAAGGCGCGAGAGCAGATCGAGGATCCGCTTCTGGATGGTGACGTCGAGCGCGGAGGTCGGCTCGTCCGCGACCAGCAGCGATGGCCGGGGCAAAATCGCGAGGCCAATGAGCACGCGCTGGAGCATTCCACCGGACAGCTGATGCGGGTAGGAGTCGTAGACCCGCTGGGGATTGTCGAGTCCGACCTGCGCGAGAATGTCCAGGATCAGCTGCTTGCGCATGGCCCTGTCGGGTTCGTCGAGGAGCGCGGCGGCCTCATGCGCCTGGGCGCCGATCGTGCGCACCGGATTGAGCGAGTTGCCGGGATCTTGCGGCACGAACCCGATGGCTCGTCCGCGCAGCGGCCGGAAGCCACGCTCGGGCATCCGCAGGATTTCCTGTCCATCGAACGAGACGCGACCGCTGGCGCGACTGCCGCTGGGGAGCAGCCGCAGTACCGCGCGGGCGATCGTCGACTTGCCGGAGCCGGATTCTCCGATGAGGGCGAGGCTCTCGCCGCGGCCCAATTCGAATCCCACGTCGGTCACGACCTGATGCGCCCCGTAGGCGACCGAGAGGTCATCGACCTTAAGGAGAGGGATCGACCGCAGCGGCCGCGGCGCAGCGAATTCGGGACGGATGAGAGTGGAGGTCAGTCCGTCTTGCGGAGCCATCGGCTGATCCTGTTCACGGAGAGGACGGTCGCGATCGTGAGGAAAGCCGGCGCGTAGACCAGCCACGGCCATTTCAGGTAGTCCTTGCCGATCGAGATCAGCAGGCCCCAGTCGGAGGCGGGCGGCGGATCGCCATAGCCGAGGAAGGCAAGGCTTGCGATCACCAGGATGGACAGGCCGAATTGCAGCACCGCAAGCGGCAACAGCGAACGCGACGCGTTCGGCAGCACGTGCCGCAGCAGGATGTGCCAGCGCGAGCCGCCGAGCAGGAACGATGACTCGACGAACGTCGCCTGCCTGATCTTGATGACCTCCGAGCGCATCACCCGCGCGAACACGGCGACCGCCGAGACGCCGGTCGCAATCGCCGCGTTCGTGGTGTCGAAGCCGATCGCAGTGACGACGATGACGGCCAGCAGGAAGTGCGGGATCGCCAGCAGCACGTCCACGAGGCGGGCGAACACGATATCCACCCAGCCGCCGAAGAAGCCCGACAGCAACCCGATCAGGCCGCCGGTGACGGCGGCGATGACGACCGCGATGAGCGCGCTCGTCACCGATGATGCCGTGCCATAGACCACGCGGGTGTAGAGATCGCGGCCGAGATGGTCAGTGCCGAACCAGTGCGCTGTGCCAGGAGCGAGCAGCTTGTCGGCGGGAATGCCATTGACGGGGCTCAGGCTCGTGAACAGGCCAGGTGCGAGCGACCAGGCGATCACCAGCGCGATGATCACGAATGACACAGCGACGGTCGGCGGAACCCGGAGGGATGTAAGCCGGCGGCTTGCCGTAAGGTGCACGTCGGCGATGAGGCTCATGATGTCACCGCCTGCGGCGTACCGGCCGAGCTGTCATCGGCTGTCGTCGGGCGATGTTTGGGTCCGCCGACGAGTTTCACGCGCGGGTCGAGCAGGGGATAGACGAGGTCGGCAATCAGATTGACGAGCACGAACACGACGGCTGCCAGCGAGACCACGGCCTGCAGGACGGGGAGGTCCTGTGTGCTCACCGAACGCTGCACCAGGCTGCCGATGCCGGTGCGTCCAAACACAGTCTCGGTGATCAGCGAGCCGCCGAGCAGCTCGCCAATGGTGAGCGCGACGATGGTGACGACCGGGAGTGACGATGGCTTGAGCAGGTGCATCGCGAACAGCCGAAACTGCCCGAGGCCGCGGCCGCGCGCTACGGCGGCGTAGTCCTGTCCGGACTCGTGGTCGAGGTTCGCGATCAGCACCTCGGCGATCTGTGCGGAGATCGGGATGCCGAGCGCGATCGCCGCAAAAAATGTCGCCCAGAAGCTGTTGGGTGCGATCACACGGAAAAGACCGAGCTGGAAGCCGAAGACGTGGATCAGCACAAGGCCGATCACGAAATTGGGCACCGACAGGAACAACGATGGGAAGCCGCGCAGCAGGCCCTGCCCGAAGCGCTTGGGAAGAAACTGCGTGCCGTAGGCGATCGTCGCCGCCAGCAGCAGCGCGACGGCAAAGGCCGATGACGCCAGCACCAATGTGGAGGGGAGAACCTCGGCGATCAGGGTTGTCACCGGGCGGCTCGACCTCACCGACAGACCGAGATCGCCAGTCAGGAAATGGGAGAGCGACGTCCAGAGCTGGACGAGAATCGGCTGGTCCAGCCCCTGGGCTGCGATGATCTGTCTGATCTCGTCCTCGGTGAAGCCGTTCTGGGGATCGCGCAGGACGTTGGTGATGGGGTCGCCCGGCAGGATGCTGACGACGACGAACGTGAAGACATAGGCGAGCAGGATGACGGCAAGGGCCTGGACGAGGCGCTTTGCGGCATAGCGCAGATAAGGACCACTCATGCCGGCGGCCTCGTCACATCGTTCGGGTGCACGGCGCCTTACTCGCTGATCGTCGCTGTGTAATAGCTGGCGTAGGCGACGCCGTTGTAGACTTCGCCCTTCAGCTTCGGCGATTGCACGTAGATGCGTTGGACGATCTGCGTGCGCGGTATGAAGTAGCCCTGCTCGAGGATATAGGTCTGCAGCTGGTCGAGCAGCGGGGCGCGGATCTGGGCGGAGCCGGCGCTGGCGATCTTGTCGCGGAGATCGTTGAGCTTCTTGTCGCTGTCGCCGAGGTTGAACCAGTTCTCGCCGTTGTTGGCGTCGGTGAGGATGCTGGCCACAGTGCCGGCGTCGATGAAGCTGCGGGTCACCTCGTAGGCCGGCACGGCCGGACCGCCGAACCTGACCTTCTCGCCGAATGTCACGACGTCGTAGGCACGGATGAAGACTCTCCAGCCGATCTTGCCGAGCTGCTGGGCGATCAACTCGTCAATCGCCTTCGCGGTCGCAAGGTAAGGGTTGGGGTAGAGCGTCAGCGAAAGCTGCTTGCCGTCCTTGGAACGGATCCCCTTGGAATCCTTGGTCCAGCCCGCTTCGTCCAGAAGCTTCTCGGCCTTGCCGGGATTATAGGCCAGGAGATCGCTGTGGTCGGTCGCACCGGGAACGTTGCTCTGGATGAACGACGTCGCGAGCTTCCAGTCGGGTGTGTAGACGGTGTCGATGATCTCCTGCCGGTTGATGGCCGCCTGGAGCGCCTGGCGGACATTCGAATCGTTGTAGGGTTCGAGCTTGGTGTTGATCGCGAGGCCGTTGACGAAGCCGAGATAGCGCGGGGTCGCGGTGATGAAGCCAGCTTCCTTGAGAGACTTCAATTCCTGCGGGGAGGGGCTGTAGGCCACATCGGCTTGGCCGGACTGAACGGCGGCGACCCGCAGCGATGGCTCGCTCACCAGCTTGTAGGTGATCGAGTCGAGGAATGCTGGGCCGGTGTGGCCGACGGCAGCAGGCCCCCAATTGTAGTCCTTGCGCTTCACCAGCTTGACGAAGTCGCCCTCTTTCCAGGAATCGACCACATACGGGCCGCTGCCGGATGTCTTGGAAAGATCGGCCTGCTGCGCGGCGGGCTGCGCGACGGTCTTCGGTGAGATCAGAATCGAGCCGTGGTAGCCCAGCGTCGGGATGAAGCCAAGCGTCGGCGCCTTGAACAAGACCTTCACAGTGGTCGCGTCAACCGCCTCGGCGCGGTCGTAAGTCTTCGGGAACAGGCCAATCGGGTTAATGCCCTCGTTCTTCCGGCCGGCATACCAGATGTCGAGATTGGCGACGACGGCCGCAGCGTCGAGCGGGCTGCCGTCGGAGAAGGTCACGCCCTTCTTGAGGTGGAGCGTGAACTGGGTGGCGTCGTCGTTCTGCTCCCAGCGCTCGGCGATCCAGGGGCTGACCTTGCCGTCAGCATCGACGTAGACGAGCTTGTCGGTGACGTGGCCCCAGATGTGGCCCTGGAAGCTGGAGATGGCGCTGTTGTTCGGGATCCAGGTGCTGCCGAGCGAGTCGATGAGAAAGGTAATGTTGCCGCCGTTTTGCGCACGACCGGCACTTTGAACTGGCGACAGGCCCGCCATGACCGTCAATGCGGCGGCTGCCGCCAGGGAAGTTGCAGCCAGCAGGCGGCGCCGGGAGAGCAATAGCGAGGAGAAGCGAACGGTCATGGATAACCCCTGGTGATTGATGTCGTCTGGCACATCACGGTTGCCGCGGCGATGCTTCGATACGATCGGCGTTTCCGCTTAGGAGAAGCGAAACGAACAGACCTGGCCATTCCAAATTTCGCTTGAGACGAGCAACAAATACCTCGGCGCCGAGGCAATCGGCGCGACAGCCATTTTGTCGTCAGCGCAAATGCGCGCGATCGAGTTCAGCTTGGATGCGATTCTTCCAGTTCGCAAAATCACGTGGAGCATCACCGCATTGAAAAGACATTCTGCAAAATCCCGAGCAAGGTAGAACGCCACTGATGTCGATGCACGAAATATGAATTTTGCTACCATCGAATTGCGCGACGGAGTTTGCGAAGGTGGCACTGTCTCAGGTGAGGCGGAGTAAGTTCGATTTCGGGAACGAGACTACACCAACGGCTTCGCGCAAACACTGAGCGAACCATCGTAGACCGGGTCGGCTGGAGCCTCTTGGCAGGCTGAAGCCTTCGGCCTTCGCACCTTTGACCGACGTCGACCTAGGCGCACGGGGGAAGTGGAGGCGTGTGCACACCTGGTTCTCGTGTGCAAGACGTGTGCACCGAGAATCCGAAATCGCGATTTTCGCTTCCATTTCGAGCCTGGAAAAGCCTAGAAGAGCCGGGTTGGGGAAATGTGGTCGAGCGGAATTTCTCAGTCGGTCCAATAACATAGAGGACTGATCGAGCTGGAAATAGATCAATGATATGAATGACTTGCGCTGGAAATTTTCTACGGCCCCGATGACGGGTTGGAGCGAGAGATAAATTGTTGGCTTTGCAATGCCGATCTACGAGCAGCGTGCGATCATCCGAAAGCACTGGCCGATTCTTATGGCCGGTGTGCTGGCAGGCAGTCTCACTGCCATGGTGACGGCTTGGGTATTCGCGGGGATGCTCGGCCTTGACCACGCTCTGCGACTGAGCCTGTTACCGCGCTCCATAAGCACGCCCTTTGCTATGATCGTTTCCGAGGACATTGGCGGCGCGCCCGATCTCACGGCAGTCTTCGTTGTCCTCACGGGCTTTTTTGGCGCCGCGTTGGGAGATGTGGTGCTCACGACGCTGCCAATCCGTTCGAGCCTCGCACGGGGCGCTCTGCTCGGCATGAGCGCTCACGGTGCCGGCGCGGCCAAGGCTCACGAAATCGGTGGTGAGGAAGGCTCGATTGCCGGTTTGGTCATGGTGCTCGTGGGTCTGTTGAACGTCTTGGCAGCTCCTCTGCTGGCCATTTGTCTGCCACGTTGAAGAGGGCATGACCCGCACGCGCTGGATCCGGACGAAGCGGCCCGGCCCGCATCCGTCCTAACCTTCTACAAGTGTTGCCTCGACCAAATCTTCCGACTGAGAGTTTACGCAGCCTTGATCCAGGTGCGTCCCCGTCACGACGAGGCGGGTTGACCCTCCAAATGTGTGAAGTGGATGTCGAAGGGCTTATTTGTGATGAAGAGAAACGTCACGTCGTCCGTTTCCGTCGCACCATGCGATTGAACCATCCCCTCGGGAAACCAGACGAACGTGCCCGGACCATATTCCCCCGCATGCGTCCGGAGTATTCCATCAAGGACGTATATTCCGTGTGAGCAACTGTGCCAGTGCGAAATGGTCGTGTAACCCGCCGGGTATTTGATCTTCCAGATCGCGACACCTGTCTTGTCATCGACCTTGCAAGTCTTGAGCGGAAGCTTCCCATTGATCTCTGGAACATCCAGGATGTCCCAGCCGATCTTGTTTGTGTCGAGCGCAAAATAACCGGCGGTCATCGTTGGTCTCCTCTTACAAAGTGGATTGAAGTCGCGAGGGGAAGACGTTTCTCCTCGCCATTCGTCGTGCTACGACGAGTTCGTGGCGGTCAGGCGATCAAGATCTTCGAGAGGGTCGCGCTGACGACCGCTCAATACCCTGCGGCCGGTATTCTGTGGGCTGGGACTTACACGGCTTCCTTTGTCATCTGACGTCTGCCGGCATGACGCGTATCGTCGCGTGATGCACTCGATCGCTCTTTGATGTGATCTACGACAAACTCTGCGTCGCGACCGACGCCGATGAAGCGGCCCGAGCCCCAGGTGTACAGCCAAGGCAGCCCAATCACGTAAACCCCGTCGACGGAGGTAATGCCTCGCTTGTGCGTTGGATAACCTGTGCCGTCGAACATCGGCAGGTCGACCCAGGACCAGTCTGACAGAAAGCCTGTCGTCCAAATGATGCTGGTGATGCCGGCCGTCGCAAGATCGAGCTCGGCAGGCGTTGCGGCCGGAGACCATACCGGTTCGTAGTGAGGCGTTTGCGGGGCCTCGATTCCGTTCTTGGCGATGTGGTCATCGATCAGGCGACAGATGCCATTATAGACCCGATCCGCATTGTCGAGGCTGGCCTGAAGATCGTCGCTGAGCTGCAACCTGGTCCCTCGGCCGTCCTTGAGGCGGCCATAGAGCTTCATGCCTTCGAGGGCGAATTTACGAAGGTCAATATCGCGTCCGCCATCGCGTCCGGTGAGGTAGTGGTTGGCGTTCTTGCGAACACCCTCCTTGAGCGAATGCTGGTCTACCGGAAGTTCGTATTGGCCGAGATCATCGAGCCAATCGACAGCGTCCCGGCCGCGATAGAAGCGGGGGCAGCGTGGCGCGCTGCCGACGACAAGATGTACCTTGCGTCCGGCAAGATGCAGGTCTTCCGCGATCTGGCAGCCAGATTGCCCGCTTCCGACCACGAGAATTTCGCCCTGTGGCAGCTGATCCGGATTCCGGTAGGCCGACGAGTGGATCTGCTTGATGGCTGGATCGAGCCGGTCCGCGAACGAGGGTATCTTGGGGGCGTGATAACCGCCCACGGCCAGTACGACGCGATCGGCGGAGATCTCTCCCGCGGTCGTCTGAAGAGTGAAGCCATCGTTAGCCTGCTTGAGACGAGTGACAGCAACACCTTCCCGGACCGGGGCATCGATATGTTTCGCAAAACTCTCGACGTAGCTGACAATCTCGTCGCGCAGCATGAAACCGTGAGGATCGTTGCCGGCGTAGGGAAAGCCGGGAAGCTGGCACTGCCAATTCGGCGTCACCAGGCAGAACGCGTCCCAGCGCTGCGTCTTCCAGGAATGGGCGATGCTGTTCTTTTCCAGTACTACATGCCGGATCCCGTGCGTCTTGAGCTGCGCGCTTATCGCAAGGCCGGCCTGTCCGCCGCCGATCACGACGACTGGAAAGTGAGTGTGAAGGTCAGACATGGGCAGCTCCTGTTATTCCTCAAACGAGATGATGGTGACGGACGCTCCGGGCACGATCTCGAACCGAGCAGCCGTTTCTTCGATCTGCGCGAGCTGGTCGTGCGCGAGCGAGCAGTAAAAGCCGTACTTCTCACGCACCCGCTCCGCTGCGATCCTCAGCGCGGTGCGGCTGCGTTCGCGGAAATCAGCGAGCGAATAGGTCGTGCCGGGGACGAAGTGATCCTTGATGACGAGCGAGGGCGAGTAGCAGACCTCGATGCTCTCATCGGGCCAGCGCACGTGAAACCGCATCTCAGGCATAGTGCACCTCACGTACGTCTTGATATGTCGGAAGGTGCGCTTCCGCGGTAAGCTTCCAGTCGTGGCGCTGGGCAACCTTCAAACCGTTCGCGATCAGGCGCGAGCGAAGAGGTTCGGCGAAAGCACTGAGGATGGCATCGCCGATCGGGCCGGCGTGATCCGGATCGCACCACGCGACATCGTCGGGGCCGAGATATTCGGTGAAAGGTGGGATGTGCGAGACCACCGCCGGCACGCCGCTTGCCATTGCTTCCAGGACCGCAAGGCCGAAACCTTCTCGCAAGGACGGGAACACCATCGCGTCGGCCAGGCGATAAAGCGATGGCATCTCGGCATCCGCGATCGGCCCTGTCTCGACCACCGCATCCGCCGCTAGTCCCGCGTTCCGCAGCCGTGACTTGAACTGTTCTCGGTACGCGCCATGATCGAGCAGCGATGCACCGCCGGCAATCACGAGCTGCGCGGATCGATGAATGGAGTGCACCTGCAGAAACGCGTCGAGAATGCCAAGCGTGTTCTTCCGCCGCTCGACGCCGCCAATCGACAGCAGGATGGGGCCTCCGCGAAGGCCAAGCCGGGTGCGCAGTGTATGGTCGGCACGTTTCGCGACGGGTGAGTAGCGCGCCGTGTCGACGCCGTTGCCGACCAGCGTCGCCGCACGGGACATCTCGGCCCTCAGGCGCTCTTGCCAGAAACGGCTGACGACGAAGAGCCCGTCGGCGCAAAGAATCGAGCGTTGATCGAGCTCGCGCAGCCGCTCCTGGCGGAAGGCATCTAGGTGATGCACGGTACGCACATAGCGTTGGATCAATCCGCGCTGCTTCAGCGTCGCAAGCGCGTTGCCGGAGATACCGTCCTGAGCGTGAAAGACGTCGTAGTGCCGATGTGACGGATCCTCGAAATGCCGGACGTAGTCGGCGATTCGCGTGTCGACCATCGCCGTCACGTCATCTGGAGTAGGCGAAGCATTCACTGACACGGTTTGCGCAGCGCTGGCGCGGAAAAAGCCTCTGCCGGTCCGGTCGGGCGCATGCACGACCGCTTGGTGGCCGAGGCGTGTCAAGGCGTCCGCAAGTTCGAGCGCGTGCACCACGCCACCCCGCGGATTGGTCGAGTGGGTCAGAATGGCGATCCGAAGCCGGTCCGGAATGGTGGTCATGCCACGCTCCGCTGAGCGCTGCGCTGGTCCGGAGCACAGCCGATCAACGGCTGTTGCGAGAAGTCCCAGACCGTTGCGCGGCCGGCGGCAGCGCGAATGGTTACGCTGGTTCCCGTGGTGACCTCGCCGATCGAAGCGGCCGCAATGCCGCGCTGTCCGAAGCGCGCCAGCGTCTCGTCAATGTGATCGGGCTTGACCGACAACAGATAGCCGAAGCTCGGAAAGGTCAGCAGCCAGCGCTCGAGTGGCACGCCGTCCGGAATCGGTATGGCATCGAGGTCGAGCGTGATCGCGACCTTCGAACACTCGGCGAGCATTGCCGCGGTGCCGATGATGCCACCCTGGCTGATATCTTTGGCGGCCAACGCAAGGCCGGACTCGGCGATGGATGGAAGGATCTCGAGATCGCCGCGGAGCCGCTCCGCCGGCGCGTCGGTCGCCGCCTCCCAGTTTGCAAACGGCTCGCGATAGCGGCCGCGCAGATCAATCGCGGCGATGAGCTTGTCGCCAGCCCTGGCATCGAAGCTGGTTAGAAGCCGCCTGGCGCGGCCGAGGATTGCGACGGCAAATTGGCTCTGGCTGCTGCGCACGTTGGTGTGCCCACCGATGACGGGTACACCAAAGGTCTTTGCCGCCGCCTTCAATCCTTCGAGAATCGGCGCGGCATTGTCCGCCCCATTGGACCAGATCGCGTTGACGATGGCGGTCGGCCGCCCTCCCATCGCGGCGACGTCGGAGATGTTGACCATGGCGCCACACCACCCGGCAAACCACGGATCCGCGGCTACGAATTCGTTCATGAAGCCTTCGATGGCGAACAGGGTGTAGCCGTCGCCATCCGGAATCGCCGCACAGTCATCGCCCACCGCGATGGCGTCGTCGCCCGACAGGTCGAGCGCAGCCGCCACTGCCGCAATATCGGCCTTGGCGGCGATGCCTCGGCTCTGGCGAAGCTTTTCGGCGAGACCTGTAAGTGCGACCTCCGACAGCATGATCAGGCCGCCAACTTTGCAAGCGACAGGAAGCCGGTCTCGGGCGTTCGGAACGGCGGGTAGTGATCGAGGTCCGCCTCCATGCGGTGATGCGGCCGGCCGTGGAGCTCGAATTCGCCGAGCGAGCGCCAGTGCATGTGCTGGAACAAGAGAGCGTTCTGGCTCTGCACGTTGGCAAGGAAGCGGCGGCATCCGCGCGCATGGGCGGAGGAGACTGCGAGTCGGATCAGCCCGGCACCGACGGCGCTGAGCCGGCGATAGCTTTTCTCGACGGCAAGCCGGGAGCCCCACCACACATCCGCCTCGTGCTCATCGGCGTGAATGCGCACGGTGCCGACGACATCATCCTCGACCACGCCGAGCAGCGACACGGCGACGAGCGGAATGGCGACGTCGTCGATCGCGTCGCGATCGTCGCCCGCAAACACGTGCTGCTCCTCGCAGAACACCTTGCGCCGCAACGCCGCCGCGGCAGCTCGCTCCCAGGCTTCGGTCGCGAACTTCACCTGAAATTCAGGCGCAATGAACGGTTTAAACGGCTCGAAGATCATGCGCTTGCTCCGCGTTCATAGGTGGAAAGGGCCGAGCAGGCACCGCATTTTCCGCAGCCTGCCTTGATGTCGGTCGCGCGCAGGCCGCCGGTTCGCAACATCTCGGCTAGCGGACGCAGGATCTCATGCATGAACGTCGGGGACGGTGTCGGATGGCTCTCCAGCGGCGTGCCTGCGATCGGCACGAACGGCACGACGAAGGGGTAGACTCCGATATCGATGAGCCGGCGCGAAATCGCGAGGACCTCGGCAGGCTCATCGCCAAGGCCGGCCAGGATGTAGGTCGAGACCTGTCCGCGCCCGAAGACCGGGACGGCTGCCGCAAAAGCGTCCATGTAGTCTTCGATCGAAACCTGAGCCTTGCCCGGCATGATCCTTTTCCGCACGGCCGGACCGATGACCTCCAGGTGCATGCCCAGCGAATCGACGCCGGCATTTTTCATGCGCTGGAACCAGGCGAAATCGTCCGGCGGTTCGCATTGCGCCTGGATAGGCAGATCGACGGCGGCTTTGACAGCTTGCGCACTATCCGCAAGGATGCTCGCGCCGCGATCGGACGTGTGTGGTGTGCCCGTCGTCATCACCATGTGGCGCACACCGTCGAGTTCGACGGCGGCCTTGGCGACTTCGGCAAGTTGTGCCGGCGTCTTGCGCTCGACCGTGCGTCCAGCCGCGAGCGACTGTCCGATGGCGCAGAACTGGCAGGTCTTGGTGCGGCTCTGGTAGCGAATGCAGGTCTGGAGCACCGTCGTGGCGAGCACATCGCGGCCGTGCAGTGTCGCAATCTTCCAATAGGGGATGCCGTTCTCGGTCGTGCGATCGTAGAACTTTGGCCGCAACGGAAATGAAACATCGGCGAGCACCACGCCATCGCGCGAAATGCGGCTGCGGCCCGCGGCGTCAGGCTGCTCGACGAGATACGGACTTTCGAAAGCCGGTGCATTGTGGACCGGGACCATCACGGTTGCGCCGTCGATCGTGAACGGCGTGTGATCCGATGGCCCGGCACCACCGCGGCGGCCGGTCGCCCCGGTCTTGGGATCAGCGAGCCGGACTCCGAAGGACTGCAACTCGTTGATCAGTTGCTCGGTCGGAATCGCCTTGGGTTGCTCGTGTGGTATCTGAGGTCTCATCTGATAGGTCTCCCGGAATGGGCATGAGGCGGTTCGGGTGAGAGCCGTGCATTGGGAGCGCCGGCCGGTCGTTCAGCACGAGCGAAAGAAGTTCCGGCCGGGCATAATGACCGACCGAGTCCATCATCCGTTTGCGCTTGGTGATCAGCGCCAGGTCGAGATCGGCGACGAGGATGCCTTCGCCACTGGTCAGCGGCGGGACGAGGTGATTGCCCTCCGGCGACACGATCGCTGTCATGCAGCCGCCGCGCAGCCCCTTGCGAAGGCCTTCCTCGGGCGAAATCTTTGCGATCTGCTCCTCGGTTAGCCAGCCGGTGGCATTGACCACGAAGCATCCGCTTTCGAGGGCGTGATGACGGATCGTCACCTCGATCTGGTCGGCAAAGACCTGCCCGACCAGGGATCCCGGAAACTGGGCCGCGTGAATTTCTTCATGCTGGGCCATCAGGGCGTAGCGGGCGAGGGGGTTGTAGTGCTCCCAGCAGGCCAGCGCACCAACGCGACCGACCGCGGTCTCCACGACCTTCAAACCCGCGCCATCACCCTGGCCCCAGATCATGCGCTCGTGGAACGTCGGCGTGATCTTGCGGCGCTTCAGGAGAAGCGTCCCGGTCGCATCGAACACGAGTTGGGTGTTGTAGAGCGAGCCGTGATCGCGTTCGTTGACGCCGAGCACGACCACCATGCCGTGACGCTTGGCCGCCTGCGCGACGGCGTCGGTGACGGGACCCGGCACGACGACGGCATTGTCGTAAAGCTGGATGTGCTCGGCACCGCTGAGGACCGGCGGACGGACAAAGGAGAAATAGGGATACCAGGGAACGAACGTCTCTGGAAAAACGGCAAACTGGACGCCTTTGCCGGCCGCTTCTGTGATAGCAGCCAGAATCCGATCGACCGTTCCCGTAGGTGTCTCCAGATCCGGCGCGATCTGAATCGCGCCAGCTCTCACCGTGCGTTTCGCTGTCACTATCTTCCTCCCTCGTCCGTCACTTAGGTCAGACGGTCCAGGTGTGGATCATGAAGGCATCGTCCCTGCGGTGAAGCAGGATCAGGTCGAGCACATCGAGCGGATTGATCGGTCGGATGCCCGGAATGAGCGAGGACTCGCCGTGACCGTAGAGGGCCTGCAGCGCGAACCGGCAGGCGTAGACCTTGCCGCCTTCGTCCATGAACTTTGCGAGGTTGTTGTTGAAGTTCTGCGCACCAGGAAAGGGTTCGTCGCCGATCTTCGGGAAGCCGCGCTGAATGCCGAGCGTGACGCCGGGACCGTAGAGGAGAACCGAAGTCTCGAATCCCTTTCGCTTCAGCCTCAGCGCCTGAAGGATATTCACGAGACCGATGGAGCCTTCGAACGCCACGGTGTGAAAGGTGACGAGCGCTTTCTCGCCGGGTTTTGCTTTGACGTCCTCGAAGACCTTCTCTTCGTAATCGACGAGGAAATCGCCCTTCTGACGCGCGGGTATGTTGACTGCTGGCATTGTGCACCTCCTGCTCTAGTCCGGCCTCCCGGATCGAGATCAGGATTTGCAATCAATGTGCCAAAGAGCGGTTTGCGCGATAAATCATCAAAACATACAATATGCATTCAATGACGCAGTCAATCTTGACTGGAAAGCTGACTGGGTTCTGCAATCGGTTCCCGCGCATCGAAAAATTCTGCCTAGAAAACGCTGTGCAGTGCGCTTGATTGCTGTGCAGCTCGCCAGGTCTGGCTCTCGCAATCAGTGTCCTCCAATCGCAAATGAAATTGCAGGTGCGCGTGCAACAATATACAGTCAATTTTGACGGCACATTGACCGGAGCTTCTCGATGACCGAATGGCGGCCCGACTTGGCGAACAGTGACAAGCCGCGTTATCTCGCAATTGCCGATGCAATCGCTGACGACATCGCTGCGGGAAAGCTGGTCATTGGTGACCGTTTGCCGCCGCAACGCAAGCTTGCCAAGCGGCTCGACATCGATTTCACCACGGTGGCGCGCGGTTATGTCGAGGCGCAAAAGCGCGGACTGATCGAATCGAAAGTCGGCCAGGGAACATTCATTCGTGACAAGCCGCGACCGCGGCGCTCGGCAGCAAGCTTTCCGCCCCGTCCTGTCGACTTGTCGATGAACCTGCCGCCTGAACCGGACGATCCCGAATTGATCGAGCGAATGCAGGCCGGCGCCGACTATGTGCTGCGCGACATCGTATCACTGCTGCGCTACCAGGGCTTCGGCGGCACTCAGGCCGACAAGGATGCCGCATCGAGCTGGTTGGGTCGCCGTGCGTTGGTGCCGGCACAGAGCCGCATCTTCGTCACGCCAGGTGCACATCCGGCGCTGCTCGGTATTCTCTCCATTCTGGCGAAGGGGGGCGAGGTGGTGGTATGCGAGGCCATTACCTACCCGGGGATCAGATCCATCGCCGCCCAGCTCGGCATCACGCTCGTCGGCTTACCCATGGACGATGATGGCATTGAGCCGGAGGCGCTGATCAACGCGTGCAAGAAACTCAAACCCAAAGCCATCTATCTCAATCCGACTTTGCAGAATCCGACGACCTTGACGATTCCGGACTCGCGCAGGCGGGACATCGTCGCAATTGCGCGGCGCTTCAAGGTGCCTATCGTCGAGGACGATGCCTATGGTTTCATTCTCGAGCACGGGCACGGGCACGCGCCTTTCGCCGCGATCGCGCCCGATCTTACCTGGCATGTCGCAGGACTCGCCAAATGCATCGGTGCCGGGTTACGGGCTGCCTATGTCGTTGTGCCAGATACGCGCTCGGCTTGGCCGTTTGCCTCTGCGCTTCGGTCAGCCACCGTGATGGCATCGCCGCTCACTGTAGCGCTCGCCACGCGCTGGATCGAAGACGGCACTGCGGACACAATGTTGCGGTTCATCCGCTCCGAGACCTCGGCTCGACAGCAGCTCGCTGCCGAGATCCTGCCTAAGGGGTCCTACCGTGGAGATCCCCTGAGCTTCAATCTGTGGGTTGGACTGCCCGAACAATGGAATCGATCGGCTTTCGTGGAGCATATGCGTCAGACCGGCATCGGTGTTGTCGCAAGCGACGCGTTTGTGGTGAGCGAGCCGCCACCCGAAGCCGTGAGGATATGTATCTGCGGTCCTTCGAGTCGAACCCAAACTAGAGGCGCACTTGAGTACATGGCTCACGCGCTGGTCGAAACTCCGGCTCTGGCATCCTCGTTTCTCTGATGGCGTGCTTTGAAGTTGGGACGACTACAATTTGCCTGTGAGTACCATCCTCGGCACCGGCGTGACAGGAGGCTCCCACGTCGCTTTGCATTCATGACTGGCCCACTGACGGCAGAGGTTGTTTCTGTCCGAAGGGATCAGCTGAATTCGGCCAGCGATTCCGATGCGGGCGTTCTGCGCTTCAATGTCCCTTTTGGCGGCTTCGGGTCAGCTCGATCTGAAGGTTTGTCCAATTTGATCCGGTCGTTCACTCTCTGTTGAGAGTTGGACCATCCGGGCCGGCGCTAGACCCAGATCCATCTCGTTGGAGCACTCGTGCTCGGCATTGAGCTTCTTGGCGCGCCGCCATCTTTATTGTGGTTGAACGGCAGGCGTATTTGGGCGAATGATGCCAGCGAGCCGCTTCAAGAGGGGAGCAAGCATTGGTGCGCTGGCATGGCCTATTCGATCGTGACGCAGGATTAAGTTGTTGGGATATCGGGACTTCTTCGTTTCCGTGGCGCCCATGATGGATTGGAGCGAAAGTTTAAGTTTTTCAAGTGGTTAGAGGGCGGCGTGTGCACGACGTGTGCACCGGGAGATCAAGAAAAATCTATCGTCAGCAAGCGTGGGCAGTGGCT